>NZ_VCKW01000011.1 GCF_005889715.1 Actinomadura soli
GCGTTCGACCGCGGCGAAGAACTCGCCCGCCGTGCGCCTGGCGACGCTGCCCAGCATCCGCTGGCCGACGCCGCCGACCATCCCGCCGACGACCGCGTCCGCGTCGTAGTCGATCCGGGTCGAGCCGTCGCCGTCGGTGAGCCGGACGCGGACGGTCGCGTCCACCGTGCCCGGCGCCCCCTGGCCGCGCGCCCGCAGGACGAACGAGCGCGGCGGGTCGGGCTCGGCGAGCTCGACCCGCCCCACGTAGGTGCCCTGGATCGAGGCGACGCCCGCCGTGACGGTCATGCGGTAGGTGTCCGGGCCCGTCTCCTCCAGGGACCGGCATCCGGGGATCGTCCTCGCCAGGACCGCCGGATCCTGGAGCGCGTCCCACACGCGGGCGAGCGGCGCGGCGACGGTGGCACTGCCGTTGAGCTGCATGGACCCGACTTTAGGGAATGGCGCCGCCGGGCCGAACGGCAACATCTGCCGAGTACACGCCGAGGATTGGGCAGATGCGCCCGCGCGAACGTGGGAAATGGTCAGATATGTCCGGCAGGTTCCGCCGGGGTGCGAACTCCCCTCGCCACCGGCGCGTCAACCGATGCGGAAACCCCCGAAGACCGAACGGAGTACGCGGCCGATGCGAGGTACGACGCCCGTGATCACCATGGTTGCCGCAGGCGTGGTCGGTGTGGCCGCGGGCGGCTGGCCCGTCCTGACCGCGCAGGCCGGCGACTCGGGGCCGTCGATGCGGACGCAGCTCGCCGCCGTCCTCGGCGACCAGAAGTGGGCGACGCCGAAGCCCGGCTCCTGGACGCCGCCGCAGCCGTCCCAGGACGGGCTGCCCCCGGTCGTCAGCCGCATCGAGACGCAGGAGCGCGTCGTCTTCCTCACCATCGACGACGGCTACGAGTACGACTCCGAGTTCGTGAACCTCGTCCGCACGCGGAAGGTTCCCATCATGACGTTCCTGACCTCCACCTACATCAAGGGCCAGGGACAGTACTTCTGGGCCATGCGCAACGCCGGATCGCGCATGGAGAACCACACCATCAGCCACCCCAACATGGCGACGCTCCCCGCCGAGGCGCAGAAGAAGCAGATCTGCGGCGCGTCCGACGAGATCCAGAAGCAGTACGGCCGCCGTCCGGAGATCTTCCGCCCGCCGTTCGGGAGCTTCAACGAGACCACCCGGCAGGTCGCCGGGCAGTGCGGCGTCAAGTCGGTGCTGCTGTGGTCGGCGGAGTTCTACAACGGCACCACCGGGCCGGGCGTCGGGTTCAACGGCTTCGCGCGCGGCGACGGCGGCAAGGGGTTCAAGCCCGGCGACATCGTCCTCATGCACTACCGCAAGGGGCTCGCCAAGGACCTCCTGACGATCCTCGGCTGGATCCAGCAGGCCGGGTTCCGGCCCGCCGCCGTCCAGAACTACCTGCCGAAGTCGCTCGGCGGCAACGCCCCCGACAAGCCCGCCCCCGCGGGCGGGTGAAAGCCGACCTTCCCGGAGGAATCCCGGTTACGCCGAGAGCCCGCACCCTCGTTCACTAGGGTCAACACGCTGGCGGGGTTGAGGTCCCCCGCACCCGAGCCGACCCCGCCAGCACTACAAACTCCTGGCGCCTTCCCGGACGCGCAACGACGGGTCGTGCGCCGCCCGTTCGCGCAGCTCGTAGAGGCCGTCCGGGGAGAGCGGCATCGCGTCCACGCGGACGCCCTCCGCGTCCTCCACCGCCGAGGCGATCACCGCCGACACCGGGATGACGCCCGCCTCCCCCGCGCCCTTGATGCCCAGCGGGTTCAGCGGCGACGGCGTCTCCAGATGGCCGGTCTCGATCCGCGGGATCTCCGTCGCGTACGGCATGAGGAAGTCCATGAACGAGGCGTTCAGCAGCTGGCCCGACTCGTCGTACACCATCCGCTCGTACAGCGCGCCGCCGATGCCCTGCGCGACGCCGCCGTGGATCTGCCCCTCCACCACCATCGGGTTGATGAGCCGCCCGCAGTCGTGGACGACCGCGTACCGCAGGATCGCGATCTCCGCCGTGTCCGGGTCGACCTCCACGATCGCGGCGTGCGCCCCGGCGGCGAACGTGGACCGGACGGGCGAGTAGTAGTCGCGCCCCTCCAGGCCCGGCTCGTCCCCGGCCGCGACGGGCGGCTCGGTGACGGGCCGGGCGGCCGCGAACTGCGTCGCCGCCGCGGCCTCCTCGTCGAACGCGTACCGCAGCGGATTCGACAGCACCGCGACCGTCCGCAGCGGCACGCACGCCGACGGGTCGCCCCTGACGTGCACGACCCCGCCCGTGATCTCCAGGTCGCGCGGGTCGGCCTCCAGCGCCTCGCCCGCGATCCGCAGCGCCTTGCCGCGGACCTTCCGGCAGGCCAGCGCGATCGCGTTGCCGCTCATCACGGCAGCGCGGGACGCGAACGTCCCGACCGCGTACCCGAACCGGCGGGTGTCGCCCGTCGTGACGTGCACGTCGCCGATCGGGACGCCCAGCTCCGACGCGGCGATCTGCGCGAACACGGTCTCGTGGCCCTGGCCCTGCGATGTCAGCCCGGTCGAGACGTGCACCCGCCCGGCCGTGTCGATCTCGACGTGGCCGCCCTCGTACGGGCCGACGCCCGTCCCCTCGACGTAGACGCCGAGGCCGATGCCGAGGCGGCGGCCCCGGCCCGCGGCGGCGGCGCGCTCGGCGTCGAAGCCGTCCCAGCCGATCAGCTCCCGCGCCTTGCGGAGCAGCTCCGGGTAGTCGCCCGAGTCGTAGATCAGCGGGCGGCCGTCCTGGAAGATGAGGCCCTGGTCGTAGGGGAACTCGTCCGGCTGGATGAGGTTCGCGGCGCGGACGTCGGCGCGGTCGAGGCCGAGGTGGCGGGCGACGCGGTCCATGGTCCGCTCCATGCAGAACACGCCCTGCGGGCGGCCCGCGCCCCGGTAGGGGGTGACGATCAGCGTGTTGGTGTAGAGGCTCGTCACCTCCGCCCGGTAGGCGCCGATCTTGTACGGGCCGAGGAGCTGCGTGGACGTGACGATCGGGATGATGATCCCGTACGGGGTGTAGGCGCCGTGGTCGTGCCGGATCGTCACGTCCAGGCCGAGGACGCGGCCCGCGTCGTCGAACCCGACGCGGACGTCCTGGAGCTGCCCGCGCTCGTGCGCGGCGGACACGAAGTGCTCGCGGCGGTCCTCGGTCCATTTGAGCTCGCGGTCCAGCAGCCGCGCCGCCCACGGGACGAGGACCTCCTCCGGCCACGGGTGGACGATCTTGACACCGAACCCGCCGCCGACGTCCGGGGCGACGACCTCGACCTTGCCGTTCGGCAGCCCGAGCCGCGCGGCGATCGCGGCGCGCACGCTCGTGGACGCCTGCGTGGACGAGTACACGCGCAGCGACCCGTCGTCGGCGTCCCACCGCGCGTAGACGCCGCGTCCCTCCAGCGGCATCGACGCGCTGCGCTCGATCGCGAGGCTGAACTCCAGCACGTGCGGGGCGGCGTCGATCGCGGCGGCGGCGTCCCCGGTCTCCTGGACGAGCACCGCCCCGACGTTGCCGGGCACGTCGTCGTGGACGAGGTGCTCCGCCCGGGTCGCCGCCTCGATGCCGACGACCGGCGGGAGCGGCTCGTACTCGACGCGGATGCGTTCGGCGGCGTCCTCGGCCAGGTACCGGTCGCGGGCGACGACCATCGCGATGGGCTCGCCCACATGCCGGACGACGTCGCGCGCCAGCGGATACCCGGTGCGGCCATGGGTCAGCGCGGGGTGCGGGATGAGGAGCGGCAGCGGCTCCCCGACCCGGCCGGGAAGGTCCTCCCAGGTGTAGACGGCGACGAGGCCGTCGACGTCCAGGGCCCCGGACACGTCGATGTCGGCGATCCTGGCGTGCGCGTGCGGCGAGCGGACGAACGCCGCCGCCAGCGCGTCCCGGCCCAGGTCGTCGAGGTAGCGGCCGCGGCCGGTGAGGAGCCGCGCGTCCTCGCGGCGCTCGACCGGCTCGCCGAATATCCGCGTCCCCATCTACGACTCCTCAGCCAGAATGTCGGCGGCGCGGTGCACCGATTTGACGATGTTCTGGTAGCCGGTGCAGCGGCACAGGTTCCCGGAGATGCCCTCAAGGACCTGGTCCTCGGTCGGGCGGGGCGTCTCGCGCAGCAGCGCCGTCACCGTGCAGAGGAACCCGGGCGTGCAGAAGCCGCACTGCAGGCCGTGGCATTCGCGGAAGGCGCGCTGCACGGGCGACGGCGTCCCGTCCTCGTCCGCGAGGCCCTCGACGGTGGTGACCTCGTGGCCGGCGGCGGTGACGGCGAACATCAGGCACGACCGCACCGGGTCCCCGTCCAGCAGGACGGTGCAGCAGCCGCAGACGCCGTGCTCGCAGCCGACGTGCGTGCCGGTGAGCCCGAGGTCGTGCCGGAGCAGGTCCGACAGCAGGCGGCGCGCCGGGACGCTGGCGGTGCGGTGCGTCCCGTTCACGGTCAGCCCGACCTCGAAGCTCTCCTCCATCACTCCCCCGCCCTGCGCAGCGCCTCGGCCGCCGCGGACTTGAACGCGCGCTCGGTGAGCACGCCGGTCAGGTGCCGCCGGTAGCCGGCGCCCGCATGGATGTCGGTCTCCGGGTCGATCCGCTCGCGGACGTGCGCCGCCGCGGCCCGCCAGTCGCCGTGCGGCCCGGCGGCGCCGGTCAGGTCGAGGACGAGCGGCGTCGCGGCGATCCCGAGGTACCCGGCGCGGGCCGCGGAGACGCGCAGGTCCTCGTCGAGGGTGACGACGGCGGCGACGCCCGCGAGCGCGTAGTCGCCGTGCCGCCGCGCCGTCTCGGTGAACGCGGTGCCGGTGCGGGGCGGCGAGGCCGGGAAGAACGCGGAGACGGCCAGCTCGCCGGGCTCCAGCGCGGGCTCCATCGGCCCGCGGAAGAACTCGGCGGCCCGGATGGTGCGGCGCCCACGCGCCGACGCCGCCTCGACCGTCCCGCCGAGGACGGCCAGCACGGCGGGCAGCTCGGCGGCCGGGTCGGCGTGCGCGAGGCTCCCGACGACCGTCCCCCGGTTGCGGATGACGGGATGCGCGACGTGCCGGAGCGCCTGCCCGAGCAGCGGCTGGACGGCCGCGGCCTCCGCGGAGCGCTCCACCCGCGCGAGCCGGGCGAGCGCGCCGGCCCGGACGCCCTCGTCCCTCACGTGCAGGGTGTCGAGTTCGGCGACGCGGTTGATGTCGACCAGCTCCGCCGGCGCGGCGAGCCGCATGTTCAGCAGCGGGATGAGGCTCTGCCCGCCCGCGAGGACCTTGCCGGACGGCTCCGCGGCCAGCGCGTCCAGCGCCTCGGTGACGGTGGCCGGGGCGCGGTAGCCGAACGGCGGGGGTTTCATCCCGCCGCCCGGTCGGTGGGCGCGATGACGCCGCCGCCCTGGCCGCTCGGCCCGCGGACGGCGTTCAGGACGTGGTAGCCGACCAGCACGGCGATCGTCCCGAGCGCGATGCCCTGCAGCGGGAAGTCGTCGGTGATGTCCAGTGTCACGTTCCCGATCGCGAGGATGATGCCCGCCGCGACCGGGACGAGGTTCACCGGATCGGCGAAGTCCACCCGGCTCTCGATCCAGATCTTCGCGCCGAGCAGCCCGATCATCCCGTACAGCACGACGGTGATGCCGCCGAGGACGCCGCCGGGCGTCGCGGCGACCAGCGCGCCGAACTTGGGGCACAGCCCGAACAGGATCGCGACGGCCGCGGCGACGTAGTAGGCGGCGGTCGAGTAGATCCGGGTGGCGGCCATGACGCCGATGTTCTCGGCGTAGGTGGTGGTCGGGGAGCCGCCGACCGCGGAGGCGAGCGCGGTGCCGACGCCGTCGGCGGCGATGGCCCGGCCGAGGACGGGGTCGAGGTCGTCGCGGGTCATCGCGGCGACGGCCTTGACGTGCCCGGTGTTCTCCGCGATCAGCGCGATGACCGCCGGTAGCGCCAGCAGGATCGCCGAGGTCTTGAAGTCCGGGCCGTGCAGGCTCGGGAACCCGAACCAGTCGGCCGCCTCCACGCTGGTGAAGTCGATCCGGTCGTGCGGGAACGCGGTCGCGACGCAGTAGGTGCCCTCGGCCGTGCACGGCTTGCCCGACGCGTCCAGGAGGTTCTGGCCGGGGAGAACCGACGTGACCTTCCCGGCGGTGTTGTCGAGAAGCCACGACAGGAGGAACCCGAACACCAGCGCCAGCAGCACCGCGATCCGCGCCCAGAACCCGCGCAGCAGCACCGCGCAGAACACCGCGAAGCCCAGCGTCGCCAGCGCGACCCACTGGTCCTGCGGCCAGTAGACGGTGGCGACCACCGGCGCCAGGTTGAACCCGATCAGCATCACGACGGCGCCGGTCACGACCGGCGGGAACACCCGGTGGATGACGTCGCCGCCGACGAAGTGGATCAGCAGGCCGATCACCGTCAGGACGGCGCCCGCGACGAGGATCGCGCCGGTCACCGTCGCGCTGTCGCCGCCCGCCGCGCGGATCGCGGCGACCGCGCCGACGAACGACGCGCTGGTGCCGAGGTAGCTCGGCACCCGGCCGCCCACGATCAGCAGGAACAGGACCGTCGCGACCCCCGACATCATGATCGCCAGGTTGGGGTCCAGGCCCATCACGACGGGGAACACGAACGTCGCCCCGAACATCGCCACGACGTGCTGGGCGCCGATGCCGGCCGTGCGCGGCCACGACAGCCGCTCGTCCGGTCTGACGACCTCGCCGGGCGGCGGGGTGCGCCCGTCCCCGTGCAGCTTCCAGCCGAACACCATGGAAGGCCCCTCCTGCTCAACCGTCCGCGTTCATGCGGGCACGGTAGATCTACCCCGGTCGGCGGGCATCGGCGACATCTGCCAAAGCCCGCCCGCCGGCTCGGCGCGTCACCGGAAGATCACCGGGGCGGTCGCGCTACCGTCGATTACCCTCAGATTCCGCGCATGCGCAGTACGTGAAGGGCGAGGGTGAGGTTGAGGCGCAGATGGGCGTCCTCCGTGAAGGCTCCGAGCATCCGCTCCAGTTTCCCGATGCGGTAGCGCAGCGTGTTGTAGTGGAAGTGGAGGCGGCGGGCGGTCTCGGCGACGTTGAGGTTGGTCTCCAGCAGCACCTGCAGGGTGCGGCGCAGGTCGACCAGCTCAGGCTCGTCGTCGGTGGCCAGGTCGCCGAGCGTCTCGCGGACGAACGCGTGCAGCTCCTCGGGGTCGGACACGAGGCTCAGCAGCCGGTACACGCCGAGCTGGTCGAAGTGCGCCCGCGCGCCCGCGCCGTTCAGCTGCCGCCCGACCCGCACGGCCTTGACGGCCTGCTCGTACGCCTCGGGCAGCGCGGCCGGGGACGTCACCGTCCGGCTGATGCCGGTGGAGAACGTCCGCCGCACCGGCAGATGCTCGGCGAAGATCGACGACGCCTCCTTGAGCATCGCCTGGACGGGCCCGGCGGTCAGCTCGGCGGGGTCGCCGCCGTCCGCGCCGATGACCGCGACGACCTCGTGCGCGAAGCTCGCGACGGCGGCGCCGCGGTCGTGCCGCCGGACGGCCGTCGTCCACGCGGCGGCGAGCCGCTCCTGCGCGGAGCGCTCTTCGGCGCCGCGCCCGCCGCGCGTGCCGCCCTCGGGCTCGGCGCCCTTGCCGCGGGCCTTCCCGTCCGTCTCGGGGGCGGGCGGGGTGCCGCGCGGGCGGCCGTCGAGCTCGGCGACGACCACCATCACCGGACGGTCGAGGTCCCAGCCGAACCCGGCGCAGTGCGCGATGACCCGGTCGTCGTCGCCCGCGCGCCCCGCGAGGATGTCGCGGAGGAAGTCGGCGCGGTACTTGCTCTCGACGGCGGCGACGGCCTGCTGCTTGGTCACCACCAGCGCGGCGACGGTCGCGGCGCGCTCGAGGATGCCGAGGTCGGTGCCGCGCAGCGTGCCGCCGGGGCTGAACGCGATGATCCGGCCGTGGTCGAAGCCGCCCGCCATCACGGGCACGACCAGGTGGTCGCCGGTGCCGTGCGCGCCGATGATGCCGCAGCCGCCGCGCCCGCAGGCCGCGTGCCGGCCCGCGTCGAACGCCCGCATGGCCTGGACGTGCTCGTCCGGACCGGCGCCGGCGAGGACGCGCTGCTCGCCGTCCACGACGACGACGGCGACGTCCAGCAGCGTCGCGACCTCGTCGACGACCTCCTGGAGGCCGCCGCCGCACAGCACGATCTGCACGAGCGCGCGGTGCACCTCCTCGGTGCGGGCGAGGACGGACGCCTGCCGGTTCAGGATGTCGGTCAGGACCTGGTTCAGGATGTCGTCGAAGCCGACGTCGTTGGGGAGCAGGATCAGGGGGAAGCCGCGGCGGTCGGCCTGCGCGATCATCTCGGCGGGGAGCGAGTCCAGGTAGCGGCCCAGCTTGATGGCGAGGGCCGCGAGTCCGCGCTCGTCCAGGTCGGAGACCAGGTTGTCGAGCGACTGGGGAGTGTTGCGCAGGGGGTAGCCGGTGGTCAGGAGGAGCTCGTTCGGCTTCACCCACGACAGGATGTCGGGGACCTCCATCACGTTGAGACGCTGGACGATGCGCTCGAGACCGGCCCGGCCGGCGATGAGGCGGGCGCCGTTGAGGGTGCTGACGCCGAGGACCTCGCCGACCGACAGGCCGTAGGTCAGTGTGCCGGTGCTCGCGAGCCTCAGAGCCGGTGGGCCCGGGTCCGCTGTGGTGTAACTCATGCCAGGGGTCACCTCGCCTTTTGGTGCGTACATCGCCCATTACGGCGTGATCGCTACCGCTTCCTGATCAACACTGACAACTAAGACGAACGATGACAAGCATCCTTGGCAGCTTTCTCCATACGTCCGCTGCGGGGCCCGTTCTACCGTCTCGGCAGAGGCCGGGCCGTCCACCGTCAGGACGGCGACCGACGCCGGCCTCGGGAGGTTCCGTGACCGCACTCGTCCGCGACCCGATCCCGCTTCCGGCCCGGCCCGGCCGGCGGCCGCCCGCCGCCGGGGCCGCGAGCCTGGCGCTGCGGCCGCTGCTCGACCCGCCGCGCCGCGCGGCGCGGGTCATCGCCGTGTTCCCGGCGGCGCTGTACCTGGAGATGCGGGGCGGTCCCGAGCCGCGGGTCCTCGCGGTCGTCACCTCCGACGCGCACCGGCTGCCGAACGCGGTGGTCGTCGTCGCGGCCCGCCGGGAGCAGCCGTTCCGGTCGATCCGGGAGGGCGCCGAGGCGTGGGTCGGCGACGGACGGGTGGAGACGGGTCCGCTGCACGTGCGGGTCCGCCGCTGGTGGGACCCGTCGCCCGTGCTCGCGCCGGTGCAGCCGTCCGCGCTCGCGTACGGCGTCCGGACCCTGGAGGCCGAGCTGGCCGACGCCGGGATGCTGACCGGCGCCCGGACGGCGGGCGGCGGCCTCGGCGACCATCCGGACCCGGCCGCGCTCGCCGAGTACTGCGCCGCGGGCGACCTCGCGGGCGCGGTGGAGGCGGCGGAGCGGATCGTGGGGCTCGGCCCCGGCCTCACCCCGAGCGGCGACGACATCCTGTGCGGCCTGCTGGTGTCGCTGCGCTGCGTCGGCGACGCGCTCCGGACCGGCCGTGCGCCCCTCCTGCGGGGGGCCGGCCCCCCGCACTCCCCGGGCCGCTCCGCTCCTGACGGAGTCTTCCTCGCGGACTGGCTCGGCGCGGCGGTCACCGCCGACGCCGGCACCCGGACGACCGCGCTGGCCGCGACGCTGCTGCACTGCGCGGCGGCGGGCGGCGCGGGCGCCGACGTCGCCGCGGTGCTGCGCTGCGTCGCGGGCCACGAGCCGGCGGACGCGACGGCGACCGGCCAGGCCGTCCGGCGCCTCCTGGCGGTGGGCCACACCTCCGGCGCCGACCTCGCCCACGGCGTCCTCGCGGGCTGTCGCGCCGCCCTCGCCCTCACGGCCGTCCGCAGCGCTTCGAGGGTCACCGCATGAGCGGAGCGAACCGGGGGGTGTGTGGGGCCGCCCCCCACCGGAGGCCGGCATGAGCGATTGGGTCGAGGTGCGCAGGGGGAGCTACCACGACTCGGTCACGCTGATGCGGATCAGCCGGTCGCTGTCGGAACGGCCGGACGTGGCCGCCGCGATGGTGGCGATGGGCACCGGGCTGAACCGCGAGATGCTGGAGCGGATGGGCTTCGCGGTCCCGCCGGACGCGAGGCCCGATGACCTGGTGGTGGCCGTCCGGGCGGACGGCAAGGCGCTCGACGAGGCGCGCGGCGCCCTGGACGGGCTGCTCCGCGAGGCGTCCCGCCCCGCCGCGGCGGTGGCGCCGGGCGCGATGGCGCCGCCCCGGACGACCGCGTCCGCCGCCGCCCGCGCGGACGCGACGGTCGCGCTCCTGTCGGTGCCGGGGCCGCACGTGTTCCCCGAGGCGATGGACGCGCTGGACGCCGGCCTCAACGTCATGATCTTCAGCGACAACGTGCCGCTCGCCCAGGAGATCCTCCTGAAGGAGGCCGCCGCCCGCCGCGGGCTGATCGTGATGGGGCCCGACTGCGGGACGGCGGTCATCGGCGGCGCGGGGCTCGGGTTCGCCAACGCCGTCCGGCCGGGCCCGGTCGGCATCGTCGCGGCGTCCGGGACGGGCGCGCAGCAGCTGATGTGCCTGCTGGACGAGGCGGGCGTCGGCGTCGGCCACGTCCTCGGCGTCGGCGGGCGGGACCTGTCGCCCGAGGTCAGCGGGCGGTCGGCGCTGGCGGCGCTGGCGGCGCTCGACGCCGACCCCGGCACCGAGCTGATCGTGCTGGTGTCCAAGCCGCCCGCGCCGCGGGTCGCGGACCTGATCCGGGAGGCGGCGCGGCGGCTGGACACCCCGGTCGTGTTCGCGCTGCCGGCGGCGGGCGAGGACGACCTGACGGCGGCGGCGGAGAAGACGCTGAAGGCGCTCCGCCGTCCGGTCCCCGAGTGGCCCCGCTGGAAGGCGATCGCGCGGGACGCGCTCGGCTGGGACCTGGCGGCGCGGGGCGCGGGCGCGGGCGGCGGCCACCGGTTCACCGACTTCGGCGACGACGCCTACACCCGGGGCCGCGCCCACCCGATGATCGACCCGGCGCTGCGGCTGGAGGCCGTCCGGGCGGAGGCGGACGACGCCGGCTGCGGCGTCCTGCTGCTGGACGTGGTGCTCGGCCACGGCGCGGAGCCCGATCCGGCCGCGTCCCTCGCCCCGGTGATCGCGGACGCGGTGCGGGCCCGTCCCGACCTGGGCGTCGTCGTGTCGCTGTGCGGGACGCCCGCCGACCCGCAGGACCGCGACCGGCAGGCGGCGGCGCTGTGCGGGGCGGGCGCGGACGTGTTCGCCTCCAACGCGCAGGCGGCCCGGCACGCTCTGTCGATGATCGAGGGCGCGCCGGCGGAAGGGACGACCACATGACCGAGCAGCGGCACCCGCTCGGCGGGCTCCTCGCCCGCGACCCCAGGACGGTCGCGGCGGGCGTGGAGGTCCTCGCGGACGCGCTCGCGGACCAGGCCGTCCCGGTGGAGAGGGTCGACTGGCGGCCGCCGCCCCCAGGGACGGAGCACGCGCTCGCGGCGGTGCTCGGCGACCCGGGCCACGCGGACGCCAACGCGCGCGCAGTGCAGCGCATGGTCTCGTCCCGTCCGCACCTGGTGGACGTGCGCCCCGCCCGCGAGGTCCTCGGCCTGGACAAGGCGACGTTCCTGCACGCGGGCCCGCCGCTGGAGTGGGAGCGCGCGTCCGGCCCGATGCGCGGCGCGCTCATCGGCGCGATGCTCCTCGAAGGGCTCGCGGAGACGCCGCTCGGCGCCGAGCACGCGCTGGAGCGCGGCGCGGCGGCGCTGGAACCGTGCCACCACCACGCCACGGTCGGGCCGATGGCGGGGGTCGTCAGCCCGTCCATGTGGATGCTGGTCGTGGAGGACGCCGAGCACGGCGGCACCGCCTACTGCTCGCTCAACGAGGGCCTCGGGAAGGTGCTGCGGTACGGGGCGTACGGGCCTGAGGTGATCGACCGGCTGGTCTGGATGGGCGAGGTCCTCGGGCCCGCGCTGCAGGCGGCCGTCCGCCGCCACGGGCCGCTCGACCTGATGTCGGTGATCGCGCAGGCGCTGCAGATGGGCGACGAGCTGCACAACCGGAACCGGGCGGCGACGTCGCTGCTGCTGCGCGAGCTGGCGCCCGGCCTGCTCGCCGCGGAGGACGTCCCGCGCGACCGGGCCGCCGAGGCGCTGCGGTTCGCGGCGGGCAACGACCACTTCTTCCTGAACGCGGGGATGGCGGCGGCGAAGGCGTGCGCGGACGCGGCGCGGAACGTTCCCGGGTCCAGCCTGGTCGTGGCGATGGCCCGCAACGGCACCGACTTCGGCATCCAGGTGTCGGGGACGGGCGACCGCTGGTTCACCGGGCCCGCCGGCGTCCCCGACGGCCTCTACCTGGGCGACTACGGCCCGGACGACGCCAACCCCGACATCGGCGACTCGGCGATCACCGAGACGGCCGGGATGGGCGGGTTCGCGCTCGCCGCCGCGCCCGCGATCGTCCGGTTCGTCGGCGGCGAGGTCCCGGACGCGATCGCCGCGACCCAGCGGATGTACGAGATCACCCTGGCCGAGCATCCGGCGCTGCAGATCCCGCTGCTGTCGTTCCGCGGCACCCCCGTCGGCGTGGACGTCACCCGCGTCGTCCGCACCGGGATCCTGCCGGTCATCGACACCGGCATCGCGGGCCGCGAGGCCGGGACGGGCCAGGTCGGCGCCGGGCTCGTCGAACCGCCCCCCGGCATCTTCACCGACGCCCTGCACGCCCTCGCGGAGACCGCGTAACGCCTGCGTACAGGGGTACCGTCCGGCCATGAGCGAGCTGATCACCGGGGAGCAGTACGCGTTGCGCGCGGGCCCGTACCAGGCCGTCGTCACCGAGGCGGGCGCGGGCCTGCGCGAGCTGACGCGCGAGGGTCGGCCGCTGATCCTGCCGTACGGCGCCGACGAGCCGGCGCCCGCCGCGTTCGGGCAGCTGCTGATCCCGTGGCCGAACCGCGTCGACCGGGGCCGCTACTCCTACGGCGGCGCGGCGCACCAGCTCGACGTGTCCGAGCCGGAGCGGGACTGCGCGATCCACGGGCTCGTCCGGTGGGCGCCGTGGCGGGCCGCCGATCAGCGGCCCGACCGGGTGCGGCTGACGCACCGGCTCCTCGGCACGGCCGGCTACCCGTTCCGCCTCGACCTGGAGGCCGAGTACTCCCTGGACGCGGTGGACGGCCTGTGCGTCCGGGTCACCGCGCGGAACGCGGGCACGGCGACGGCCCCGTACGGCCACGGCACGCACCCGTACCTCACGGCCGGGGAGCCGATCGACTCCTGCGCGGTCACGCTCGGCGCAGACCGCTACCTCCCGGTGGACGACCGGAAGATCCCGTCCGGGCCGTCCCTCGACGTCACCGGCACGCAGTACGACCTGCGCAAGGGCCCGCTCCTCAGCGACCGGCTGATCGACAACGCGTTCACCGACCTGAACCACGACGGCGACGGCCGCGCCTGGGTGACCCTCGCCGGTGCCGCCCACACGGTGCGGCTCTGGGCGGACGAGGCGCACCCCTGGATGGAGATCTACACCGCCGACAACACCCCGAACCCCCGCGAAGGGCTCGGCGTCGAGCCGATGACGTGCCCGCCGAACGCGTTCGCGTCCGGCGAGGGCCTGCGGCATCTCGAACCGGGCGAGGAGTTCACCGGCACGTGGGGAATCCAGGCGGCGAGCTGAGGCGCCCCGGTTCCCTAGGAGGCGCGGGGTGAGGGATCATATCGGAGTGAATCTCAGCGTCTCCTCGTACGACGACCTGTCCGATCGCATCGCCGCCGTCCGCGACGAGCACGGCGAGCGCCGGCCCGGCGGCGCCGACGGCCGGCAGCCGGTGCACACGGTGTACGTGCCGGCCGACCGGTTCTCCCGCTCGACCCCCGCCGACTTCGGCGCCGAGGCGCTGCGGCTGCTGAACACCCACACGCCGGGCGCCGGGTCGTTCGGCGCGGCGTTCGGGCTCGATCCGGAGATCGCCGGGCTGGTCCGCGAGCGGGTCGCGGCGAAGCTGTCCGCCGAGCCGGTCGAGGACGTGCGGATCGACTTCGAGGACGGCTACGGCGTGCGCTCCGACGCCGAAGAGGACGGCCACGTCGAGCAGGTGGTCGAGGCCGTCGCCGCCGCGTACCAGGTCAAGGGCCTCCCCCACTACTGGGGCGTGCGGGTCAAGTCGTTCGCCGACGGCGGGCACGAGCGCTCGATGCGGACGCTCGACGGGTTCCTCACCGCGCTGCGCGACCGGCTCGGCCGGCTGCCCGGTGGGTTCACGATCACGTTCCCGAAGGTGGTCGCGGCCGAGCACGTCGCCCTGTTCGCCGAGTGGCTGGACCGGCTGGAGACCGCGCTCGGGCTGCCGTCCGGCATCCTGCGGTTCGAGGTGCAGGTCGAGACGCCCGACGCGATCCTGGACGGCGACGGCCGCACCGGGCTGCGCGCCATCGCGGACGCCGCCGCGGGCCGCCTCACCGCCGCGCACTTCGGCGTCTACGACTACACGGCCGCGCTGGGGCTGCCGCCGCACGAGCAGCGCCTCGACCATCCCGCCTGCGACTTCGCCCGGCACGTCATGCAGGTGTCGTTCGCGGGCACCGGCGTGCGGCTGTCGGACGGCTCCACCAACGTCATCCCGCGCAACGACGGCCCCGACGAGGTCAACGCGGCCTGGGCGACGCACGCGGCGCACGTCAGGCATTCGCTGCGGCACGGCTTCTACCAGGGCTGGGACCTGCATCCCGCGCACCTGCCGAGCCGGTACGCGGCCGTGTACGCGTTCCATCTGAGCGGCGTCGACGACGTCATCGGACGGGTCAGGGCGTGGCACGAGCAGGCGTCGAGCGAGGCGTCCGGCGTGCTGGACGAGCCCGCCACCATCAAGGCGCTCACGTCCCGGCTCCGCCGCGCCGTCGACTGCGGCGCCCTGGACGAGAGCGTCCTCCCCGCGTCCTGACCCTGCTCGCCTACGAGCGCGCCGTCACCCGGGCTCGTGGCCGCGGCGCCTGAGCGCGGTCAGGTCGTCGGGTGTGTCGATGTCGTCGGGCGCGGCGACATCGTCGCACGGGACGGGCGTGACCAGCTCGGGGTGTGCGCGCAGGAAGCCGCGCGCGCCCGTGTCGCCGACCGCCGCCTCGGCCACCGCGTCGAAGTGCGCCGCGCGCAGCAGGACGGGATTGCGCCGCTCTCCCCCGTAGGTCGCGACGGCGATCTCGGCGCCCTCCTCGTACGCGGCGATCAGCCGTCCGACCGCGGCCGCGGTGATCAGCGGCTGGTCGACGAGGGCGACGACGGCGGCGGGGCAGGCGGGCGGCAGCGCGGCGAGCCCGGCGCGCAGCGACGAGCCCATGCCGTCCCGCCATTGCGGGTTCGGGACGACGACCGCGCCGATGACCTCGACCGGCTCCGCCCCCACCACGACGACGGCGGGTGAGCAGCCCGCGTCCCGCAGCATCCGGACGCCGCGGTCGACGAGCCGTTCGCCGTCGAGTTCGAGCGTCGCCTTGGGCCGTCCGAGCCGGCTTCCCTCCCCGGCCGCGAGCAGCAGGCCCGCCGGCGGTTCCGCACCGTGCAGAGTCATCCCGCGAGGGTAGTGCGGTCAGGGCGCGTCGGCGTGGATCCTGCCGGTGGTGTCGGTGAGCGGGCGTCCCGAGCCGCCCCAACGGAGCTGGACGAGCTCCGCCGCGATCGACACCGCGGTCTCCTCCGGCGTGCGGGCGCCGAGGTCCAGCCCGATCGGCGAGCGCAGCCGCCCCAGCTCGGCGTCGGACAGGCCCGCATCCCGGAGGCGGGCGAGCCGGTCGTCGTGGGTGCGGCGCGACCCCATCGCGCCGATGTAGCCGGCGTCCGTGCGCAGCGCCACCTCCAGCAGCGGCACGTCGAACTTGGGGTCGTGGGTGAGGACGCAGATCGCCGTCCTCCCGTCGACGGCGCCGCCCGTCTCCTGCAGGTACTTGTGCGGCCACTTCACCACGACCTCGTCCGCGTCCGGGAACCGCTTGGGCGTCGCGAACACGGGCCGCGCGTCGCACACGGTCACGTGGTAGCCGAGGAACTTCCCGATCCGGGCCACGGCGGCGGCGAAGTCGATCGCGCCGAACACCAGCAGGCGCGGCGGCGGCGCGAACGAGTGGACGAAGACGGTCAGCTCGTCCAGCCGCCGCTCCCCCTCGCGGCCGTAGTGGCGCTGGCCGGTGAGGCCCTGGGCGAGCATGCCGCGCGCGTCGTCGTCGACGGCGGCGTCGAGGCGGGCGGCGTGCGGGGCGTCCGGCGCGAGCGACCCGGAGGCGCGATCGGCCCAGATCACGCGGCGGGCACCGATCCTCCCGGGCCCGGCGACGACGGTGGCGACGGCGACCGGCTCGCGCGCCGCGATGGACGCGGCCACGCCGGCGAACTCCGGGAACGTCGCCGGGCCGACCGGCTCGACCAGCACGTCCAGGATCCCGCCGCAGGTCAGGCCGACCGCGAACGCGTCGTCGTCGCTCACCCCGTACCGCTGGACGACGGGCTCGCCGCTCTCCATCACCGACTGCGCCAGGTCATAGACGGCGCCCTCGACGCAGCCGCCGGACACGCTGCCCGCCACCTCGCCGCCGGCCGACACCGCCATCGCGGCGCCCGGCGGGCGCGGCGCGCTGCGGAAGGTGTTCACGACGGTCGCGAGCCCGAACGTCTCCCCGGACGCGTACCAGCGGGCGATGTCGTCCAGCACGTCACGCATGTGCGCTCCCTTTCCCTGGGCCCCCGGCGATGAGGCGGGCCAGCCCTTCCAGCGCCGCGAGGCTGTGCCCGGACGTGAAGTCGTCGACGTGCGGCAGCGCGGCCGCCATCCCCGCCGTCAGCGGCTCGTACCCGGGACGCGCCTTGTGCGGGTTCGCCCACACCACCCGGTGCGCCAGCCGGCGCAGCCGCGCCATCTGCTCGCCGAGCAGGGCGGCGTCGCCGCGCTCCCAGCCGTCCGAGGCGATCACCACGACCGCGCCGCGGGCCACGCCGCGCTGGCCGAACCGGTCGAGGAACTCCTTCAGCTCCTCGCCGAGCCGGGTGCCGCCGCTCCAGTCCGGGATCGCCGCGGACGCCGCCGCCATCGCCGTGTCCGCGTCGCGGTGCCGCAGCTCGCGGGTGAGGCGGGTCAGCCGCGTCCCTGCGCTGAACACCTCCACGCCGCGCCCGCCGGAGCGGGTGGCGGCGTGCGCGAACCGGAGCAGGGCATCGGCGTAGGGGCTCATCGAGCCGCTGACGTCGACGATCAGGACGAGGCGGCGGGGGCGGGTGCGGTGCGTCCGGCGCTTCAGCAGGGACGTCTCGCCGCCGCGCCGCAGCGTCTCCCGGACGGTCCGCGCGGGGTCGAGCCGTCCGGTCGGCGCGGGCGCGAACCTGCGCGACCTGCGCCGCTCCGCGCCCGCGTCCAGCACCGCGATGAGGCGGGCGACCTCGGCGCGCTCGGCGTCGGTCAGCCGCGCCACGTCCCGGTCGCGGAGCACCTCGACGGCGCTGGCGGTGGCCGCCTTCAGCCCCTCGCTGCGCTCGCCGCCGTCCCCCGCGCCCGGGTCGGGCATCGTCGTCCGGCGGACGACCACGGGCGGCGGCCTGCGCCCCGGCCGGGCGGTCGCGCCGGAGAAGTACGCGGCGAAGCACCGGTCGTAGCGGGCGAGGTCGTCGGGGTCGGCGCACAGCGTGAGGCGTCCCGCCCAGTACACGTCGGACGGGTCGAGCACGTCGAGATGGTCGAGCGCCGCCAGCATCGCCTGCACCCGCTCGGGATCGGCGGCGCCGCCCGCCGCGCGCAGCGTCCTGGCGAACCCGACCATCGTCTCGGTGACGTCGCGCCCCACGCTCACCCCTTGGGACCGCCGTTGAGCAGGGCCTCCAGGCCGCCGAGCACGCGCTGCTGGTCCTCGCGGTACTTGAGGACGGCGCCGAGCGTCACGGCCGCGGCGCCCGGATCCAGGTCGCGGACGCCGAGCGCGACGAGCGCCTCCGTCCAGTCGAGGGTCTCCGCCACGCCCGGCGGCTTCAGCAGGCCGGTCTCGCGCATCCGCTGCGCGGCCCGCGCGACCTGCCCGGCGAGCCGCTCCGCCGCGCCCGGGAGCCGCCGCCTGATGATCGCGACCTCGCGGTCGAAAGACGGGTGCTCCAGCCAGTGGTACAGGCAGCGCCGCTTCAGCGCGTCGTGGACCTCGCGGGTGCGGTTGGAGGTGACCACGACGACCGGCGGGCGCTCCGCCCTGATCGTGCCCAGCTCCGGGACCGTGATGGTGAAGTCGCTGAGGACCTCCAGGAGGAACGCCTCGAACTCGTCGTCGGCACGGTCCAATTCGTCCACGAGCAGGACGCAGGGCGACAGCTCCAGCGCCTGGAGCAGCGGCCTGGCCAGCAGGAACCGCCGGTCGTACAGCTCGCCCTCCAGCCGCGCCACGTCGCCGACGCCCGCGGCCTCGGCGGCGCGCAGGTGCAGGAGCTGGCGGGGGAAGTCCCAGTCGTAGAGGGCCTGGGACGCGTCCAGGCCCTCGTAGCACTGCAGCCGGATCAGCGGCGCGCCGAGCCCCCGCGCGAGCGTCTTGGCCAGCTCGGTCTTGCCGACGCCGGCCTCGCCCTCCAGGAACAGCGGCCGCCCCATGCGCAGCGCGAGGAAGCACGCGGTCGCGAGCCCGTCGTCGCACAGGTAGGCGTGCCTGTCGAGCAGGCCCGCGAGCTCCGCGGGCGATCCGACCTGGTCCAGGGTCATCGCCGCCGTCTCCCCACGGCTCTCAGGCTACTCAGCCGAAGCGGCGGCGTGCATACCGGGACATCCGCGCATTTATCCAAGTAAGCAAGTATGGAAAGTTGACTTTCCTTCGGGTGCTGAGCAGCATCGAAGCCATGCGATCCGGTGACCGGGACGACCTCGACCTGACCGACGAAGCGACCTACGAACGCCTCCGCTCCCCGTCCAGGCGCGCGCTGCTGCGCCTCTCGGCCGGCGCGGGACTGAGCGCCGGGCTCGGCGGCGGCCTGCTCACCGCGCTCGGCCCGCCGGCGGCGGCCGCCGCCGGCGGGATCGTCAAGCCGCTTCCGCCAGAGCTGTTCATCTCGCACGGCACCAACGCCGAGATGCGCTGGGAGGCCATGCGCCGGCAGGGCTACCTGACGCCCGCCGACCGGTTCTTCGTCCGCAACCACACCGCCACGCCTCTCATCGACGCGCGCACATGGAGCCTCAAGCTGTGGGGCACCGGCCTGCGCGGCCGCCCCACCGAGGACAGTCCCGTCGAGCTCACCTACGAAGACCTCCTCGACCTGCCCTCCGAGACCCTCACGGCGTCCATCGAGTGCACGGGCAACGGGCGCGGCTTCTTCGCGTCCCAGCAGGGGCAGGAGGCTTCGGGCACCCCGTGGAAGCTGGGGGCGGTGGGCGTGGCGCGGTGGCACGGGGTCCGGCTGTCGACGGTGCTGAGGCGCGCAGGTATAACCCGCGAGGCCGTGGACATCATGCCGCGCGGACTGGACGCTGACTACGTGGACAAGGGCGAGAACCTCGGCCGCGTGCGGCGTCCCCTTCCCGTCGCGAAGGCGATGAAGGACGTCCTGCTCGCCTACCGAATGAACGGGGCGCCCCTGCCGGCCGACCACGGCCATCCGGTCCGCCTGGTCGTGCCGTCCTGGGTCGGCATCGCGTCCGTCAAGTGGCTCGGCGACATCCAGGTGGCGGACGAGCCGCTGTTCTCGCCCTGGAACACCCGCTTCTACCGGCTCTTCGGCCCCGCCTACCCGCCGGACGGGTCCGCCCCGCTGACCAGGATGAACGTCAAGTCCGCGTTCGAGCTGCCCTGGGAGGCGGAGCTGCCCGCGGCGCGGCCGCTCGCCCTGCGCGGCCGGTCCTGGTCGGGCGGCGGCCGGATCCTGCGGGTCGAGGTCAGCGCGGACGGCGGCGCGACCTGGCGGCCCGCGCGCCTCCGCGACCGCCACCCGGACCCGCGCGGATGGGCGCGCTGGGAGTTCGGCTGGCAGCCCAGCCGCCCCGGACCGTACGAGCTGCTCGCCCGCGCGACCGACGAGACCGGCGCGACGCAGCCCGCGACCGTCCCCTTCAACAGGCTCGGCTACCTCTTCGGCGCCGTCGTGCGGCACCCGGTCACCGTCATCTGAAAGGACGATCATGGCTTTGTGGACGCCAGACCCGACCTTCTACGCCTCGCCGCGCGACGCCGCGTCCGCGCCCGCCGAGAAGCTCGCCTACGTGGCCGCGTTCGACCGGGCCGCCGAGAAACCGGACGCGATCGCCGTGCTGGACGTCGACCCGGACTCCGCCTCCTACGGCTCCGTCGTCGGCTGGACCGACCTGCCGTTCCTCGGCGACGAGCTGCACCATTTCGGGTGGAACGCGTGCAGCAGCGCCCTGTGCCCCGGGTCGCCGCACCCGCACGTCGAACGCCGCTACCTGATCGTCCCCGGGCTGCGGTCGTCGCGGGTGTACGTCATCGACACCAAGGACGACCCGGCCGCGCCGAAGATCGTCAAGGTCCTTGAGCCGGACGAGCTGGCCAAGCGCGCCGGGTATTCCCGTCCGCACACCGTCCACTGCGGGCCCGAGGGCCTGTACCTGACGGCGCTCGGCGGCGCGAACGGCGAGGACGGCCCCGGCGGCATCGCCCTCCTCGACCACGCCTCCTTCGACGTTCTCGGACGCTGGGAGGTCGACCGCGGCCCGCAGTACTTCGCCTACGACGCCTGGTGGCACATCGCGCACGACGTGCTCGTCACGTCCGAGTGGGGCACGCCGTCCATGGTGGAGGACGGCGTCGTCGCCGAACTCCTCCTCGGCCGCAAGTACGGGCACTCGCTGAACTTCTTCGACCTGCGCAAGCGCAAGCACGTCCAGACCGTGGACCTCGGCGACGAGCACCAGATGGTCCTGGAACTGCGTCCCGCGCACGACCCGACCAAGCTGTACGGGTTCGCGGGAGTGGTCGTCAACGTCGAGGACCTGTCGGCGTCGGTCTGGCTCTGGCACCGCGACGGCGACTCCTGGGCGGCGCAGAAGGTCATCACCATTCCCGCGGAGCCCGCGGACGCCTCGTCCCTTCCCCCGGTCATCCAGCCCTTCGGCGCGGTGCCGCCGCTCGTCACCGACATAGACCTGTCCGTCGACGACCAATGGCTGTACGTGTCGTGCTGGGGCACCGGCGAACTGAAGCGCTACAACGTCAGCGACCCGTTCAACCCGGTCGAAGCGGGCTCGGTGCGCATCGGCGGCATCGTCAACCGCGCACCCCACCCCACCGCCCCTGACCAGCCCCTGGCCGGCGGCCCGCAAATGGTGGAGATCAGCCGCGACGGGAAACGCGTCTACATCACCAACTCCCTCTACGGCTCCTGGGACGACCAGTTCTTCCCCGACGGCGTGGGCGCCTGGATGGCCAAACTCGACTCGACCCCCGACACCTTCACCTTCGACGAGCGCTTCTTCCCGCACGGCGACGCGTTCCGCGGGCTCCGCCCGCACCAGACGCGCCTCCAGGGCGGCGACGCGTCCTCCGATTCCTACTGCTACCCGTGAGCCCGTGACCCCGTGACCGACGGATCCCTCGCCGCGCTCGTGGCCCTCGGCGCCTTCCATGGCGTCAACCCCGCCATGGGCTGGCTGTTCGCCGTGGCCCGCGGCTTTCAGGAGCGCAGCCGCTCCCTCGTGCTGCAGTCGCTCCCGGCCATCGCCGCGGGCCACGCCGCGTCCGTCGGGGCGGTCGCGATCCTCATCGCCCTCACCCGCTCGGTCGTCGCGACGCAGGCGCTCGCGATCGGCGGCGGCGCCGTCCTGGTCGGCTTCGGCCTGTGGCGGCTGCTGTCGCGGCGCCATTTCCGCTGGGTCGGCATGCGGATTTCCTTGCCGCAACTCGCCGGGTGGTCGTTCCTGATGTCGTCGGCGCACGGCGCGGGGCTGATGCTGCTGCCGGTGCTGACCTCGTCCGGGACGGCCCCGGCGGGCCACGACCACGGGCTGGCGGCGTCGTCCGGCAGCGCGGTCTCGACGGGCGTGTTCGTCACCGCCGTGCACACCCTGTCGATGTTCGCCGTCGCGGGCGCGATCGCCCTCGTCGTCTACGAGATCGTCGGCCTGACCGTCCTGCGCCGCGCCTGGTTCAACCTCGACCGCCTCTGGGCCGCCGCCCTCATCACCGCCGGCACCCTGACCCTCCTGACCGCCTTCTAGCGAACGTCCTTGGCCTAGCGGCGCTCGCCGATGACCGTCAGGTCGATCTGGATGTCGAATGGCGCCATCACCTTGAGGTGGTCATGATGGGTGCCCGTCAGAACGTAAGAGGTGCTCGCGGGGTCGAACTCGTAGACGTAGACGACCGTCCTGTCTTCGTCCCTCTCCACGCGCCAGAAATGCTTGATACCCGCGGCCCTGTAGCGGCGTGGCTTTATCTCACGATCCCGTCGATCAACTCGGTATGCCGGGGCAGCAGATCGTCCATACGCAGGAAAACGTCGGCGGTGAATCCACCCGGCGGGGGGATCACCCAGTCTGGCAGCGGCTCGCCGTCCAAGTAGGCACTTTCCGTAATTGCCTCGACACTTTGAGCAGTCATGCACACACTCTCGCACACGAGCGCCCTCCTGTTCCTAGCAATAGCCTAGGACGAGAGACGGTCAGCGGGGGTCGGGGGCTTCGCCTCGGGTGTGGAGGAGGGATTGGAGTTCGGCGAGCTGGCGGGCGGCGAGGGCCTTCTCGGCGCCGTTGATGCCCATCGCGCTGATGGACGTGCCGTCCGCCAGGTCGAGGGTGGGCCAGGGGTCGCCCACGGTCATGGAGACGTCCACGACCTCGGGCCATTCGAGGCGGCGGGTGCGGAACGCGTTGACGACCGTGAGGCCCGACTCGTCGGCCGCCACCCGGCAGCGGGCCAGCATGTGCAGGATCCACGCCATGAAGGCGCCGAACCCGATGATCAGGACGCGGTCGAACGTCTTGAACTGGGGCGCCACCACCACGGCGAGCGCGATCAGGCCGAGCATGATCACGCCCGCCGTGAGGTAGGCGACGATCCGGGTGGTGCGGGGACGCCACACGGTCGGGAGCGCCGGAGGCTCAGTCAACGATCTTCGAGATGGGGATTTCGAGGATGTCGTGGGCGCCGGCGGCCTTGAGCGCCGGGATCAGCGTGTTCACGCCGCGCTTGGCGACCACCGACTCCACCGCGTTCGACTCCCCGCCCGCGAGGGAGGTGACCGTCGGCGACGACATCGACGGCATGATGTCCAGGACGTTCTGCAGGTCGGCCTGCGCGACGTTCAGCTTCAGCAGGACGTTGCCACGCGCGCGGATCGCGCCCTGCAGGAGCAGGGAGATGTCCTCCATCGCGGCGCGCTTCTCCGCGTCCTCGTAGGCGTCGCGGTTGGCGACCAGCTCCGTGTAGCTGGTCAGGAGCGTGTCGAGGATGCGCAGGCCGTTCTTGCGCAGTGACGAGCCGGTCTCGGTGAGGTCGACGATCGCGTCCACGATGTCGGGCACCTTCGCCTCGGTCGCGCCGTATGACGGGACGACCGTCGCCTTGACGCCGTGCTTCTCCAGGAACCGCCGCGTCATCGCCGGGAACTCGGTGGAGATCCGGACGCCCTCCGGCAGGTCGGACACCTTCTGCCAGGGCGCCCCGTCCGGCACCGCCATGATCACGCGGACCGGGTTGGACGTCGCCTTGGAGTACTTCAGCTCGCCGAGGCTGACCACGTCGGAGTCGGTCTCGGTGATCCAGTCGCGGCCGGTGATGCCGAGGTCGAACAGGCCCTGTTCGAGGTAGGTCGGGATCTCCTGCGGCCGCAGGACCCGGACGCGCTCGATCCGCGGGTCGTCGATGGACGCGCGGTAGTCGCGGTCCGACGTGCGCTGGACGGTGAGGTCGGCGGCGTCGAACAGCAGCATGGTCGCCTTCTCCAGCGACCCCTTGGGCAGGACGAGTGACAGCACGGAATAAGCCTTTCAATGGGACGGGAGTGAGAAACCCGGACGATCAAGAGCCGAGATGCGAGTCATTCAGGGACGGAGCCCCTGGGACCCCCCCTACATATGCTCTAGGCCGTGCCCGGCGTGACCGTGATGCCGCAGACCTCGCAGGGTCAGTGCCGTGTCGAGTGCGGCCACAGTCGCCTCCCATCCCTTGTCCTCGGGGCTGCCGGGCAGCCCGCTGCGTTCCATCGCCTGCTCAATGGTGTCACATGTGAGGACCCCGTTGCCCACCGGAGTCGACTCGTCGAGCGCGACGCGGGTCACACCGGCGGTCACGGAGTCGCAGACGTAGTCGAAATGGGCGGTCGCGCCGCGGATGACGGCGCCGAGGCAGACGACGGCGTCGAGGTCGCGGGCGAGCTGCTGCGCGATCACGGGCAGCTCCAGGGCCCCGGCGACGCGGGCGACGACCGGCTGGTCGACGCCGCACGCCTTCGCCGCCGCGAGCGCCCGCTCCAGGAGCCGGTCGGTGATCGGCTCGTGCCAGCGCGTGCAGACGATGCCGAGCGTGACGCCGTCAGCGTCGACCGTGATGTCCTCGGGGCGTCCCTCGCCGCTCATCAGAGTCCCTCGATCTGGTGTCCGAGACGGTCCCGCTTGACCGTCAGGTAGCGCCGGTTGTGCTCGGTGACGACGACGGGCATGGACTCGCGGCCGCGCACGTCCACGCCGAACCCGTCCAGGCCCTTGAGCTTGTCCGGGTTGTTGGTGAGCACCCGGACCGAGCGTACGCCGAGGTCGCGCAGCATGTGCGCGGCGTTGGAATACTCGCGGGCGTCGGCGGGGAGGCCCAGTTCCAGGTTGGCGTCGACGGTGTCGGACCCGTTGTCCTGCAGCGCGTACGCCTGCAGCTTGGCGAGCAGGCCGATGCCGCGTCCCTCGTGCCCGCGCAGGTACAGGACGACGCCGCGCCCCTCTTCCGCGATGCGTTCCATGGCGGCGTCCAGCTGGGTGCCGCAGTCGCAGCGGTCGGAGTGCAGGACGTCGCCGGTCAGGCATTCCGAATGGGCCCTGATCAGGACGTCGTCGCCATCGCCGAGGTCGCCGAGCACCAGCGCGACGTGCTCGCCGCCGTCGATCGCGCTGGAGAACCCGACCGCGCGCCACGTCCCGTACCGGTTGGGCAGGCGCGTCTCGACGACGCGGGTGACCATCGCCTCGTGGCGCTTGCGGTATTCGGCGAGCTGCTCGATGGAGACGAGCTTGAGCCCGTGCTCCTTGGCGAAGATCTGGAGTTCGGGGAGGCGCGCCATGGTGCCGTCCTCGTTCACCACTTCCGCGAGGACGCCCGCCGGGGAGAGCCCGGCCAGCCTGGCGAGGTCGACGGCGGCCTCGGTGTGCCCCCGCCTGCGCAGCACCCCGCCCTCGTGGTAGCGCAGCGGGAAGATGTGCCCGGGACGGACGAGGTCGCGCGGCTCCGACGCCGAGTCGCACAGCGTCTTGATCGTCCGGGCCCGGTCGGCGGCGGAGATGCCCGTGGTGACGCCGAGCCGCGCGTCCACGCTGACCGTGTACGCGGTGCGCATGCGCTCGCTGTTCTGCGCCGTCATCAGCGGGATCTGCAGCCGGTCGAGGTCGGCGCCCTCCATGGGGACGCAGATGACGCCGCTGGTGTAGCGGATCGTGAACGTCAGCAGTTCGGGCGTCGCCTTCGCCGCCGCGAAGATGATGTCGCCCTCGTTCTCGCGGTCCTCGTCGTCGACGACCAGGACGGGACGTCCCGCCGCGATGTCGGCCACCGCCGATTCGATGGAGTCGAAGATCCCATCGCCGTCCTTACCGCTCATACCCGTCTCCTGTGAGGGGACGACCCCCCACGCCCCCCGGTTCGCTTCGCTCATTTCAGGGTCACCGCCTTCTCCCTGGGGGCCCGCGCCCCCTGCACGGCCCGGGACTCCCGGAGCCAGTTCCTGAACCCGACCATCACCGTCACGAAGAAGATCCCGTAGACCGCGCCGGAGACGTACAGCCCGGACTTGAACGCCAGCGGGACCCCGACCAGGTCGACCAGCACCCAGACGACCCAGAAGTCGACGAGCGCGCGGCTCTGCGCGAAGGTCGCGACCGCGCTGCCGACGAAGATGTAGGCGTTCGCCCACGGCGACCAGGCGATCTTCAGCCACTCCAGGTGGACGAACAGTTGCGCGACCACCGCCGTGCCCACCAGGAGCATGCCGACCAGGACCGCGCGCTCCTTGGGCGTCGCCTGCCGGACGATGAGCCCGTGGGCGTCTCGCCGTCCACGAGTCCACATGGCCCATCCGTAGAGGGCGAGCCCGCAGAAGAGCACCTGCTTGAGAGCGTTCCCAGGGACGTGCGCGTGCAGCGACGCGGCGAGTAGCAGTAGGGCACCGGTGAGCTGCACCGGCCACGTCCAGAGGGTCTTGCGCATGGCGAGCCACACCAGGGCGAGCGAGAGGACGTTGCCGGTGAGGTCGGTCCAGAGGATGTGCTCGCCGAACACCTCGAAGCCGGCGCCGAGCCAGTTCATCGCCGGTCGCCCAGCATGCGTTCGACGTACTTGGCGACGACGTCCACTTCGAGGTTCACCGGGTCGCCCGGCTTCTTATGGCCGAGCGTGGTGAGCGCGAGCGTCGTCGGGATGAGCGCGACGCTGAACCGATCGGCTTTGGCCTCGACGACCGTGAGGCTGATGCCGTCGACGGTGATCGAGCCCTTGTCCACCACGTACCGTGCCAGGTCGGACGGCAGGGACACGGTGACGACGTCCCACCGCTCCCCCGGCTCGCGGGAGATGATCTCGCCGACGCCGTCCACGTGGCCCTGGACGAGGTGCCCGCCGAGCCGGTCGGAGAGCCGGACGGGCCGTTCCAGGTTGACCTTGGAGCCGGGCGCGAGCGCCCCCAGGCCCGACTTGTCGAGGGTCTCCTTGATGACGTCGGCGGTGAAGGTCTCGTCCTTGGCGTCCACGACGGTGAGACAGACGCCGTTGACGGCGATCGACGCACCGTGCACGGCGTCCTGCGTGACGAGCGGGCCGCGGACCGTGAGCGTGACCGAGCCGTCCGAGGGCTCGACCCCCACGATCTCGCCGAGTTCCTCGACGATGCCAGTGAACATCTCCCGGGCCTCCTAGTTCAGGCTCCGGGGGACGTCGATACGTCGGCGCACACCCCTGGACAGGGGCGTGCCGCGCGCTGCCTCCCATCCGGACTCTCACCGTCGGTCCCGGAGTCCCACCGGGTCAACCGGCCGATGGCTTCGGCCGGGTCGCGGACTGTCACCGCCGGTTCGGAATTTCACCGACCCCGGAGCACGCGTTCATGCTTGGCAACCAGTGTGCCACGCCGCGCATTCCCGCCCGGTGTGAGCATCGCCACGAGCGGGAGCGGCGGGGGTTGCCGGGAACCCGCGGCGGGACGAAACTCGTTGACGGAACCTGCTGCGGATCCGGGGGAAGCCCATGGGCAAAGTGACTTTGTCGCCGAAAATTCTGGACGTCCTCGACTTCGGCACTCCGTCGGCCGAACGGGACATCTCCCGGGGATTGGAGAAGTACTTCGTCGAGTCCGACGCCTACCAGCGGGTCCGGTCCGGGGCGAAGACGATCCTGATGGGGAACCGCGGGGCCGGGAAGAGCGCGATCTTCCAGGTGCTGGCCAAGCGGGAGCGGGCGGCGGGCAGCCATGTCATCGAGCTGAGCCCGGAGGACTACTCGTACGAGCTGCTCAGCTCGACGATGGAGGCCGAGGACGCCGGGTCGTGGGCGAAGCAGGGCGCCTACGCCGCGGCTTGGAAGTACCTGATCTACGTGCTGGTGATGAAGGCGCTGGCGCGGAAGGGGATGCGGCTGACCAAGGGCGGCGGCCGGGAGATCCACAACTACATCCGGGACAATCACGGCGCTCATCAGCTCGGGCCATTGTCGCTGCTGGTGTCGTATCTGAAGCGCCTTGAGGCCATCAAGCTCGGGCCGATCGAGGCCGGGCTGCGGACGCGGGAACTGGACCGGCTCTACAAGCTCGAAGAGATCCACAATCTGCAGCCCGCGCTGAAGAAGGTGCTGGACGGGCAGCGGGTCATCGTGCTCGTCGACGAGCTCGACCGCGGGTGGGACTCGTCCGAGGACGCCAAGGCGTTCGTCTCGGGACTGTTCCAGGCATGCGTGTCGATCAACGGGCTGCACGAGAACCTGCGCGTGTACGTGTCGCTGCGGCAGGAGCTGTACGACGACATCCCGGCCCTTTACGACGACGCGCAGAAGCACCGGGATCTGCTGGAGAAGATCTACTGGTCGGAGGAGTCGCTGCTGGAGCTCATCGCCAAGCGGATCCGGTACTCCGCGCACGAGAAGGGCTTCGACGTGGAGGCGCTGGAACGCGCCGGTGACCGGGCCTGCTGGTCGGCGGTGTTCGCCTCGCCGCCGGGCCAGGGACGGGACGCCGCGTTCCGCTACATGGTCGACCGGACGCTGTACCGGCCGAGGGAGATCATCCAGTTCTGCTCCGAGGCCCTGGCGCAAGCCAGAAGGCGCGCCTCCAAGCTGCCGGTGCCCTACTCCGCGATCGAGCGGTGCGAGTACGGCTATTCCGCCGAGCGGACCAGGGACATCGCCGCCGAATACCGCTCCCAGTATCCCGGCCTGCTGAGCATTTTCGAGGTCTTCCGCAGCCGTCCGCACACGTTCGACCGCGAGGAGCTGGAACTGCTGTGCCTTGAGCTGGCGGTCGGGGAGATCCCCACGCGCGGGACGGAGTCATGGCTGCCGAACTGCTACCCGAACGACCTCATCGAGGTCCTGTGGCGGTCGGGCCTGCTCACCGCCCAGGCCAACGGGGACGGCACCTTCCTGGGGAGCCACCAGGTCCAGCATCTCAACATCGCGGCCGTCAAGCGCTTCCGGATCCACGAGATGTTCCGCTCGTCCCTGGGCATCGCCACCCCGGAGGGAGCCGCGCCGGGAGGATGAGCGCCGCCGGGCGTGAAACCGGTCGTCTGCTCTGAGCGTCGGTCAGTCGTCTGGGAGAAGCAGGCCAGTCGGTGTCGCGCTGACGCGCGTGAGGTCGTGAATGATCCGGTGCGCTCCGGTCAGCACCGCGGGGTCGTGGCTGGTGGTCACGGCCAGGACGGTCGCGCCCGCGGCACGGCCCGCTGCTATGCCCGCGGGGGCGTCCTCGATGACGATGCAGGCGGGCGGGTCCACCTCCAGGCTCCGGGCGGCCAAGAGGTAGCCGGACGGGTCCGGTTTTCCGGTCGGGACGTCCTCGGCGGTCACCACCACCTGCGGGATGGGCACACCGGCCACTTCCGTGCGGGTTTTCAGCTGCGCTCTGTCCATTGAGGTGACGAACGCGTAGGGCAGGCCGTTCATGTTCGCCAGGAGGTCGACGGCACCGGGCAGGGCGGTGATGCCGTCACTGCGGACGGCCTCCAGGGCGTCCAGGCGGGCCGTGGCGTCGTGGACCTCCTCGGGCGGGAGGAAGTCGGCCACGCGGTCCACGGTGCGGCGGCCGTGCGCGTCGGAGAGGAACTCGTCCGGGTCGATGCCGTACTCGGCGGCCCATTCGCGGGCGGCCCGTTCGACGAGGGGGGTCGAGTCGACGAGGGTGCCGTCCACGTCGAACAGGACGGCCGTGCAGGGCAGGATCACCAGTTCGCCTTCGCCGTCGCTTCTTCGGCCTGGCCGCGCAGCCTGCGGACCGCCTCGGCGGGGTCGTCCGCCCCGTAGACGGCGCTGCCCGCGACGAACACGTCCGCTCCCGCTTCCGCGCAGCGTTCGATGGTCTCCGCGCTGACGCCGCCGTCCACCTGGAGCCAGATGGGAAGGTCGCGGCCCTTGATGAGCTCGCGGGCGCGGCGGACCTTCGGCAGGACGACGTCAAGGAACTTCTGCCCGCCGAACCCGGGCTCGACGGTCATCAAGAGGAGCGTGTCGATTTCGCCGAGGAGGTCTTCGAATCCGTCCACGGGGGTGGCCGGATTGACGCCGAGGCCCGCGCGCGCGCCCGCGGCGCGGATGGTGCGCAGGGTGCGGATCGGCGCCTTGGCGGCCTCGGCGTGGATGGTGACGCTCTTCGCCCCTGCCTCGGCGTACTCCGGGGCCCAGCGGTCGGGGTCCTCGATCATCAGGTGGCAGTCGAGCGGCAGGGCGCTGTGCTTGAGCAGTGCCTGGACGACGGGCAGCCCCAGGGTGAGGTTCGGCACGAAGTGGTTGTCCATGACGTCGACGTGGACCCAGTCGGCGGAGCCGGCGATGAGCGCGACGTCCTCGGCCAGGCGGGCGAAGTCGGCGGACAGGATGCTGGGTGCGATCTGAGGAGACATGATGCCGCGAGTCTATTGGCGCTGTCCTATTGGCGCAGTTCCGCCCTGTTGTCACCCGGCCGGGTGACAGAGCATGTGGAGCGTCGGGCCAAGCGGAGTCGGACGAACGCCTCCGGCGCGCCTGCGGTGACCCAGAGGCCGAGCACCGCCTGCGCAACGAATGCCTGGACCAGGTTCGATCCGTCGAGGAGGAAGAGGGCGAAACCGCCCGCGATGCCCACGGGAAGGCGTGCCAGGCGCTGCCAGAGTTTCCCGCCCGCATCGAACCAGCCGCGGGCCGCCAGCAGGGACAGCCCGGCCAGGACTCCGCAGAATCCGCCTGTGGCCCTGGCCGATTCGATGAGGGTGACGGGTTCGGTCCGTCCGCCTGCCGCTTGGACGGCACGGGCCCAGGTGTCCGGCCACTGCCAGTCTTGGAGCGGCTGCACCGCGCCCCAGGCGGCTGCCAGCAGCAGCAGGGAACCGACGAGGGCGAGGGTCATCTGGACGGCCAGGTGACGGCGGGCCCACCAGGGGACGATGACGGGTTCCAGCCCAAGCGCCGCCACCAGTAGGGCCAGGCCGATGGCCCAGCCGCCCAGCACCTGCCCGATCGAGTGAACGCCGAGGTAGACGCGGGACACCCCGATCAGGATGATGACCACGGTCGCGCCTGCCCACAGCGGCCACCGCCTGGTCTGGGCTGCGAAGAACCCCCAGGCGACCGGGGCGTTCTGGGCGTGGCCGGACGGCATGCCGAACGACGTATGGGACGCCTTGCCCTCGACGGTCGGGTCCGTCCAGTAGGGGCGGGGGTCGTGGAAGACCAGCTTGAGGAGCGTGTTGAGGAACGCGCTGAACAGCAGGATGACCGTGGCCCGCGCCACCAGGCGCGGAGCCGCGCACCAGAAGAGCACCGCGAGCAGAGGGACGTAGAACGCCGCGCTCCCCAGGAACGACACGACATGCATGAAGTCCGTCAGCACGGGGTCCCCCGGCTCAGGTACGGCGCAGCAGGGCCAGGAACATCGCGTCCGTCCCGTGGCGGTGCGGCCAGAACTGCGCGTAGGAGCCGGTCCGGGGGGTGTCGGGGGTCGTCCCCACACGAGAAGCCGGACCGTCATCCAGACCGGTGAGATCCGGGGCGACGGTCGTCAGGACGGCGGGCGCGTCGAGCCGTTCGACGTCGTCGCGTTCGCGCAGGACGTCGTCCACGACCACCCGGGTCTCGGCCAGGTGCGGGGAGCACGTGACGTAGGCGACCACACCGCCGGGCCGGACGGAGTCCAACGCCGTGGCGAGCAGTCTCCGCTGCAGGGAGCCGAGTTCCGCGACCGATTCGGGGCCGCGTCGCCAGCGTGCCTCCGGGCGGCGGCGGAGCGCGCCCAGGCCGGTGCACGGCGCGTCCACCATGACCCGGTCGAAGGACGCGGGGCGCCACGCGGGTGCGGTGCCGTCGGCGGCTACCACGCCGGTACGGTCGTCGACCGCGTCCCGGACGAGCCCGGCGCGGCGGGGCTGGACGTCGGCGGCCAGAAGCCGTGCATCCCGCTGGGCGGCGAGGGCGGAGAGGAGGCCCGCCTTGCCTCCGGGGCCGGCGCAGAGGTCCGCCCAGAGGGAGTCCGGGCCGTCCAAGGGAGCCTCGATCAGAGCCAAGGCGACCATCTGGCTCGCCTCGTCCTGGACGGCGGCGCGCCCTTCGCGGACAGCCGCGATGCTCGCCGGGTCGCCCTCGGGCAACAGGGCTCCGTAGGGCGAGTACGGAGCGGGTTCAGCGCCCGCGTCGCAAAGCTCCTGCACGGTGGCTCGGCCGGGACGGGCGACCAGGGTGACGCGAGGGCGGGCGTTGTCGGCGGCGAGCAGCTCATCGATCTCGCTGTTGCCGACGGCGTCCCGCAACGCGGACACGATCCACTTGGGGTGGCTGTGCCGGACTGAGAGACGCGTGGTGGTGTCGGCGTCGGCGGGCGCCACGATTTCCAGCCAGGCGTCCATGTCGCGTGTGGCGACCTTGCGGAGCACCGCGTTGGCGAACTTGGCCTGTCCAGGGCCGGAGACCGAGCGCGCCAGCTCGACCGCGGTGCCCACGGCCGCGTGCGGCGGGATCCGCGTCGCGAGGATCTGGTGCGTGCCGAGGCGCAGGACGTCCAGGAGCGGCGCGTCGATGCGGCGAAGTTCGCGGTCGCTGCACAGCGCGAGCACCGCGTCGTAGGTGCCGCGGCCGCGGAGCGTGCCGTAGGTGAGCTCGGTGGCCAGGGCGGCGTCGCGTCCGGTGAGGCCGCGGTCGCGCAGGCGGCTCGGCAGCAGGAGGTTGGCGTAGGCGTCGCGCGTCTCGACGGCGCGGATCACGTCGAACGCGGTGCGGCGGACGAGGTCCTGCGGGCGGCCGGTCTTGCGCGGCCCGCCCGGCCTGCGGTTCTCGGTACGTCGACGGTTGCGGGCGGGAGGCATCAGTGCAGCGCGTCCTTGCCGATGAGATTGAGGCCGCGGGCCCAGTCGGCCGCGGCCATGCCGCGCTTGCCCTGCGGTTGGACGTCGCCCAAGGCGACCGGGTGAGTGGCCGTCCCCACCAGGACCTCGTTCTTTCCCGCACGCAGTTCCCCGGGCGAGAGCTTGTCGGCGTCAGGGACAGGACGGACCGGCCCCAGCTTGACGCGCGTGTCGCGGAAGTTCGTCCACGCGCCGGGGGCGGGCGTGCAGGCGCGCACGAGCCGGTCGATGTGCAAGGCAGGGGACTTCCAGTCGACGTGACCGTCCTCGGGATTCAGCTTGGCCGCGTGGGACACGCCCTCCGTCGGCTGGGGCCGTGGCTCCAGGACGCCCGCCTCGATGCCGTTCATCGTGTCGAGCAGGAGGCTCGCTCCGGCGACGGCGAGGCGGCCCAGCAGGTCACCGGTCGTGTCGGTCGGCAGGATCGGCTCGGTGAGGACGCCGTAGACCGGGCCCGTGTCCAGCCCTTCCTCGATCTCGAAGGTGGCCGCGCCGGTCACGTCATCGCCGTGCAGGATCGCGCGCTGGACGGGCGCGGCGCCGCGCCAGGCGGGCAGCAGCGAGAAGTGCAGGTTCACCCAGCCGCGCCGGGGGATGTCGAGGGCCTCCCTGGGCAGCAGCGCCCCGTAGGCGACGACGGGGCAGCAGTCGGGCGCGATCTCGCGGAGCCGGTCCAGGAACTCCGGATCGCGGGCCTTCGCGGGCTTGAGCACCTCGACGCCCGCCTCCGCGGCGAGCGACGCCACCGGGCTGGCGCTGAGATGGCGCCCACGGCCCGAACGCCCGTCCGGACGGGTCACGACCGCGGCCACCTCGTGCGAGGACCCCAGAAGCGCTCTGAGGGCCGGAAGCGCGGTCTCCGGCGTCCCCGCGAAGACCAGCCTCATCTAGATCGCCTTCCCGAGGGTGCGGTGCGGCGACTCCTTGACGACCGGGGCCGGGTCGCCGAACCACTCGGCCTCCCTGATCGCCTTCATCGCGGCCTTGCGCTGCTCGGGGTCCATCCGGTCGATGAAGAGGACGCCGTCGAGGTGGTCGGTCTCGTGCTGGACGCAGCGGGCCAGCAGATGCGTGCCCTCCAGCGTGATCGGCTCGCCGTGCATGTTGAAGCCCTTCGCCACGGCCCGGACGGCGCGCGCCGTGGGGAACGCCAGGCCGGGCAGGGACAGGCAGCCCTCGTCGTCGGTCTCCTGCTCGTCCGAGAGGTCCAGGGTCGGGTTGACCACGTGCCCCAACCGGTCGTCGACGTAGTAGGTGAACACCCGCAGGCCAACGCCGAGCTGAGGCGCGGCCAGGCCCGCCCCAGGAGCGTCGATCATCGTGTCGGTGAGGTCCTTGACGAGCTGGCGCAGCTCCTTGTCGAAGTCCTTCACCGGCTCCGCGGGCGTGCGCAGCACGGGGTCACCGAAAAGGCGGATGGGCTTGACGGCCAACGGGGACTCCGTTTCGTGCGAGGCGGGGTTGCTCCGTCCAGTCTACGGAGCGACGCAGGGACGTTTCACAGGCCGCGGTGCGCGCCCTAGTGCGTGGATCGGGCCTTGTAGGCGGCGGTCCGGGCGGCCTTGGCGGTCGCCTTGTCGGGGTGGTGCGCGCCGAGCGCCTCCAGGACGTCGGCCACGCCGGGATGGTCGGTGCGCCACAGGTCCTCGACCATGGCTTTCATCTCCGCTCCCGGCGGCGCGTCGATGAGGGCCGCCTCGACCGCCTCCTCGGGTTCGGCGGTCTCCAGCATCCCGGCGACGGTGTCGACGAACACCCAGAGGTACTCCTCGCGGGCCAGTTCCCGTCCGGACGGGTCTCCCGCGGCGTTCAGCCAGAGCGCGGCGTAGGGCGAGACCAGCGGATGCTCCTGCGCGGCGCGGACCACGGCCGCCGCCTCGGGGCCGATGCGGTGCAGGACGGCGGCGGCGAGGTTGCGCGCGCCGGGACCGCCCGTCCGCATGACGTCCAGGAGGTCGGCGGCGGCGTCCTTGGGGTCGTGGCGGGCCAGCCAGCCGTCGATCTCCTCGTCGGCGGCGTCGGGCCGATACCAGGTGAGCCCGTCGATGAGCTCGGACGCGCGGGCCCCGGCCAGCTCGCCGACGACGGGCGCGCTGAACCCGTCCGCCAGGAGCAGTTCCCGGACGGCCCACACGCCGAGCGGCGTCAGCTCGCGTGCCTTGCCCGACGTCTCTACGACGCCCCACTCCTCGAAGGTGGCCAGTTCGAGGAAGAACGCGTCCGACACGAGCGCGGGCATGGTCTCGCCGTCGGTGAGGTCGTAGGCCTCTGCCACGTGGTCGAGCAGGGCACCGACGAGCGTCTCGGGCTCGGTGGGCTCCTCCTGCTCGTACAGGTGGATGAGGACGCCCGTCATCTCGTTCTGGACGAGTTCCACCGCGTCCAGGCCGTCCGCGTAGTCGTGCTCTGGGACGACCATCGCCTCGAACAACGGGAGCCAGGTGGCGAGGAGCGTCGAGTCATCCTCGGACTGGAGACCTTCCAGGGAAGGCCCTGGCTTGGCCGCGCCGTCCTCTGCGGTGATGACCTTCGCCTCTACGGCCGCCCACCAGAGTCGTTCCAGTTCGCCCGCGTCCTCCATCTGCCCGTGGCTGCGCGGGGCCTCCAGGCCGAGCGCGTGGGCCGCGGCCTCCGCGTCGGAGTCGGTGAGGGTGTCGTGCTCGGTGAGGGGACGTTCGCCCGTCCAGCGGGCCAGGGCGAGGACGCTCTCGGTCAGGCGGGAGCGGCGCACGGCGTCCGCCACGTCCGCCTCGGAGGCGAGCCGCACAGGCGGGACGACCAGATCCTCCACCTGCTGCAGATAGCCCTCGGTGCGTGCGTACCGCTCGTCCTCCGGCAGGGCCTCGAAGTCGCGGATCCACGCCTCGACGGCCTCCTGGTCGTCCAGGGACACACCGTCGGCCCGCATCAGCCCGCCGATGACCTCCGCGGCCGCCTGCCGCTCCTCGGTGTCCATCTCGGCGACGAGGTCGGCGAACGCGGGGCCGGTCCGGTCGATCTCCGCGTCCAGGTCGGCGGCGGCGGGCGCGGGCACGGCACCGGTGTCGCGCAGGTAGGCGACGATGCGGCGGAGCGCGTCCAGGACGGTGGGGACGTCGTCGCCGCCCGCGACCACGGACTCCGGGAACACGCTCAGGAGCAGTTCGCGGAGCGCCTCGGGGGTCAGCGCCGTGGGGCCCGCCAGGCCCATCTCGTCCTGCAGGAGTTCGAGCAGGATGCGCGCGCCCTGCTCGTCCAGCGCCTCGCCGCGCTCGTCCGCCCACCGCCGCAGGTCGTCCGCGGTGCTCTCCACCCAGTTCTCGGCCACCCGAGAACCCTATTGGTCAGATCAGCTCCAGTGGGTCGATCTGGACCCGTACGGTTTCCGTCGCCTTGCGCGCGCTGCGCACACCCTGAGCTTCCTTCAGCGCGCGCGCCAGGGCGTGCCCGGCGGCCCTGGGCACACGTACCAGCGCGCGTTCCTTCTCCTGCGCGTCGGCTCCCGGGACGGGCGTGGAAGGGACGGGCACAGGACCGAGCACCTCGGCCCCATCGGGCAGCCGGGCGCCGTCCAGCAGTTCCCGTATGGCGGCAGGAGTCGAGGTCAGCGATGCCATCCGCGCGGCGGGCGGGAAACCCACCTCCTTGCGCTCCGCCAGTTCCCGCTCCGCGTAGGTGACCGGGTCCCATCGGACGAGCGCCTGGACGGCCGGCAGCGATCCCTCAGCGGCCACCACGACGGGACCCTGCGGCCGGACGAGCGACGCCGCGTTCATCCAGCGTCGCAGCGTCTCCTCCCCCGCGCGCAGATCAGGGCGTCCGAGCAGCACCCAGCCGTCCAGCAGCAGCGCGGCGCTGTACCCGCCTTCCGCAGGCGGTTCGGCCCCTGGGGTGGACACCACCAGCGCGCGTTCCGGGCCGTGCCGTTCGAGAATCGAGTCGCGCCCAGAGGTGCGTACCGGCACGCCGGGGAACGCCCTGCCCAGTTCCTCCGCCGTCCGCTTGGCGCCGACCACCACGGCGCGCAGATGGACGAACCCGCATTCGGGGCACCGCCAGTCCCCCGCGATACGCCCGCACCAGCGGCAGTAGGGCGCGGCATGGGACGACGGCAGCGACAAAGGGCCCTGACAGGCCACGCACTGCGCGGGCGTACGGCACCGCCCGCACGCGATGGCCGGGACGTAACCGCGCCTGGGAACCTGCACCAGGACAGGCCCCTCCTCCAGCGCCTGCCGGGCGGCTTCGAACGCGACGTTCGGGAGGCGCGCGCTACGGGCGGCGGCGTCGCGGGCGAGCTGCGCGTCCTCACCCACGTACCGGACGCGGGGCATCGCCGTCCGGACACGCCCCCGATCGGAGGTGAGCGTGTGCGCCCAGCCGGACTCGACGAGCTGGGTGGCGTCGGTGGTCCTGGTGAACCCTCCGATAAGCGCCCCCGCCTTCGCCCTATGCGCGCGCAGGGCGAGGACGTCCCGCGCATGCGGGTACGGGGCGTGCGGCTCGGCGTGGACGTCGTCGCCGTCGTCCCACAGCACGACCAAGCCAAGGTCGGCGACAGGAGCGAACATGGCGGCGCGCGTGCCGACGACCGCCCGCGCGGTACCGCGCAGGACGGCCAGCCACCTCCGGTAGCGCTCCGCAGGGCCCAGTTCCGCCGTCAACGCGACATGGACGCCCTCCCCCAGTTCGGCCTGGAGCGCGGTGTCCACCCGTGCCACGTCGCGGCCATCGGCCACGACGACCAGCGCGCCCCGCCCGCCGCGGAGGGTCACCGCGACGGCCTGCGCTATGGCCGCCGTCCAGCCGGGGCCGGGCAGCGCCGTCCAGACCGCCCGCGGTGCCCTGCCGTCGGCCAGCGCGCTTAGGAACGACTCCCCGGCCGGGTAGTCGCGCCACGCACCAGAGCCGTCCGTGCAGGCGTCCTCGGACGGTTCGCCCCCAGCGTCACCGGACGCGGCCACAGGTTCCGCTTCCACACGCGCATGGCGTGGCGGGACGGCCAGCCGGAGCACATCCGCGAACGTACCGGCGTAGCGGTCGGCCACCTCCCGGATCAGCGCGGCGACCTCCGGTGTGAGGACCGGCTCGGGTGACGTGACCCGCTCCACGAAGAGCAGCTTCCCCTCGTGGTCGCTCTCGGCGACCCGCTCCAGGACGAACCCGTCGACGAGCTGGCCCGCGAACCGCACCCTCACCCGGCACCCGGGCACCGTCTTGGCGTCCAGCTCGGCGGGCACCAGGTAGTCGAACGGACGATCCAGGTGCGGCAGGGACATGTCGACCGCGATCCGCGCGACGGGCAGCTCCTCGGCGGGACGGCGCACCCCCTTCTTCCGCGCCTTTCCCGGCTTATCCGGCTTATCCGCCTTCTCGGGGGACGTCCGCGGCAGCTCGTCCAGGCCCGGGATCAGGTCAGTTCCACCGCCGTCCTTGGTCACGCCCCCGTCCTACCAGATCAACCCGACAGCCGACCGCGCACGCTAGGGTTGACCCATTCGTTATCGGGGTGCGCACCCGTTGGCCCATTGCCCGATCCCTTCTGCGCCCTCGCCGTCCGACGAGCCCGTGCAGGCGATGACCACAGCGCATACTCGAGAGCGGGCGGACGCCCATGCCCCGCATGGGCCGTCGCGCCGGTCCCCAGGCCCCACGTCCCCCGCCTCCTGGAGGAAGTGGGCGAACCCGCGCCACCCGGTGGTCGCGGCCACGGTCGCGGCGGCCGTGCTCCACCTGGTGTGGGCGCTGTTCCTGGCGACCGAGGGAGGCGACCTCGCCGCCCAGGCCGCCTGGACGGACTTCGCCTGGAAGCACCCGACCTCGGCCTACAGCTTCGCCTGGTACGGCGGGATGCACCCCGCCTCCTACAGCGTCATGTCGCCGTACCTGATGGCCCTCTTCGGCATCCGCACGGTCGCCGTCGTGTCCGGCACGCTCTCCGCCGCCCTGGCGGCGTACCTGCTGCGGCGCTTCAAGGCGCCCGTGGCCCTGCCCGCGTCCCTCTGGGCCGCGTTCGCCATCTCGTGCAACTCCGCGTCCGGGCGGGTCACGTTCGGCCTCGGCTTCACGTTCGCGCTCATGGCGACGATCGTGGCGTTCACGCCTCGCGGCACGCCCGCCCTGCGCGCGGCGGGGATGGTGGGCCTCGGCCTGCTGTCCACGCTCGCGAGCCCCGTCGCGGGCCTTTTCCTCATGGTGCTGGCCGCCGCGCTGTTCCTCACCGGTCGCCGCCGCGCCGGGCTCTGCATCGCCGCCGGCCCTCCCGTCGTGGTCGGGACGACGAGCCTGCTGTTCCCGTTCAGCGGCGTCCAGCCGATCTCGGTCAGCGCCATCGTGCTGCCCACCCTGGCCAGCGTCATCGCCATCCTGCTGTGCGCGCCGCGCGGCTGGCGGCTCGTCCGCGTCGGCGCCGGCGTGTACCTGGCGGGGATCCTGCTGACCTGGCTGATCCCGTCGCCGGTCGGCAGCAACGTCGAACGCCTCGCGCTTCTGTTCGGCGGGATGTTCCTGCTGTCCGCCGTGGCGCGCGCGCACGGCCGCGTCCGCATCGCCGTGCTGTCCGCCGCGTTCATCGTCACCGCGTCCTGGCAGGTCGTGAAGCCCGTCGACGACCTGATCCACACCGAGCCCGCGGCGACCGCCGCCGGGAACGCCAGCGGCCTCATCGCCGAGCTGAAGGCCGTCGGCGCGGAGGACGCCCGCATCGAGGTCGTCCCGCTGCGGTCCCACTGGGAGTCGTCCGGGCTGAGCCGTCATTTCGTCCTCGCGCGCGGCTGGAACCGCCAGGTCGACGCGGAACGCCATGAGCTCTTCTACAAGGAGGGCGCCCTGACGGCCGGCTCCTACCGCGACTGGCTGCACGAGTGGGCGGTGCAGTACGTCGTCCTGCCCAAGCAGGAGACGGACTGGTCCGCCCGGGACGAGGCCGCCCTCGTCGATGGCGGCCAGCCGTACCTGACGGAGATCTGGCGCGACGAGCACTGGCGCCTGTTCCGCGTGCTGCGTTCGACGCCTCTGGTCGACCGCCCGGCGTCCGTCAGCGAGCTGGACTCCGGGCGGCTCGTCATCGACATGCCGTCCAGCGGGACCGTCCTCGTGCGCGTCTCCTGGTCGCCGTGGCTCAGGGTGTCGGGCGGGAACGCCTGCCTGGCGCGCGCGGGCGACTTCGTCCGGATGAAGGCGGACAGGCCCGGCCGCTACACCATCGCGGCCCGCTACAGCGTCCGCCGCGGCGGGCACTGCGAATCCTGACGCTCCCGTAGACCGCACAAAGAAGGCCCTGGGGACGCAGGGTCCCCAGGGCCTTCCGTCGTCGTACGGGTTACAGACCGGCGGCGGAGGCGAGGGCCTTGGCGCGGTCGGTCGACTCCCAGGAGAAGTCGGGCTCCTCGCGGCCGAAGTGCCCGTAGGCGGCCGTCTGCTGGTAGATCGGGCGGAGCAGGTCGAGGTCGCGGACGATCGCGGCCGGACGCAGGTCGAACACGTCCGCGATCGCCTTCTCGATCGCCTCGGGGGCGACCTTCTCGGTGCCGAACGTCTCCACGAACACGCCGACCGGGTGCGCCTTGCCGATCGCGTAGGCGACCTGGACCTCGGCGCGGTCGGCGAGCTGCGCCGCGACGATGTTCTTGGCGACCCACCGCATCGCGTACGCGGCGGACCGGTCGACCTTGGACGGGTCCTTGCCGGAGAACGCGCCGCCGCCGTGCCGGGCCATCCCGCCGTAGGTGTCCACGATGATCTTGCGGCCGGTGAGGCCGGCGTCGCCCATCGGGCCGCCGATCTCGAAGCGGCCGGTGGGGTTGACCAGCAGCCGGTACCCGTCGGTGTCGAGGTCGAACCCGGCCAGCACCGGGTCGACGACGTGCTCCTTGACGTCCGGGGTCAGCAGCTCCTTCAGGTCGATGTCCGGGGCGTGCTGGCTGGACACGACGACGGTGTCGAGGCGGACGCCGCGGTCGCCGTCGTACTCGATGGTGACCTGCGTCTTGCCGTCGGGGCGCAGGTAGGGGACGTCGCCGTTCTTGCGGACCGCCGACAGCCGCTGCGCCAGCCGGTGCGCCAGCGTGATCGGCAGCGGCATCAGCTCGGGCGTCTCGTTGGTGGCGTAGCCGAACATCAGGCCCTGGTCGCCGGCGCCCTGCCGGTCCAGGTCGTCGCCCCGCTTGTCGCGGTCGTCGCCGTCGCGGGTCTCGTAGGCGTCGTCGACGCCCTGCGCGATGTCGGGCGACTGCGCGCCGATGGACACCGACACGCCGCAGGAGTGGCCGTCGAAGCCCTTCTTGGACGAGTCGTAGCCGATCTCCAGGATCTTCTCCCGGATCACGCCCGGGATGTCCACATAGGTCTCGGTGGTGACCTCACCGGCCACATGCACCTGACCGGTCGTGATCATCGTCTCGACGGCGACCCGGCTCTTCGGGTCGTCCTTCAGCATCGAGTCGAGGATCGCGTCGCTGATCTGGTCCGCGATCTTGTCCGGATGTCCTTCGGTGACGGACTCCGAGGTGAACAGGCGGCGAGACACGTACGTGCACTCCTTGCAGCGGCTGCTGACTGACGTCGCAGAACGGATATGTCTTCAGATTCGATGGGGAAGGCCCCCTACCCCACAGGTACTAGGGCCGAAGTCTAGCGGGATCGTCGCCCGGCGGATCTCGAAACGTGCTCGTTAACGGCTGGATCGCCTGGTCCGACCGGGCTGGACGCCCTAGGCGGGCGCCCTGGCCGGGCGGGCGCCGTCAATCGGGCGACAGGGGTTCGAGGCGGGCCGCGACGAGATCCCAGACGATCTCGGCGAGTGCCTCCTTGGGGCCGCGGGGCACCTCGGTCGCGGAGCCGTCCGCGCCGAGGACGACGGCCGCGTTGTCGGGCCGTCCGAAGGTCATCTCCTCGCCGACCTGGTTGACGACGAGCAGATCGCTGCGCTTGCGGGCGAGCTTGGCGCGGCCGTTCGCGAGCACGTCGTCGGTCTCGGCCGCGAAACCGACGATCACCTGGCCGGGACGGCGGGTCTCGCCGAGCTCGGCCAGGATGTCGGGGTTCTTGACGAGGCGGATCGGCTCGGGCTCCGCCCCGTCCGCCTTCTTGATCTTCGAGCCGTGGTAGCCGGCGGGGCGGAAGTCGGCGACGGCGGCGGCCATGACGACCGCGTCGGCGTCGCCCGCGGCCGACAGGACGGCCTTGCGCATCTCCTCGGCCGACCCGGTGGCGACGACGTCGGCGCCCGCCGGGTCGGGCAGGGCGACGTTGGCGGCCACGAGCGTCACCCGCGCGCCGCGGGCCACGGCCGTCCTGGCGAGCGCGTAGCCCTGCAGGCCGGACGAGCGGTTCCCGATGAAGCGGACGGGGTCGATCGCCTCCCGGGTGCCGCCCGCGGAGACGACGACGTGCCGTCCGGCGAGGTCGCGGCCGGCGGCGCCGCGGGCCAGGACGTGCCGGGCGACCTCGAACAGCTCGGCCGGGTCGGGCAGCCGGCCGGGGCCGGTGTCCGTGCCGGTGAGCCGCCCGGACGCCGGCTCGATCACGACGGCGCCGCGGGCCCGCAGCGTCGCGACGTTCGCGCGGGTCGCCGGGTGCTCCCACATCTCGGTGTGCATCGCGGGCGCGAACACGACCGGGCACCGCGCGGTGAGCAGGGTGGTGGTGAGCAGGTCGTCCGCCAGCCCCTGCGCGGCCCGGGCGAGCAGGTCGGCGGTGGCGGGCGCGACGAAGACCAGGTCGGCGGACTGCCCGAGCCGGACGTGCGGCACGCCCGCGACGCCGTCCCACACGCTGGAGGAGACCGGGCGGCCGGACAGGGCGGCCCAGGTCGGCTCGCCGACGAAGCGGAGCGCGTCCTCGGTCGGGACCACGGTGACGTCGTGGCCCGACTCGGTGAGCCGCCGGAGCAGCTCGCACGCCTTGTAGGCGGCGATGCCGGCGCTCACGCCCAGGACGACGCGCGGCTTTGGGGAGGTCATGCGGTCACTGTCGCATCAGGCGCCGGACGCGGGCGCACCGGGGTCGCCGGGGGCGGGGCCGGTGGGCCCGTTCGCGGGCGCTCAGCCCTCGATGGGCTCGGCGTTCAGGAGTCCTTCGCGCGTCTCCCGCAGGGCGATCGACAGCGGCTTCTCCTGGACCTGCGTCTCGACGAGCGGGCCGACGTACTCCAGCAGGCCCTCGCCCAGCTGGGCGTAGTAGGCGTTGATCTGCCGTGCGCGCTTGGCCGCGATGCTCACGAGACCGTACTTGGTGTCGACGACCTCGAGGAGCTCGTCGATCGACGGGTTGGTGATGCCCTCACTGCTGGCTGCCACTCGGTGGCCTTCCGATAGGTCGCGACTAGTGAACAGCCATCAAGACTAGCAGCTCCTCGCACACGTCCTGGACGGACGTGTTGACGAGCGTGAGGTCGAACTCCTTCTCGGCGGCGAGCTCGACGCGGGCGGCGTCGAGGCGACGCTGGATCACCTCGGGCGGCTCGGTGCCGCGTCCGGTGAGCCGGCGGACGAGCTCCTCCCAGCTGGGCGGAGCGAGGAACACCAGGCGGGCCTCGGGCATGGACCGGCGGACCTGCCGGGCGCCCTGCAGGTCGATCTCCAGGAGCACCGGCTCGCCGCGGGCGAGCCGCTCCTCGACGGGCCGGCGCGGGGTCCCATAGCGGTTTCCCGCGAACTCGGCCCATTCGAGGAGCTCCCCTTCGGCGACGAGCCGGTCGAAACCGGCGTCGTCGACGAAGAAGTACTGCACACCGTGGGTTTCACCCGGCCGGGGGGACCGGGTGGTCACCGAGACCGACAGCCACACCTGGGGGTGCGATCGCCGGATCTCGGCGACGACCGTGCTCTTGCCGACGCCCGACGGCCCCGACAGGACCGTCAGCCGCCGCGCGAGCGGGTCATGCGATTCATGCGATTCGGAGCCTTCCGGCGCCTGGCCGACCGTTCTCATCCGGCCTGCCCGCGGAGGCGTGGCCTGCGCGGGCCTGCCGAGGACGGGAAGCGGTCGGCGGGGGCACCGGGGTCGGACGGGATGGAGCCGGATCCGGGTAGCCCCGGCCCGGCCGCGGCGGTCAGACCGCCGCGCCCGCCCGTGAGTCGTGCGTCAGCGGTTCGCACTTCCGCCGAACTCACGCTCCAGGGACGCGCGCTGGTTGGCACCGAGGCCCCGCACACGGCGGGACTCGGCGATTCCCAGACGCTCCATGATCTGCTTCGCACGGACCTTGCCCACACCGGGCAGCGATTCCAAGAGGGCCGACACCTTCATCTTTCCGATGACGTCGTCGGACTGACCCTCTTTGAGAACCTCGGCGAGCGAGGTTCCCCCGTGCTTGAGCCGATTCTTAACCTCGGCCCGCTCCTTGCGAGCCTTGGCAGCCTTCTCCAAGGCTGCGGCGCGCTGTTCGGGGGTTAGGGGCGGAAGAGCCACGCCGGGTCACCTCAGGTTTCCACTCGACGGAGTCGGACGGGTTGGGAAACTAGCGAGTTCACCGCCCATTAGGCAACGTGAAGTGCCGTTTAGCCCGCCATAAATTCACGAAAATCACTCATCGGAGTGTCCTGAATACAGAGTGTACACAACTCGGGCCCCTTGGCGGCACATCCCCCCGCCTTGCTGGGACTTTCGCATGATCGTGAAAATCCCCCCTTTCTGACCCCATATGCGGCATCCGGTACCGATTTTCCGGGGCCGTCCGGGCCCCGCCGGGGCGTCCCGGGGCGCGCCGCCCGGCCGTCCGGAGGCCCGGCCGGGCCGGGCGCGGGCGCCTCCTGTGAGGTCCCCCACAACCGATCCCGACCGAGTGACGCTCGTCACGCCGCGTCGTTCCGCACGTCGCGGCGGCCCCGCAACTGCCATCCTCGACAACGCGCCACCCGCCAAGATCGTCCTCTTCTCCCGGAGGCACCACCGCCGCACAGCTCCCCCGCCCGCCGCCAGAGCACCCCGCGTCGACGCCGAACTCCGCCCGTCACACCACAGGGCCCCGTCACATCACCGGCGTCCGCGGGCGTGAATCATCGCTCCGCGTGAACGAAGTTGATCGTTCGGTGCGCTCGGCAATGCCGAATCGCCCGCCCCCGCATTCTTAATTGCAGTGGTCTCCCTCATTGGTTGTTGCGGGGTTGCGGTGATGGCTGATGTTGTCGTGAACCAAGCTGACGCCATTTGTGGTCATAGTGGTCATACGCGTCCGGACGGCTCCCGGCTCATACGCGTCTTAGGGCGGCGGCTATGGCGGCGGCCGCGGCGCCGGGGTCGGGGGCGCCGGTGATGGGGCGGCCGATCACCAGGAGGTCGGCGCCGGCCGCCAGGGCGTCCTCGGGGGTGGCGACGCGGGCCTGGTCCTGGTTGGCCGCGCCCGCGGGCCGGACGCCCGGCGTGATCAGCGTGATGCCGGGGCCGACCTCGGCGCGGACGGCGGCGGCCTCCTGCGGCGAGCACACGAGGGCCTGGGCGCCCGCCTCGACGGCCAGGACGGCCAGGCGGCGGACGGCGTCCGGGGCGGGGCCCGCGAGGCCGAGCGCGGTGAGATCGGCCTCGGAGAGCGACGTCAGCACCGTCACGGCGGCGATCCTGGTGGCGGGGGCGGCCTCGACGGCGGCGCGGATCATGGCGGGGCCGCCGGCGGCGTGCACGGTCAGGTAGGACGGCTTGAGGCGGGCGACGGCGCGGGCGGCGCCGCGCACGGTGGCGGGGATGTCGTGCAGCTTGAGGTCCAGGAAGACCTGGACGCGGCTGGCGCCCCGGACGCTGGCGACGACGTCCGGCCCGTACCGCAGGTAGAGCTCCAGGCCCACCTTGACGGTGGAGACGTGCGGGGTGACCAGGGTGGCCCAGCGCGCGGCCGTCTCCAGGTCGGGCGCGTCCAGCGCGACGGCGATGGGGGCGGCGGTCACAGCTTCTCCTTCTCGGGCTCCTCGGGGCGCACCTGCGGCGGGACGTACCCGGCGGGCTTGTGCGCGAGGCCGACGGCGTCGGCGAGACGGCCGACACGGCGGGCCACCAGGGCCTCTTCCAGCTCGCGCAGGATGCGCGGGGCCGCCGTGGGGTCGTGGAAGACGGCGCTGCCGACGGCGACGGCGGAGGCGCCGGCGAGGATGAACTCCAGCGCGTCCAGGCCGGTGGCGACGCCGCCGACGCCGATGATCGGCGTGCCGGGCAGCGCGGCGTGCACCTGGTAGACGCAGCGGACCGCGACGGGCCGGACGGCGGGCCCGGACAGGCCGCCCGACACGCCGGTGAGGGCGGGCCGGAGGGTGCCGGTGTCGATCGCCATGGCCTCCATGGTGTTGATCAGGGTGAGGCCGTCGGCGCCCGCGTCGACGCAGGCCAGCGCGATGGTGACGATGTCGGTCACGTCGGGGGCGAGCTTGGCGAAGACGGGCGTGCCGGGCCGGGCATGGGCCCGGACGGCGCGGACGACGGACGCCGCGGCGGACGGGTGCCAGCCGAACATGCGGCCGCGGTCCTCGACGTTCGGGCAGGCGATGTTGACCTCGATGGCGGCGACGCCCGGGACGTCGCGGAGGCGGCGCGCGAGATCGCCGTACTCGTCGACGCTGTTGCCGGCGACGGACACGATCGTGCGGACGTCCTGCTCGATGAGCCACGGAAGCTCGTGTTCCAGGAAAGTCTCCACACCGGGCCCCGGTAGGCCCATTGCGGTCAGCAAACCGGAGGGGGTTTCGGTCACGCGAGGAGTGGGGCGTCCTGCGCGCGCTTGGGGCATCACGGAGGTGGTGACGAACGCTCCCAGACGGGCGAGATCGAAGAACTGGGCGAGTTCGCGTCCCGTCCCACCGCACCCTGAGGCCGTCAGGACGGGGTTGGGCAGTTCCAGGGGCCCGAGCGTGGTCTTGACCCGGTCGCTCACTGGGAGCCCCCCTCGGAGACGCTCAGGACGCGCGGTGCGCCGAGCGCGTCGAACGGAATCGTGCCGAGGTCGCCCCAGCGGACGAGGTCGCCGCGCAGGACGGGCCCGTCCGCGCATGCGCGGACCATCCGGGTCACGCCGTCCTCGCCGTGGACGGGGAGGATGCACGTCATGCACACGCCGATGCCGCACGCGCCCGTCCGCTGGAGGAACTCCTCGACCGACACCTGGGACGGCAGCCCGAAGTCGGTGGCGACCTGCGTGACCGAGCGGAGCAGGGCGGTGGGGCCGCAGCCGTAGACGACGTCCGCGCCCGTCTCCTCGATGACGCGGGGCAGGACGTCGCGGACGGTGCCCTTCTCCCCCATCGATCCGTCGTCGGTGGCGACGGTCGCGGAGTCGCCGATGCGCTGCGCCATGCGGGAGCCGAACACCTGCTTGGCGGACGGCCCGCCCAGCACGAAGTGCACCTGGCAGCCGCGCCGCAGCAGCGTGTCGGCGAGCGCGAACACGGCCGCGCCGCCGGGACCGCCGCCGACGAGCAGGCAGCTGACGGGATCGCGGGGCAGGCGGAACGGGCGTCCGAGCGGTCCGACGAGGTCGATCTGGTCGCGGGAGCGGCGTCCGGCGAGCCAGGCGGTGCCGGGCTCGGTGTCGGCGAACACCAGCTCGACGGTGCCGCCGTAGTCGGACTTGACCTCGTGCACCCCGAAGCAGCGGCGGATCAGCCGGGACGTGTGCTCGCCGCCGACGGCGAGGGCCACGAACTGGCCGGGCCTGAACCGCTCGGCGATGGCGGGGGCCACCAGCGTCATCGCGTGGTAGTCCTGCACCTGGCGGACCGTCAGGACCGTCGCCGACGTCTGCACCGGCGTGTCGGACACCCGTCTCCCTCTCCTCGTCGCGTGCGGGGGGCGGGCGGCGGGCCCTCGTGCGCGCCCGCCGCCCCGCCCGCCCGGTTCTGTCACCCGGGTCCCGGGGCTCCGTCAGCGGCCCTGGCGCCCGTGCCCGGGACGTCGTCCGCGGCCCCCGTGCCCGTGCGCCCGTGGGCGCCGCTGAGCCGCTCGGCGTGCTCCTGGAGGGAGCGGACGCCGACCTGCCCCCCGGCGACGGCCTCGATGCCCTGCACGGCCGCGGCCAGGCCCTGGACGGTCGTCACGCACGGTACGCCCCGCAGCACGGCCGCGGTACGGATCTCGTATCCGTCGAGCCGGGGCCCGGACTGGCCGGGGCTGCCGAAGGGAGTGTTGACGATGAGGTCGACCTCGCCGTCCAGGACGCGCCGCACGATCGTGGGCTCGCCGGACGGTCCCGGACCCGCGCTGTGCTTGCGCACGATCTTGGCACGCACGCCGTTGCGGCGCAGGATCTCCGCGGTCCCTTCCGTGGCAAGAATCTCAAAGCCCAGGTCAGCGAGGCGCTTCACGGGGAAGACCATGTGCCGTTTGTCGCGGTTGGCCACGGACACGAAGACGCGCCCCTTGGTCGGCAGCGAGCCCCCGTAGGCGGCCTGCTGCGACTTGGCGAACGCGGTGCCGAACACCTCGTCGATGCCCATGACCTCGCCGGTGGAGCGCATCTCGGGGCCGAGGACGATGTCGACGCCCTGGCCGCTCTCGTTGCGGAACCGGTCGAACGGCAGGACGGCCTCCTTCACCGCGATGGGCGCGTCCAGCGGCAGGCTCCCGCCGTCGCCCGTCTCGGGCAGCATCCCCTCGGCGCGCAGTTGCGCGATGGTGGCGCCCATCATGACGCGAGCGGCGGCCTTGGCGAGCGGCACGGCCGTGGCCTTGGACACGAACGGGACGGTGCGGGACGCCCGCGGGTTGGCCTCCAGGACGTACAGGACGCCCGCGGACAGCGCGTACTGGACGTTCATCAGCCCGCGCACCCCGACGCCGCGAGCGAGCGCCTCCGTCGCCTCCCGGATGCGGCGGATGTCGTCGTGCCCCAGGGTTATGGGCGGCAGGGCGCACGCCGAGTCACCGGAGTGGATGCCGGCCTCCTCGATGTGCTCCATGACGCCTCCGAGGTACAGGTCATCGCCGTCGAACAGGGCGTCCACGTCGATCTCGATGGCCTCGTCCAGGAAGCGGTCGACGAGGACAGGATGTTCTGGGCTCGCCTCGGTGGCGCGGGCCATGTACGACTCAAGCGTGACGTCGTCGTACACGATCTCCATGCCGCGCCCGCCGAGCACGTACGAGGGGCGCACGAGAACCGGGTAACCGATCTCGGCGGCTATTTCGCGGGCGTCCTCGTAGGACATGGCGGTCCCGTGCTTGGGCGCGAGCAGCCCGGCCCGGTGCAGGACGCGTCCGAACGCGCCCCGCTCCTCTGCGAGATGGATGCTCTCCGGCGACGTGCCCACGATCGGGACACCGGCGTCTTTGAGCTTCTGCGCGAGCCCTAGGGGCGTCTGGCCGCCGAGCTGGACGATGACGCCCGCGACCTCACCGGACTGCTGTTCCGCGTGGACGACCTCTAGGACGTCCTCCAGCGTGAGGGGCTCGAAGTAGAGCCGGTCTGAGGTGTCGTAGTCCGTGGAGACCGTCTCGGGGTTGCAGTTGACCATCACGGTCTCGTAGCCCGCCTCGGCCAGCGTGAACGAGGCGTGGACGCACGAGTAGTCGAACTCGACGCCCTGGCCGATGCGGTTGGGTCCGCTGCCGAGGATGAGCACCTTGGGCTTGGTGCCCGGCGGTACTTCCGTCTCCTCGTCGTAGGCCGAGTACAGGTACGGGGTCTGCGCCTCGAATTCCGCGGCGCAGGTGTCAACGGTCAGGTAGACGGGACGGACGCCGAGCGCGCGGCGCAGTTCCCTGACGACCTCCTCCGACAGGCCGCGCAGCTCGCCGATCTGCGCGTCCGAGAAGCCGTGCCGCTTGGCGCGCAGCAGCTTCTCCTTGGTGAGCGCGTCGTCGGCGGTGCGGATCTCTTCGGCGATCTCGTTGATGGCGGCGATCTGGTCCAGGAACCAGGGATCGATGCCTGTCGCCTTGTACAGCTCCTCGATACCGGCCCCGGCCCAGAGCGCGCGCTGGACGGCCTTGAGCCGTCCGTCGTGCGGGCGCTTGGCCGCCTCTACCAGCTCGGCGGCGTCGGGCTCACCCGTCCAGCTGAACGACGAGCCCTTCTGCTCGAGCGACCGCAGGGCCTTCTGGAGCGCCTCGGTGAAGCAGCGTCCGATGGCCATGGCCTCGCCCACGGACTTCATGTGCGTGGTGAGCGTGCCGTCAGCCCCGGGGAACTTCTCGAACGCGAACCGCGGCACCTTCACCACGACGTAGTCGAGCGTGGGCTCGAACGACGCGGGCGTCTCGCGGGTGATGTCGTTCGGGATCTCGTCCAGCGTGTAGCCGATCGCCAGCTTCGCCGCGATCTTGGCGATCGGGAAGCCGGTGGCCTTGGACGCCAGCGCCGACGACCGCGACACCCGCGGGTTCATCTCGATGACGATCATCCGGCCGGTGCCGGGGTGCACGGCGAATTGGATGTTGCAGCCGCCGGTGTCGACGCCGACCTCGCGGATCACGGCGATCGCGACGTCGCGCATGTTCTGGTACTCGCGGTCGGTCAGCGTCAGCGCGGGCGCGACGGTGATCGAGTCGCCGGTGTGCACGCCCATCGGGTCAAGGTTCTCGATCGAGCACACGATCACCACGTTGTCGTGGCGGTCGCGCATGACCTCCAGCTCGTACTCCTTCCAGCCGAGGATCGACTCCTCCAGGAGCACCTCGCTGGTCGGGGACGCGTCGAGCCCGGCGCCGGCGATGCGGCGCAGGTCGTCCTCATCGTGCGCGAACCCGGAGCCGGCGCCGCCCATGGTGAACGAGGGCCGCACGACGACCGGGTAGCCGAGGCGGCGGGCGGCGCCGAGGCAGTCGTCCATCGAGTGGCAGATGACCGACCGGGCGGACTCGGCGTTCAGGCCCCGCTCGCGCGCGACCTTCGCGACGACCTCCTTGAACCTCTCCCGGTTCTCCCCGGCCTGGATCGCGTCCACGTCGGCGCCGATCAGCTCGACCCCGTACTCGGCCAGGACCCCGGTCTCGTAGAGCGCTATGGACGTGTTCAGGGCCGTCTGGCCGCCAAGGGTGGGCAGCAGGGCGTCCGGCCGCTCCTTCGCGATGATCTTCTCGACCACCTCGGGGGTGATCGGCTCGACGTAGGTGGCGTCGGCGAACTCGGGGTCGGTCATGATCGTCGCCGGGTTGCTGTTGACGAGCGTCACCCGCAGCCCCTCGGCCTTGAGCACGCGGCACGCCTGGGTGCCGGAGTAGTCGAACTCGCACGCCTGCCCGATGACGATCGGCCCCGAGCCGATGACCAGCACGGACCTCAGGTCTTCACGACGCGGCATCAGCGGTCTCCTCCCGACGGCCTCGGCCTCTCCATCAGCTCGCAGAAGCGGTCGAAGAGCCCGGACGCGTCGTGCGGGCCCGCCGCGGCCTCCGGGTGGTACTGGACGCTGAACGCGGGGCGCTCCAGGAGCCTCAGCCCCTCCACGCACCCGTCGTTCAGGTTGACGTGGCTGACCTCACCGGGACCGTAGGGCGTGTCGAACGGGCCGTCCGTGGGGGCGTCCACGGCGAAGCCGTGATTGTGGGCCGACACGTCGACCTTGCCCGTCGTCCTGTCCTGGACGGGCTGGTTGATGCCCCGGTGGCCGAACCTCAGCTTGTACGTCCCGAGGCCGAGCGCACGGCCGAATATCTGGTTGCCGAAGCAGATCCCGAAGAACGGCGTGCCCGCGTCGAGGACGCCTTTGAGCGCGTCCACGGCGTAGCCGGCCGCGGCGGGGTCGCCTGGGCCGTTGGAGAAGAACACACCGTCCGGGTTGAGGGCGAGGATGTCCTCGGTGGTGCTGGTGGCGGGCAGGACGTGCACCTCGCAGCCCCGCTCGGACATCCGGTACGGCGTCATCGACTTGATGCCGAGGTCGACGGCGGCGACGGTGTAGCGCTTCTCACCCCTCGCCTGGACGACGTACGGCTCCTTGGTCGAAACGTCGCGTGCGAGGTCGGCGCCCTCCATCGAAGGGCTCTGCCGCACACGCTCCAGCAGTGCGTTCTCGCCCGGGGCGACGGCGTCCGTCCCGCTGAAGATGGCGGCGCGCATCGCGCCCCTGTCGCGCAGGTGCCGTGTCAGCGCACGCGTGCCGTGAACGGCGATGCCCACCACTCCCTGGTCGCGCAGAGCCGAACCCAGCGAACCGGTGGCCCGCCAGTTGGACGCCACCCGCGCGGGCTCACGCACCACATACCCGGCGACCTGGATGCGGCGCGATTCCGGGTCTTCGCCGTTGACGCCGGTGTTGCCGATGTGAGGGGACGTCATGGCCACGATCTGGCGCGCGTAGGAGGGGTCGGTGAGGGTCTCCTGGTAGCCGGTCATCCCGGTGTTGAAGACCATCTCCCCGAACGTCTCCCCCTCGGCCCCGTAGGCGACCCCGTGGAAGACCCTGCCGTCTTCCAGTACGAGCAGAGCAGGGCTCACTGAAGCTTCCCTTCCAGGACGGTCGGCTTGCCGCGCAGGAACGTGGCGACGACCCGTCCGGGCAGCTCCAGCCCCGCGAACGGGGTGTTGCGGCTCTTGGACGTCAGGGCCGACGGGTCCACGGCGCGGCGCGGCGACGGGTCGTACAGCGTGATGTTGGCGGGCGAGCCCGCCTCCAGCGGACGACCCTGTCCGCTCAGGCGGCCGATGCGCGCGGGGCGGGCGGCCATGCGGTCGGCGACCCCGGCCCAGTCGAGCAGCCCGGTCTCGACCATGGCCTCCTGCACGACGGGCAGCGCCGTCTCCAGGCCGACCATGCCCATCGCGGCGACGGCCCACTCGGTCTCCTTGGCCTCGACCGGGTGCGGGGCGTGGTCGGTGGCGACGCAGTCGATCGTCCCGTCCGCGAGGGCGTCCCGCAGCGCGGCGACGTCGTCGGCGGTGCGCAGCGGCGGGTTGACCTTGAAGATCGGGTCGTAGGACCCGGCCTTGGCGTCGTTCAGCAGCAGGTGGTGCGGGGTGACCTCGGCGGTGACCGGGCAGCCCTTGCTCTTCGCCCACCGGATGATCTCCACGGACCCGGCCGTGGACACGTGGCAGACGTGCAGCCGCGACCCGACGTGCTGGGCGAGCAGCACGTCCCGGGCGATGATCGCCTCCTCGGCGACGGCGGGCCAGCCGCGCAGGCCGAGCGCGGCCGACATCTCGCCCTCGTTCATCTGCGCGCCCTCGGTGAGCCTCGGCTCCTGCGCGTGCTGGGCGACGACGCCGTCGAACGCCTTCACGTACTCCAGCGCCCGGCGCATGATGACCGCGTCGGACACGCAGTGCCCGTCGTCTGAGAAGACCCGTACCCGCGCGGCGGAATCGGCCATCGCGCCCAGCTCCGCGAGCTGTTCACCGGCGATACTGCGCGTGACCGCCCCGACGGGCTGGACGTCGCAGTATCCGGCCTCGCGCCCTAGGCGCCATACCTGTTCGACCACACCGGCGGTGTCCGCCACTGGGTCGGTGTTGGCCATCGCGTGGACGGCGGTGTATCCGCCCATGGCGGCGGCCTTCGTCCCGGACTCGACGGTCTCGGCGTCCTCACGTCCCGGCTCGCGCAGATGGGTGTGCAGGTCGACGAGACCGGGGAGCGCAATGAGGCCATCGGCGTCGATGGCCTGCGCGTCGGCGGCGTCCAGGCGGGAACCCACCGCGGCGATGGCGCCGTCGCGGATCAGGATGTCGGTGGCGTCCCCACCGAGAATCCGCACGCCCTTGATAAGGAAACTCACTGGGACACCTCCTGGCCGATGGCCGGCTCGGAGCCCCCGAGCAGCAGGTACAGGACGGCCATGCGGGCGCTGACGCCGTTGGCGACCTGTTCGACGATGGTGGAGCGGACCGAGTCGGCGACCTCGGCGGCGATCTCGACGCCGCGGTTCATCGGGCCCGGATGCATGACGATGGCGTGGTCGGGCAGGGCCGCCATGCGCTCGGCGTCCAGCCCGTAGCGGCGGCTGTACTCGCGGACGGTCGGGAAGTAGGCGGCGTTCATCCGCTCCTGCTGGACGCGCAGCATCATGATGACGTCGCTCTTGGGCAGCACGCCGTCCAGGTCGTAGGACACCGAGCACGGCCACGTGCCGATGGCGACCGGCAGCAGCGTCGGCGGCGCGACCACGGTCACGTCCGCGCCGAGCGTGTTGAGCAGCAGGACGTTGGATCGTGCCACCCGGCTGTGCAGGACGTCGCCGACGATCGTCACCCTGCGGCCGTCCAGGTCACCGAGCCGCTTACGCATGGTGAACGCGTCCAGGAGGGCCTGGGTGGGGTGCTCGTGGGTGCCGTCACCGGCGTTGACGACGCTGCCCTGCACCCAGCCGGCCAGCCGGTGCGGTGCGCCCGACGCGCCGTGCCGGATGACGACACCGTCCGCGCCCATCGCCTCCAGCGTGAGGGCCGTGTCCTTCAGGCTCTCGCCCTTCGACACGCTCGACCCCTTGGCGGAGAAGTTGATGACGTCGGCCGACAGCCGCTTGGCCGCGGCCTCGAACGAGATGCGGGTGCGGGTGGAGTCCTCGAAGAAGAGGTTGACGACCGTCCGGCCGCGCAGCGTCGGCAGCTTCTTGATGGACCGGCCCGCGATGTGCGCGAGCTCCTCGGCCGTGTCGAGGACGAGCAGCGCGTCGTCGCGGCTCAGGTCGGCGGCGGAGATCAGATGGCGGTTCATTCGGCACCCCCCGTCGGGGTCGGCAGGGTCGGGCCGAGCAGCACGGCGTCGCGCCCGTCGTTCTCGTCCAGCAGGACCTTCACGGTCTCGCGCATCGAGGTGGGCAGGTTCTTGCCCACGTAGTCCGGGCGGATCGGCAGCTGCCGGTGCCCGCGGTCGACCAGCACGGCGAGCTGGACGGCGCGCGGCCGCCCGAGGTCGTTGAGCGCGTCGAGCGCGGCGCGCACCGTCCGGCCGGAGAACAGCACGTCGTCGACCAGGACGACGACCCGGTCGTCGATGCCCTCCGGGGGCAGCTCGGTGCGGCCGAGGGCGCGGGCGGGCCGCAGCCGCAGGTCGTCCCGGTACATGGTCACGTCGAGCGAGCCCCAGGGCACCGGGCGGCCCTCGACCTCGCGCAGCGCCCCGGCGAGCCGCTCGGCCAGGGTGACGCCGCGGGTCTGGATGCCGAGCAGGAGGACGTCATGGCCGCCCTTGGTCCGCTCGAGGATCTCGTGTGCGATCCGGGTCAGCGCGCGCCTGATGTCGGGACCCTCGAGAACGGCCTTGGGCCGGGGATCACCGTCCGCCACGCGCCCCTCCACGGGCCGTTCCGGCCTGGAGGCAGCATTCATCACGGAAACTCCTTTCCCGCCTCACGGGACGGGCCTTAAAGGACGTCTTGCGTCCCCCACGGTAGCAGCCGCGCCGCGCCGCACCGCTCCCGGACCGGTGCACATATTCGCAGGTGAGAGGCGTCACATTCGACGCGCCGCCGACGCGCGGAACGAGCCCGCCGAGGGCCCGCCGCGCCGTGCCCGCAGGGCTTGCGGACGATCCGGGCCGCCCACATCGAGTCCTGCGGATTCGACCGCTTTTTTCCAATCAGCTTGACCTAGGGGCTTCTCCGTTTTACCGTCACTGTCCGTAACCATCCCCGGGGGCGGACTCCTGAGGCCCAATGGCTTCGCGAATCGGTCCCCCTCCGGCGAGAGCCGGAGTCCGACGACGATGAAAGTGAGCCTGGGGGGCCAGAATGCCGTCTGAATACGCAAAGGCTCTCGGCGCGCGCCTGCGCGCCATCCGCACCCAGCAGGGCCTGTCCCTGCACGGCGTGGAGGAGAAGTCCCGTGGCCGCTGGAAGGCCGTCGTCGTGGGTTCGTACGAGCGGGGCGACCGCGCCGTCACCGTTCAGAAGCTGGCCGAGCTCGCCGATTTCTACGGCGTGCCGGTTTCCGAGTTGCTGCCCGGCGGAGCCGCGCCGAGCCCGCTCGGGCCTACACCCAAGCTCGTGATCGATCTAGAGCGGTTGCAGCAGCTTCCGAAAGACAAGGCCGGTCCACTCGCCCGCTACGCCGCGACGATTCAAAGCCAGCGTGGCGACTACAACGGAAAGGTCCTGTCCATCCGCCAAGAAGACCTGCGTTCACTCGCGGTCATCTATGACAAGTCCCCGACCGAGCTCACCGAAGAGCTCATCGGCTGGGGCGTCCTCGACCCGGAGGCGCGCCGCGCCGTCGAGTCGTTCTGACGCATCCGCACCACCGTGACGGGGCCCGGCGCTGCGCCGGGCCCCGTCACGTGTGTTCTTCGTCACACGCCCCGATCAGCCGCCGACCAGCCGTCGAGCGCGCAGTTCCCCGATCCGTTCCGGCGGCAGGGACAGGACGTCCCGGAGAACCTCCTCCGTGTCCCCGCCCAAGGCCGGGGCCGGGCTGGGCGGCAGGGACGCCTCACCGAGCCGTAGCGGAGAGCCCGGGGCCAGATGTGGTCCTATGCCCGGCTGGTCGAGAAGCGCCATGAGCGGCTCGGTGTGCAGGTCCCGGGTGAGCTCCGCGAAGCCGCGGTAGCGGGACCACAGGACCGACGTTCCCTTCAACCCGTCCTCGACCTGCTCGCACGTGCGGGACGCGAACCAGGGCGCGAGGACGCCGCCGAGCGCGTCCCGGTAGGCGTAGCGGTCTCCGGCGCGGCGGAAGTCTGCGTCCAGAGCGCGCTCCAACGCGGCGGTCACCTCGCCTAGGCCGGTCGCCCCCACCAGGTCGCGCCAATGACGGGGCGTGAGGGTGACGACCATGACGCGTCCGTCGGCGGTGGCGAAGTCACGTCCGAAGTCCCCGAAGACGCTGTTGCCCAGGCGTGGACGTGCCTTGCCCAGCTGCGCCTCAGCGAGATAGCCGAGGTTCCCGGCCGTGGCCAAGGCGACGTCTTGCAGCGCGATGCGGATCCTCTGGCCCTCGCCCGTGCGCAGACGGTGCCGTTCGGCGGCCAGCAGGCCGATGGCCAGGTAGAGGCCGCATGCGATGTCCCAGGCGGGAAGCGCGTGGTTCACCGGCGCCGCCTGGTCGGACGGGCCCGTGATGGACGGGAACCCCACGGCGGCGTTCACCGTGTAGTCGACCGCATTGCCCCCGTCCCGGCGGCCCTGTAGCTGGACGTGGATCAGGTCTGGACGCGCCTGCCGCAGGCTCTCGTACGCAAGCCCTTCGCGTGGCGGCGCGTTGGTCAGGACCACGCCGCTCTCCCTGACGAGACCGGCGACCAGTTCCCGTCCCTCCGACGAGCGGAGGTCGACCGTGACCGATCTCTTGCCCTTGTTCAGCCCCGCCCAGTACAGGCTGTGGCCGGACGGGGCGAGCGGCCAGCGGTCGATGTCGGGGCCGCCGCCCACCGGGTCGACGCGGATCACGTCCGCGCCGAGCTGGGCGAGCGTCATCCCGCCCAGCGGCGCGGCGACGAAGCTGGACAGCTCGACCACGCGCAGACCGTCGAGCGGCCCTCCGGTCAGCGGCTCTTCAGCCGGTGGCTCTCCGGTCGGTGGCCGTTCGGTCACGGGGCGATCTCGATGAGGGAGCGCACGCCCTGCCCGGCCCGCATCCGGTCGAACGCGGCGGCGACGCCGTCCAGGCCGATGCGGTGGGTGACCAGCGTCGACAGGTCGAGCCGCCCCGCCTCGATCTCCGCGGCGAGCGGCGGGACGTCCCGGTCGGGGTCGGACGACCCGTACACCGAGCTGGTCAGCCGCCGGTTGAAGTGGAACAGCTCCAGCGCGTTGAACGTGACGGCGTCGTCGCGGGCCCCCACGCCGACGACCGTGCACTGCCCGCCGCGGCGCACCGACTGCCAGGCCGTCCGGATCAGGTCCGCCTTGCCGACGCACTCGAAGGCGTGGTCGGCGCCGCGTCCGCCCGTCAGGGCGCGGACCTGCTTGGCCAGCTTGGGGTCGCCTTCCAGGTAGTGCGTCGCACCCGCCGCCCTGGCGAGCGCCTCCTTCTCCGTGCCCCGGTCGACGGCGATGACGTTTCCGGCTCCGGCGAGGCGGGCGCCCATGACGGCCGACAGCCCGATGCCGCCGAGGCCGATGACCAGCACCGACTGCCCCTCACGGACCCGCGCGGTGTTACGGACGGCGCCGATGCCCGTCAGCACGGCGCACCCCAGCAGCGCCCCGAGGTCGAGTGGAGCGGACGCGGGCAACGGCACCACGGCACGTTCCGGCATCACCAGTTCTTCCGCGAAACCACCGACGCCCATGCACGCGTACAGTTCCTCGCCGTCCAGCGTCGCACCGGACGGAGGGCTCACGGCCCCTTCCACGGCGCTGCAGAGCCACGGCTCGTCCTGACCGCAGAACCAGCACTCGCCGCACGCGGCGGCCCAGTTCAGCACGACCCGGTCACCGGGCCGCACCTTCGTCACGTCCTCGCCCACCTCCGCGACCGTGCCCGCGGCCTCGTGGCCGAGGACGAGCGGGAACCTCGGCGCGAGCGTGCCGTTGATCATCGACAGGTCGGAGTGGCAGACCCCGGCCGCCGCCACCCGGACGCGCACATCCCCCGGGCCGACCGGCGGCGGTTCGATCTCGCAGACCCGCGGCGGAGCGCCCGGCTCCGCGGCGACGACGGCCTTGACCATGGGGCGGTTCTCCTCGGCTGAAGGTTCAGAGCTGGATGGACTTGGTCTCAAGGAACTCGTCGAGGCCGAACCGTCCCATCTCGCGGCCGAGCCCGGACTGCTTGTACCCGCCGAACGGCGCCATCGGGTTGTACGCGCCGCCGTTGACGTCGATGGACCCCGTCTTGACCTGGCGGGCGAACGCCAGCGCCCGGTCCTTCTCCGCCGCCCACACACCCCCCGCGAGGCCGTACCGGGAGTTGTTCGCGATCTGGAGCGCCTCGTCCTCGTCCCGGAACGGGATGACCGACAGCACGGGACCGAAGATCTCCTCCTGCGCGACGGTCGCGTCCTGGTCGACATCGGCCAGGACGGTGGCCGCGACGTAGTGCCCGCGGTCGAACCCGTCCGGCGGGCCGCTCCCGCCCGTGACGACGCGCGCGCCTTCCGAGACACCGGTGTCGATGAAGCCCCGCACCCGCTCCAACTGCGCGCGGGACACCATCGGCCCCAGCCTCGTGGACGGGTCGAGCGGATCACCCGGCGCGAACCCCTCGGCGAACCCCTTGGCCAGTTCGAGGGCCTGCTCGTAAAGGTCCTGGTGGACGAGCATGCGCGTCCAGGCCGTGCACGTCTGCCCGCCGTTGAGGAACGCGTTCGCGACTCCGACCTTCACGGCGGTCTTCACGTCGGCGTCGTCCAGGATGACGTTGGCGGACTTGCCGCCCAGCTCCAGCGCGACCTTCTTGATCGTCCCGGCGGCCAGCTCCGCGACCCGCGACCCGGCCCGCACCGACCCCGTGAACGACACCATGTCGACCTCGGGATGGACGGCGAGCGCCTCCCCTGCGACCGGCCCGTACCCGGGCACCAGGTTGACGACGCCCGCGGGCAGCCCGGCCTCGTGGACGGCGTCCATCAGCACATGGGCGACCAGCGGCGCGACCTCGCTCGGCTTGATCACGATCGTGCAGCCGGCGGCGAGCGCGGGCGCGAGCTTGCAGGTGATCTGGTGCAGCGGATAGTTCCACGGCGTGATCGCGCCGACGACGCCCGCGGGCTCGCGCACCACCAGCGAGTTCCCGACGCGCTCCTCCGGCACGCCCCCGGCGATCAGCTCGGCGTATCCGGCGACCACCGTCCGCGGCAGCCTCGCCTGGATGCGGGTCGCGATCCGCATCGGCGTGCCGACCTCGCTCGCGATCGTCCGCGCGATCTCGTCCTCGCGGCTCGCGAGCGCGTCGTGCAGCCGTCCGAGGTACTCCGAACGCTCCGTGCAGGACGTCGCCGACCACGCCGGCAACGCGGCCCGCGCGGCCCTGACGGCCCGGTCGACGTCGTCCGCCGTCCCCTCCGGCACGGTGCCGAGCGTCTCCTCGGTCGCGGGGTTCTCGACGGCGATGACCCCGCGGCCGCTCGGGCTCGTCCACTCTCCGTCGATGTAGAGGGCATCTCGGTCGTGCACGGCGACTCCTCACATGTCGGCAGGTTCTATGAATCTGTCTCTTATACACACCTGACGC
>NZ_VCKW01000120.1 GCF_005889715.1 Actinomadura soli
AACTTCAGACCTCAAGGGGGTCGGTGATGTCTCAGTGGTCACCCGCCGACGGCTCGACCGACACCCTGCCAGCACCGAGATCATGCGGCCTGATCGACCCGTGGCTCTCCCATGAGGTGATGTCGGCCAGCCACGGCCGATCAGGCCGGTCGGCGACGAACCGTCGGCTTTTTGACCAGGTCCGGCGGCCGTGGTGCCGTCTGGTCCGGCACCGTGGTTCGCCGCCGATCATGCTTTGGCCGAAGCCTTCGTGACCCCGATTCCACTCACCGCGCCGCCAGCCACCGGGCGGGGCGTAAACCCGGGGGTCGGCAGGCGCGTCTGACTTCAACGAACCAAGTGCAGCGACGATGCCCTACACGCAGGGAGACGGGGAGACAGATATGCACCGTTTTGACCCGATTTACACAGCGCCTAGTTCGGACGTTTGGGAGATACCATCGAACGGTGACTAACAGCATGTCTCCTGCCTCACAGAGGTGCACCGGTCGGGGGTTCGTTGAGTAGGCACTCGCTGACCGGGCACTATATCGGGCGCTGGGTCGAGGTGCGAGGCAGCGGCCTCGGTCCCGCCTTCTGCAAAGAACTGCATGCAACCAACGCCGTCGTTGTCTATACCGACATCCCCGGGCACGCCGAACGAACCGAGGTCGTTCCATCGGAACGCCTAACTGCCACTGCCCTCTCGCCGGGGTCTCGCGTCTGGATCAAAGGAGAGCCTTACGGCTGGCATGCAGCCGAGATCGCCGGAATCGGCAGTTTCGGAAAGTACCATGTCCGCATTCCGGGCATGCCCAAAGAACTCAGCCTGGAGCCGGATCAATTCAAGGTCCGCTGGAACCATCCCCTGAATGATCCCGTCAACGCTGTGGCGCAGGGTTTCTGCGACTCCCCGGAATTCTATAAGGCGCGGCGCGCGTTCCTAGACGAGTTGGCTCTTCAGCGCAGAGCGTCCCGGGGCTACACCGCCGCCCTCTCCGCTCCCGTCGAATTCTATCAACACCAACTGGATACCGTCGCGCGGGTCCTGAGCGACCCCGTCCTGCGCTACCTGCTCGCCGACGAGGTCGGGCTGGGCAAAACTGTTGAGGCCGGACTCGTCGTCCGGCAATTGCTCCTCGATGACCAGCATGCGACCGCCCTCATTTCAGTCCCATCGTATTTGCGGGGCCAATGGGGGAAGGAGTTGCGCGAAAGACTGCTGCTGGGAACCGAAATGGGCGAGGGAAGGGTCCGACTCATCTCACATGAAGACCTGGCCGGTGAGACGGGGTTGACGGCGCACGCCGTAGTGGTGATCGATGAGGCCCACCGGCTCATGCGGTACCTTGCCGATGCCCCCGGGCTGCGAAAGGGCCTGCACCGGACCAAGGGGCTCCTGTTGCTGTCGGCCACTCCGCTGAGCGGAAACCTCTCCGACCTGCTGGGCCTGCTGAACCTGGTGGATCCTGTCGCCTACGGGATCGAAGACCTCGAGTCGTTCGAAGAGCGGATCCGTCAGCGCGAGACTGAGGCCAACGGTCTGCAGATCCTGACGTCTCGGCGCGCCACATCCCGAATGAAGAACAAAGTGCTCGAAGAGATCGCCGGGACCTACAAGAATGATCCGGCGGTGGTAGAGATGGTCGAGGACTGCCGGCGCGGCCCTGACGACACGGCCGCCTGGGACCGGTTGAATTCCTATGTGAAGGAAACGTATCGGATCAGCCGGAGAATGGTCCGCCACCGGCGCCGCACGGGAGCCGCGCAGGACTATCCCGTGGTAGGGCGCCGCCCCTGCTTCACCCCTGTTGAAGACCCCGCGCGCGCGATGATCGACGAATTCCTCGACTTCTACCGCGAACGCCTCGGCGACGCCGTCCACCTCGAAGCTGAAGAACGCGTTGGCGACCTGGTGACCATGGTCCTGCACGCGTTGGCCGGACCCCGCGCACTCCTGCACCACCTTCAGCAACTCCAGGCGGGCTGGGATGCCGCGGCCCAGCCCGACCCCTTGATCAACGCGATGATCGCGCGCCTGCGAGGTATCGACACCGGGGCACGGACCCGGGCCGCCCTTGACGTCATCGACGATCGGCTGGCCAAGGGACTCAAGGTCGTGGCGGTCAGCAGTTCGCGCGCGGCGGCGCAAGAGTTTCACACCGCTGCGCTGGACCGCTGGGGTGAGGCCGTCGTGGCCGGACACCTGGCGGGGATGGATCAGGCAGCCCGCGAGCGGGAAACGCTGGCGTTCGTGGACACGCCCCAACGCGCTCTGCTAGTCGGCGACCCCACCCTGGAAGAAGGGCGAAACCTCCAAGAAGCGCACGTTCTAGTCAACCTCGACCTGCCGCTAGACCCCAATCAACTGGAGCAGCGGATCGGCCGGTTGGATCGTTTCGCGCTGCGCACTTCACCAGCCGAGATCGTGGTTCTTCAGGAAGCGGGCAGCGCTTGGGTCGACGGGCACATCCGGCTCCTGGTCGAGGGCCTGGGAATCTTCCGCGACTCCGTGGCGACCGTGCAGCGAAAGAACGCCGAGATCTACCACGAATTCACATCCCGGCTGCTATCCAGGGGAAGCGACGCACTCACCTTCGATTTCTCTGCGATGAAAAAAGAAATCGCAGAGGAACACGACGCGGTCGACCTGCTCGAGACGCTCGAATCCATCACCTCTAACACTGACTTTGATGACGCAAGCATGGCCGAACTGCGGGACTCGGAGAAACGGCACCCGCAGTTGCAGAGCGCATTTGAAAGATTCGCCTCGGCTCGCGGAGGCCTCGGTCTGCAACCGAGAATCGACCCCCAAGGCCCGCTGCTGCGATTCCCGCTGTCGCCGCGCTCCATCCCCGGACTGCCCGACGACCTCATGCGCCATGTCGTCCGGCTGCTCAGACGCCCCCGCGCCTATGACCGGTCCGTGGCAACTTCCCGGAACGGAGTGGCACCCCTGAGGTTGGGAGACCCCCTGGTCGACTGGCTAGAACAGCACCTGCGCATGGACGAACGCGGTCGCGCACGCGCCATCGTGCGCCCCAGCGACGACTGCATAACACCGTCGTTTTGGATGTCCTGCGACATACTTGTCGAATTCGACGAGACACGACTTCCCGCCGACAGCCAGGCGGTCCGCCGACGGCTTCGCCGGCGCGGCGACGCGCTCCTCCCACCAAGAATCATCCGCGTGTGGGCCGATCCCCACGGCGTGGCTTCGCCATCCCTCACGCAGGCGCTGGACGCACCCTTCGACCCCGACTCCGACCGGGTCCTGCGCGGCCCCCAATGGAGCAGCGTCCTTGCTGCACTGCCCGACTGGCGGCAGTTGTGCATTGATAGCGCCGACACCGCACTCGACCACGTGCGTGCTCTGCCCGACGTGGCGACCGTGCCCGCAGCAGCGGGGCACCGGGCGGGCGAGGAGACCGCGGCGCGCGCCGCGGTCTTACGCGCCCGGTCCCAGCGGCTGCCCACCAGTGCCGAACGTCACGCCGCGCAGACCGAGTTGCAGCACGAACTCTCTCTGGGACGCGCACTGCGTCACGGCGTGGAATCCCCCGCCGTATCCATCATCGCCTGCGGCGCGGTCGTCTTGTGGCCGACAGCATGACGCCGACTCCCCTTCAGGACCCGGACGAGCAGATCCGTCAGTGGCTGAGCACCGCCGGCCGACCGGTCCCTGCAGATTCCGGCGACGACCTGTACCTGCGTCTGCCGCAAGCCCATGCCGACCTGCACGGCAGCGATCTGGACGTGGCCGTCCTGGTCCGCCAACTGCTGCGACGCTGGTCACTGCGCGACGACCGGCCCAACGCAGTGGCGACCGCGCCGGACCTGTCAACGCGGCTTCGCCGGGTCGCGCAGACAGCACAACTGCGGGAGCAGCAAGACAATGTCTGGGCGGCATTGCCATGGAACCCCGCATGGCTTGAACCCGGCGGTGTCCCCGACAACGCCGCGCTCGCCGGCACCCAGCAGGGAGAACGCTTCCCCCACCTTAACCTGGAGGCCGATCCCTTCTTCACCCGCTGCACCGGCTACCCCCGCTACCGCACCCCAGGCCAGCGTTCGGCTTGCCGCGCCGTGGTGTCCGCGCCGCCGGGCAGCACGATCATCGCGATGCTGCCCACCGGCAGCGGCAAGACCGAGGTCGCGCTCTGCCTGGCCGACCAGCATCAATACCAAGTCACGCTGATCATCGTTCCGACGGTCGCGCTGGCCTACGACTTCGAACGCCGCTTTCGCGACCACTGGGTCCGCAGCCACCCGAACGCGCGCCACGGCGAGTTGTATTTCGCTTGGACCGCCAGCACCCCTGACGACGTACGCGATAGCATCCGCGCACGTGTGAGTGAAGGACGGCAACCGCTCCTGGTCACCTCGCCCGAATCGATGACGCGCGCGTTGCGCCAACTCCTTCAGGACGCGGCCGGAGCCGGGCGCATTGGCGGGATGGTGGTGGACGAGGCCCACTTGGTCACGCAATGGGGCCGCGGTTTCCGCCCGGAGTTCCGCACCCTGGCCGACCTGCGGCGTGATCTGCTCGTCCAGGCCACCCAAGGCGGCCACCCAGGGCCTGTCACCTTGCTACTCAGCGCGACTCTGGGCGCCTTCGAACTGCGGGACCTGCACCGCTTGTTCGCCGAGCCGGGACCGTGCTCCCTGGTCGCCGCGAACGCCCTGCGGGCCGAACCCGACCTGTGGACCGCCCACTCCCAGGACGCACCGCAACGACAGCAGCGGGTGCTGGAGGTGCTGGCGCATCTTCCCCGGCCCGCGATCTTGTACGTGACCTCCCCCGCCGCCGCACAGGAGTGGATGTCCACCTTGCGGCAGGCCGGCTACGGTCGGCTGGCGCAGGTCACCGGACGCACCAGCGCCGAGGACCGGGCCCGCGTCCTGCAAGACCTGCGCAGCAGCCCCCAGCATCCCGCAAGCGTGGACCTGGTCGTGGCGACCTCCGCCTTCGGCCTGGGGATCGACTATCCGCACATCCGCACGGTGGTGCACGCCTGTCTGCCCGAGACCATAGACCGCTGGTACCAGGAGCTGGGGCGGGGAGGACGCGACGGCGCGGTGTCGGCCGCGTTCCTGCTCACCGCGCCTCCGGACATCAAGGAAGCCAAACGCTTGGTCACCAAGGTACTCACCGCGCCCACCGCCAGGGACCGCTGGATCGACCTGTGGAGCCACCGCCGCCAACTCGGCGAGCGCTCCTTCATCGACCTGCAAGACAGCCGAGGGGCACCCGCCCGCGGCTCTTACAACCATATCTGGAACGCGCAACTCGTCCAGGGCCTGGTGGAGTTGAAAGCCCTGCAGCGGCTGCAAATCGACGTCGAAGACCTGCAGGACTTGGCCGGTCTTGTAGCCGACCCGTCCGAACACCACCATGATCTACGCGATTGGGTCGGCGTCTCGCTGCAACGCGGGGACCTGATGGCTTTGGAATTTTGGGAGACTCACTGGACGCCCTGGCAAAAGCACGAAAGCACGCAAGCCCGCCGCGCCTTCGAGGCCGCCAGCGCCATGGCGAGCCCGGATGCCCACGCATGCCAAGCGATCGCCCAGGCCTACGAGCCCGACCAGGAGGTCCACCGGCTTTTCGGCCCGACCGCCGACTACGTCATCCCGTCCTACCCTTGCGGCCGCTGCCCCGGCTGCCGGAAGCAAGGCATCACCGCTCCCGCGGAACTCCCCACACACCCCCTGCAACGGTGGGCAGTCACCGGCCCAGGAGCCGACCTCGGCGATCTGGCCCGCATGGCCCCCCGCCAGGACGGGCTGATCCTGCTGAAGACCGATGACGTGGCAGCGGTGGCTCCGCGCTTGGCGCATGCCCTGGTGGCCCGGGGGGTCAGGCACCTGGCCGGCCCCATCGGAGCCTCCCTTCCTCAGCAGGAGTGGCTCTTCGTCGATCTCTCTCCTATCAGCCCCGCCGATCTAACCCCCTGCTCTTCCTTCGTCGTCTACCCGCCGGCAAGCCGCGTGCCCGCGACATGGCTCCGACACAAATCGCGTCTTTTGTCTAGAAATGGCGAGTCGTCGGTGTTTGACGTTCTTCTCCTGCCCGAAGATGGCACCATAGGCGGTCGGCAGGTAAATCGCGACCGCGCACTGGATGCCATGACCGCGCTGCAAATTCTGGGAGGCTAACTGTGGACTACCTGAAGGAGCACGCACGGGCCAGCTTCCCGGGCCTGGCAATCATCTGCCGCTTTCTCGCCGACCAACCCGGCGGCATCCATGAGGCGACGCTCAAAGAACTCTTGCACCCGCTGGAGACACCAGCCGACTCCGGCAGCACTTTCCAGGCCTGCCTGGCCGTCGGCCACGATCTGGGAATCATCGAGGACCGAGAGCGCGGTTGGGCTCTGCACGCGGCTGCACAAGAATCCGTGCAACGCGACCGCTCGCCTGGTGCCCGCCTGATCGGCAGTCTCATCCTGAGAAGAATCGGTGAACGCGCGGTTGAGGCCATCGAACAGGGTGAACGGCCATCGGACTTGGCAGTGGCGCTCACCTGGTTCGTCAGCCGCGATCCGCTCCAGCCGCTCCCCTACGGCTGGTCCGACGGCCCAGAGGAGGCCTTCGAAGAAGCATGGCCCGACAAACAGGGCCCGGTGAAGGCCCGGGAGCAGTGGCGCCCCTTTCGACGATGGGCACAGGCACTCGGACTAGGCTTCCAGACCCCGGTCAAAAGAAGAGCCTCCGTGCTCACCATCGATCCGACGCGCGCCGTCGACGCCGTGCTCGGCGAGTTGCCACCACGTTCCAAGGCCGACGATTGGTTCCGCGGACTGCACTCACTACTCCCGGTTCTGGGCGCTCGGCCGCTGGTCAACGTCCTGCCTGCGGATGAAGTCTCCGAATGGGCCGTCAGGCCATCGGTCGCCCTGGCCATCCGGAAACTGGAACGAGCGAGAAAATTGGAACTCATCGCATCGGATGACTCCATTAGCGCCGTCTCCTTGCAGTTGGGCGACAGCGGATACCGCATCGGAGAGGTGCGGGTCATGAAGGGGGAACACCGATGAGCGATACCATGCGGGGTTTTCGCTGCTGGAGCGCCCCGTCCGTACGCGAGACCGTTTACTCCGACATCGGGGCGCTCCCCAGTAGCGCCGACGCTGTCTTTTTGGCCGCCCATTCCCCCATGACCTTGGACCACCTCAAGGGTGAGCGGCAGCCGGATGCCGGCCTGGACGAGCGGCAGGTCCTGGCCTGCCTGACCGCGGGGATCGGTGACAAGGCCAGAAACACGATCATCGCGGTCACCGGTGGCTCCGGAGCAGGAAAAAGTCACGTCGTGAGATGGGTTCATGCCCAATTGGACCACGCTGACCCGCGGTACCAGGTCCTCTACGTGCCGCGCGCCGTCCAGACCATCCGGCAACTGCTGCACAAGATCGCCACCGGCCTGCCCGGCGGGCGCAGCGAAGAGTTCATGCAGCAGGTGGATGCCGCAGTGGGCAACACCAGCCCCCAGCAGCTCCGCGACCGCCTCCTCGAAGAGATGCGTTTCACGCTGACCTGGGAACTCGAACCCCGCCCCGCCCGCGATGACGAAACCGAGGAGCAGGCAGAAGCGCGTGAAGAACGCACCATGCTCCTAGGCGAAGACGACGACCAAGGAAAGCGGCGAAACGGACTCGCGGACCTACTCTCCCAGCCGCTGATCAACCACGCGCTGCTCCAGGAGAACGGGCGGATCCACCGGTTCGTGGCATCCGTCTACAAGAAAACCTCGCGACGAGACGCCGACCAGCATGGATTCACAGCCGACGAACTCCCTCTCAAGGACTCCACCGTACTGAAAGCCCTTGCAGCCAACCAAGATCTCAGAGAGCGATGGCTCGCTGTCAAACAGGACCCCAAGCCGGCACTGGCCTTGCTCGACGAGGCCCTGCGCCAGGCGGTCCCCAAGGTCCTGGGCATTCGCAATAAGACCAGCGGACTGACACTCGACGAACTCTTCCGCAGCTCCCGCACACTGCTGCGTAGCCAAGGCAAAGAACTGGTCCTGCTTTTTGAGGACCTGGCCCAGTTCGGCCTCATCGACGGAGAACTCTACGACCAGTTCGCCACAGCCCCTGGCCCCGACCTGACGCCCCTGCGGATCGTTTTCGCAGTGACGGACGCCCCATACTGGTCTCTGCCCGAGACGGTCCAGACGCGCATCACCCACCGGTTCGCGGTCAAAACAACAGCCCTCGCCGACCACGAGACATTCGTCGCCCGCTACCTCAACCTGACGCGGGTGGGGCGCGCAGACGTCGAGGACGCTTGGGCGAGGGAAGGATCCACCAGCAGCGAGTGGATACCCAACGCCTGCGACACGAGAAACGACGGCAATGCCTGCCAGTTCAAAGATGAGTGCCATAGCTCCTTCGGGGCGATCGACGTCCCGGAACTGGGCCGGGTAGGGCTCTACCCCTACAACAGCATCGCACTACGCCGCTCCCTCGAGGCCTGCGGCCCAGAACCCACACCTCGATCGATCATCGACTCATGCATGTCCGACACGCTGGCCGAGGCTGACCCGCACATCAAACGCGGCACCTATCCAGATGAGCGAGTGAAAGACCGCTTCGATTTCAGGGTGCAGCGCGCCAAAGACGTGGTGCTGGAGGGCTACGCAGAAAGGGACGCGGATCGCCTCTACCGGATGCTGGTTCTGTGGGGAGACGAGGAGCCAGTCGACGCCACGATATTCGAAGCCTTCACGCTGGACACGCGCACCCACAAAACCCCGATCAAGCCCAAGCCGAATGACAAGCGGAAAGACCCCGCTCCCCCCGTCGAGGAGAGCCCGCTCCCGCTCGTCTTTCAGTGGCAGAACGGGAAGCGTCTACCTGACGACGAGGCGGACACCTACCGCAACATTCTGTTCCACCTCGTCTCGGCACGACTCAACCTGGACGAAGACCTAATCCATACGGCCACAGGTGAAGGATCAAGGATCCTGGGCGAACTCTTCAGCCGCCCGTCCTTCGATATCAAGGGAGCCCGCGGCCGCGGCCCAGGACCAAACCGAGTGCGTTTCGACATCGAGCGCACCAGCGACGCCGTCAAAGTCCTGGCTGCTGCCCGATGGTTCCACGACCACGGTCACTGGAACCCCGAAGGCGGGCGATGGCCCTGGCCGCAGGGACAGCGCCCCGTCGACCTCATGATCACCCTGGAATGCCAACTCGACGCCTGGGCCGAACACGTCCGCACGATCTTCCTGGAACGGGTCGCCCGCCGCGACTTGGCCGGTTCGGCCCTGGGAGTGCACGCCATCGCCCTACTTGCCACAGGTGCCCCCTCTGCATCCATCCAGCACGTCCACCAAGTACTGGCACACCGGCCCCTCGCGACGCCGACGGGATCGGACGTGCCCGCTACACCAGCGTGGGACGCCGCAGATCGGCAAGCCCGGCGCATCCTGCACTCCGGCCGGACGGCCGAGTTGGTCGGGTCGTTCGCCGCGGCCCGCCAGGGTGACACCGGCGCGCCGGAACTGGTCGACATCGCCGCGCTGCAGCAAGGACTTCACCAGGCACTGCGAGCCCCCGGCGCCTTCTTGCGTCAAGTGTCAGACACCTTCAGCGAGGTGGAGCCGACACTGGCCACCTCGGCCAAGGACCTGCTGGAGACCGTCGAGACGGCGGCGGCAGAGCAACTGCGCGAGGCCGCAGCCGCACTCGACGTGCTGAGGACCGGGCTGGAAGGACAGGAACCGCGAACGGTGGCACGGGCCGCACGTGAAGCGGGGACCCGGGCCCTGAACAGCGGCCGCCTTTTCCGCCCTGCGGACGGATGGCATATCTTCGACCAGGCCCTGAACATCCTTGAAGGCCTCCCCTCGCACGTGCCCCTGCACAGCGCCCCTGGTCAACCGTACGATCCGACCCAAGCGCAAGATCAGATAGCTGAGGCCGTCATGATCCAGTCGTGGGCGCGGTGGGCGGTCGCCGGCGCCGACGCGCTGGCCACCATCCAGCGGGCTATGGCCAGCACACGTGATGAGGCCCAACGCAGCAGCAGCCTCAGCAGCAACCACGACCAACTACAGCAAGACGTGCGGCAAAAGCTGGCCCAGGCCAGACAACATCTTGAGGCACTGAAGACGATGGGGGGGCCGACCGATGAGTGAGGGCACCACCACCTGGATCGCCCAGACGCGCCAGGCCGTCGAAACAGCCACCGACGCCGTGCAGGCCCAAAGGCACATGGATGCCCTTCAGGACGCCGCCCGGGAACTCGACGAAGCTCTGCCCCTGCTGGCCAAGGTCCGCAAGGCCGCCGAACTGGACGGTAGCGCCTGGTGGCGGCCCCCCGCCATCGACGACCAGGTTCTAACCTTCCTGGACGCTGCGCAGCAGTCACTGCAAGCCCGGGCGCTGAGCGCCGCCACACGGGCGGTCCGCGAGCGAACCGCCGCCCTAAACAACGCCGCCCAGTCAGCCTGGAAGCAATACCTGCGCGACCGCACTGGAGACGCACACGAACTGCGCGAGTTGATGAGCGCGCTCGGTGGAGCCACCGACATCGCCGCTGCCGCACAGCAACTCGATGAAGCCCTCGCCCCGCTCATCAGACTCGGTGGCCGGTTGCCCACCGAACAGGACCTGCAACTCCTGGACCAGGCCGACGCGCGCTTCGCACACCTGAGAGAGCAACTGCCCGCAGGCGTCAGGGACTTTGTGTCGGCGGCGGCACGTGGAGGCGCTCCACTGGATCTACTCGACAGCCAGGTTCTGGCATGGCTCCAAGACCAGGACGTCGCCCTCAACTTCAAGATCGTCACGGGAGCGCCCGCGGGAGGCCCACATGAATGACGATGCGCTTGAAGCACTGACGCAGATCGAACTGCAAGAAGCCCAACTGCTGTCCTGGGGAGCGGTAGGCGCCCAATGGACGGAGAACGAACTGCTCGCGGTCCTGTCCGAATATGGCAGCGCCTCGCAGTTGCTCAGCGATCTCACCACCTCGATGGTGGTGGTCCGCACCCCCCAGGGCGGCTACCGGTCACGCAGCGCCGAAACGTTGCGCCTGCTGGCCACCTTGAAGCAGGCGTTCCGCCAGCAACGCGTCACCGAAGGCCGGCCCCTGGTCCTGGACTATCGCTACCTGCACCGCCCTCGGCGGCGCCCTGAGCGCGACCTGCCCCGCAACACAGTCCTCAACGCAATCAGCCACCTGCTCGGCCCGGCCGGCATCGCAGCCGCACGTGAACTGGCACCAGCCGAGTTCTCTGGGTTCCAGCAACGCAGCATCACCACGATCCTGGAATCGCTGGCCGGCAAACAGCGCAGCGGCCGTCCCGACCGCGCGGACCCGCCCGGCGGGGTCATGGTGACCGCCGGTACCGGCAGCGGTAAGACCCTCGCCTTCTATCTCCCGCTGCTGTCCTGGCTGGCCGAGCAGTCCCCCGCCAGCGGCGCCGCCCATACCCGGGTCCTGGCGCTGTATCCGCGTAACGAACTGCTCAAGGACCAGTTGCGGACGCTCCTGGGCTACGTGCGGCGCCTGCGCGCCGTCGGCGCGGGCAATGCCTCCCACCTCAGCGTGGCCACCTGGTTCGGCCAGACCCCCTCTTCGCTTCAGTCGGTGCGCCGGGGCGAGGCACGCGAGTGGAGCACGCGCCCCGAGGGTTTCGCCTGCCCCTATCTCCGCTGCCTGGACTGCAACGCCGAGATGATCTGGCGCATCGCCGACCTGGACGCCAACCGGGAACGGCTGGTGTGCACAGCGCCGTCCTGCGGCTCCGAGGTGGCCGGCGGCCTGCTCCGGCTGACCCGTCAGAGCGCACGCAGCAACCCCGCCAGCCTCATGCTGAGCACCACCGAATCCCTTAACCGCCAACTGTCGGCCCCCGGCAACTTGAAGGCGTTCGGGGTGCGTCCGGCATCCCTGGCCGCGGTCCTGCTCGACGAGGTCCACACCTACGAAGGCTCCACGGGCGCCAACAACGCGATCCTGCTGCGTCGCCTGACCCACGCACTGGGGCATCCGCCGGTCTGGGTGGGGTTGTCGGCCACCCTGCGCAACGCCGGGGAGTTCTTCGCCCAACTGGTCGGCCTGTCCCCAGGTGTCGTTACCGTCGTCCAGCCCCGCCCCGAAGAGTTGCACGAATCAGGCGCCGAATACCTGCTCGCGCTGCGCCACGACCCCCACTCTCGAACCGGAACGATGTCCACCAGCATCCAGGCGTGCATGGCGCTGGCGCGTTGCCTGGACTCCATGACCGACGACCCCTTCAACCCCCCGCCATCCTCCGAAGGCGTCTTCGGCAGCAGGCTGTTCGCCTTCACCGACAAACTGGACAGCACCAACCGGCTGTTCTGGGACTTGCTGGACGCTGAGGGCTGGTCCTGGCCGGGCCAGCAGCGTCGCGACAGGCGAGTTGTGACCCTGGCGCACCTGCGCGCCCAACGGCAGCAGCGCCAGGCGCAAACTCGCCAAGAGCCCGCTGACGATCGCGACCTCGACGGACAGTGGTGGTGGCTGCCCGAGCAACTCGGGTACGGCGTCGAAGCAGACCGCTCGCTGCGCCTGGACCGGACCTCCTCCCAAGACCGTGGCATCGAGGCCGACGCTCAACTGGTCATCGCCACCGCCACCCTGGAAGTGGGATTCGACGACGACCGGGTCGGCGCGGTACTGCAGCACAAAGCACCGCACGACCCCGCACAGTTCCTCCAGCGCAAGGGACGCGCGGGACGCAACCCCCGTACCCGCCCCTGGACGGCGGTCGTCCTGAGCGACTGGGGACGCGACCGGCAGGCATGGGAGTCCTACGAGGCGCTGTTCGACCCCGAACTCCCCCCGCGCAACCTGCCGCTGGACAACATGTACGTGCTGCGCATTCAGGCGGTGTACGCGCTGATGGACTGGCTGGCCCAGGAGTTGGGTTACGCCGGCGCATCCACCTGGACTGACCTGTCCGGTCCGGCAGCCTTGCTCTACCCCAACAACCAATCCCGGAAGGAACAGACCAAAGAGCGCCAAGACAAGATTGCTGACCTGCTGACGCAGTTGCTGCATCTCGGACCTGAACGGGAACGGCTCCGCCGCTATCTGGGCCGGGCCCTGGGATTGCGCGCCAAGGGTGCGGCCATGGCCGAATCGCTGGTCGACAGCCTGCTGTGGGATCCTCCGCGTGCGTTGCTGTCGGCAGTGGTCCCCACCATCCGGCGGCGACTGCGCGACCAGTGGGCGGGAGAACTACCTCAGCGTGGCGACACCAGCCTGCAGACCCGCACTCCCTTGCGGCAATTCATCCCCGGCAACTTGTTCGACGACTTGCTGGTTCCGGATGTGGAACTGGCCGTGCCAGGCCAGCAGAACCGGATCCGCTTCGAGAGTCTGCCCGCGCTGCGCGCCCTCCGCGAGTTCTGCCCGGGCAACGTCAGCCGGCATTTTGGGATCTCGGCCACCAACAAGCGGCACTGGATCTCCCTACCGGCCCCCTCCGGCACCGCTCCCGCAGGTGGCTCCGCCCGTGCCCGCGATCACCGCATAGACATCCAGCGGGCCTACCGCGCCGCACTGGTCGATGTCATCGACGAGGGCGCGGACCCCATCACGGTCTACACGCCGACGGCAGCCGTCCTGGAACCGGTCGAGGCATCTGTCCGCGACGCCTCGTCGGTGCAGATGGACTGGCAATTCTACGCCACGGCGCTGGGCGCAGGCACTCCGCTGCACATCGCCCACGCAATCCAGACCCTCATCCCCCAGATAACCGCGCATCTGCACATCCAAGGCGGCGGCGTCCAGGTCTTGCGCTATGCCCAAGCCGCCAACGGAACCCTGTGGGCCCCCACCCCGCAGCCGGTCCACCTTGACTTCGGTGTCGAGACCCCCGACGGCTGGCGCTCGGCCGCTCTCGGGGTCGAAGTGCACTGCGATGCGCTCCACGCCCGCGTCCAACTCCCCGACGAACTTCCAGCGCCCGACCCCGACGAGCGCGTACAGAGGCTGCAGCACTACCTCGTCGCCGAGGCCGAACTCCCCGCAGCGATGACGTCGTTGGACCGCACCTCCCTGACCGAGGTCGCGATGCTGACCCTGACCACCGCGCACCTGCAAGGACAGAAACTCGAGCAGGACAATATCGCCCGCCAGCTGACCCGGGCGGCGACCACGCTGGGGTTGATCACTGGCACCGCATCGGCCACCGGCCCTGGCGAACGGTCCTGGGTCGACTGGTGCCAAGACCCCCAAGTGCAGTCGGCCACACTCGCCGCGGCGCAAGAGGCCGACAGCGACGAACGCTCGCCCGCATGGCGGGCTTGGTGGCGCGCGCGCTACACCCTGTCCGCCGCGCACCTGACACTGGCCGCGCTCACCACGCTGACACCCGGCGTCGATCCCGACAACCTCATGATCGACCTGTCCCCCGACCGCGACGACACCTTTTGGATCTCCGAACAGTCCCCAGGCGGAATCGGGCAGATCGAAGCCCTGGTCCGCGCCCTGGCCAAGGATCCCGAAGCGCTCACCCGTGCCCTGGACGACGCGCTCAGCCCGTCCTCGATCGAGACCATGGACAGCGAACTGGCCGCCCTGTTGGGCACAGACGCCTACGAAGTCCACACCGCGCTGTCTGACCTTCGCTCCTCCTGGGCCGATGGCCACGGAGCCGCCGATATCGCCGTGCAGCACCTGAACCAGGTCGCCCTCAACAGCGGCTTCGCACTCGGCGGACCAGCCCGCTCCGCACTGAGCACCCGTATCGCAGGCCCCGGCGCCCACCCCGACCTGGCCGCCGCGGTCCGCTCATGGCTGCAACGGCGAGAACAGGTCGTTGCGGACACCCGGTTCGCTGTCAGCGCCAGAACCCTGGGCGCGCTGATCGCCGATCAAGACAGCACCGGCCTCGACGACCTGCTGCGCCTGCCCGCGAACGCGTCCACATCCCACCGCGCCCGTGCCGTGGCCAACGTCCTGTGGCCCTGGGGTGACACCGCCCAAGCGGATCTGTCCTACAACCCCTACTCCCGCACCCTGCGCGCCTCGATCGCGATGCTGCGGCCGTTTGTGAACCTGCGCCCGCCCACCCGCACCATCGTCCCCTGGGACGACGACCAGCGCGATGCCGTGCACGACCTGCTTCGTGATTCGGGAGAGGCGATCCTGTCGGTTCCCGTTGCCGACCGGGCCACCCTGCAGACCGCGATCTTGGATTTGCAGACCCGCCCGATCGAGGTCGGCACACTGCTGTGCCATCCCGTTGTGGTCGGAGCCCGCACCACCGACCAGCACGCCGAGGTCCGCGTTCTACTCAGAGAGGCCGTCTGATGCCCCGCTCACGCAGCGAGTCCGAGACAGGCCGCCCCCTCGTCCCTCACGCCGGCGTGCCCACGGCTCGCTCAATGCCATGCCCGCAGCGCCCGGCACTCTCGGGCGGAACCGGGCTGGACGGTGGACGGCCATGAACCGGGTGATCCGCAAATCAAGCGCCCGCAGCTCCCACGAGGTCCTGGACCTGCTCGGCGCGCTCTTCGCCATCGAGCTGTGCTATCCGGGCACCTGCCTGTGGCTGGTCTCCCCATGGATCTCCGACGTCGGCGTCATGGACAACACCACCGGAAATTTCCCCGCCCTGGCTCCCTTCGGCCGACAGCCCGCCCGCATCACCGAGGTCCTCGTCACCATGGCCGCCGAAGGCACGCAGATCGTCGTCGCAACCACCAATGACCCCCATAACGATGCCTTCAAACGCCGTCTGACGGTCCTGGCCCGCGACCTCAACGTCACTGCCAACATCACGATCAAAACGGACCCGACGGGAAGGCTGCACACCAAGTCGCTGACGTCGGACACCTATGCCCTCGCGGGCAGCATGAACATCACCTACAACGGAATCCATATACGCGAAGAACAAGTGGAGTTGCGGACCGAGGCCGACTACGTCGCGCAAGCCAGGATGGACGCCTACGACCGTTTTGGAGGGCGCCTGTGAGCGACGACGCAACGCTGCAGGACATACTGCGGGCCGCCATGGGAGACACTAGGCGCTTCCAAGCACTGAAGGAACGCGTCGAGGTCCTCTTCGACACTCAATTCAGCACCTGGGCCGCAGGGAAGATCGACTGGCTCATCGTTCCCCTGGAACGCACTCCGGCCGGGTTCTACCTGATCTCCAAGAACCGCGAAGGCCAGCGCCACGGCCAGGAAGTACTGGAAGCGTTCTTGGGACCGGCGTTCGCGATCATCGAACCCGCCGCACTATCCCCGGCCGCCTATGATGCCGATCACGCCCTCGACACGGCGGGTATCACCAGACTCTCCCTCGTCCGCCGGACCCAGGCTGCACCGACTAAAATGCTGGCCCGTCTCGAGGACGCAATCGCCGCTCTGGGAACCAAGGAAGTGCGCGCACGTCCCACCCGCCCCTCGCACACCGAACTGCTCCGCGACTTCAGGCTCTCGCTGCTGTCGGAGAACGGCGACGCCGCACAGACGGCTTTGGACAGCCTGCGCCTGACCGGACGTCTCAGCGCCGAGAACCTCAGATTCCTCGCCGTCGAACTGCTGGGAAGCCTCCAACGCTGGGAAGAGTTGCGTCGCCTTCCCTACCTGCAAGACATGCTGCGCGCTCGGCGTCCTCGGGCCGTCAACGAGATTCTGCTGGCCATGGTCTGGCACACCGACGTGGTCAGCCGCTGCGCCGCAGGACAATCCGCCAGCAGCATCTACCAAGAGCAGGAACTGCACTCTCGTTACGGGACACTCCTCAACGCCATAGACGTCCCCGCCTCCGGGGAAGCGCGCTCGTTGACGGCAGTGGTCGCGCGGGCCCAAGGCGACAGCGGCCGGTTGGCCCGCCTACTCAGTGCGCCCGGCACCACCTCCGCGGACCGCGAACGACTACAGCGCCTGGCCGAGCAAGGAGAAACTCCAGCACTATCCCAGTCGCAGCCTCCAGCCAGTATCGAGGACCTCTACGACCAGGGGCAATACGGCGCCGTCGTGCAAGCGTTCATCGATTCGCCAGCGCCAGCGGACGCCGACTGGGCCGTGCAGGCGGTACTTGACACCCAAGAAGCCGCCGAGGCAGCCGCAGTCCTAGCCGTAGTCAAAGGCTTCATCGACGAACAGGAACTCGTGCCGCAAAGGCGGCTTCGGCGAGACATCACCGACCTGCATCGTATGGTCGACGGCTCATGCCACAGTTGGACGGAATGGTGCTCCAAAGTCGGTAAGGACCTGCCGTGGGCCGACGCAGCGCAGATACTACGCGCGCAACGCCACCGCTGGGCAGACCTGCGAGCGCTATCAGCTGCAGAAATCACCACAGCAGCCGACGGGATCCTCGGCGCCTGGACGGGGACGAACCAGAATCAGATCATCGCCGCCCTCGACGTTCTCTGCGAAGAATCAGCCAACGCCGCTGAGAGCCGGCGGGGCGACGACTTCTCCTCCGCCGTCCTGCTCGTACTCGAGGAACAACACAACCTCAGTTCCCCCGTACGCGACGCCTATCTTTTCCTCATCAAGAAGCTACTCGAAAGCGGCCTGGAAGAAGACCGATACCGAAAAACGCTCAACCATGCGCTTTCCCTGTGGCGGAAAATATCGTCTCCGGCCGCGATCGACTGGGCCATCTCCCTGCTGGACATCCTGCTCGAAGCGCCCTCCCCGTCCCCCGATGGCAGATCCGCAGCGATCGCCGAGGTCCTCGGCAAGAGCCGAGACTTCTGGCAACGCCTCAGCCCCCGTCAACATTCCGAATTGACAGACCTGGCAAAGGAAGTTGGCCTCGGCGACCAGTTTCCACAGGAAGCACCAGACGACACCGACACGGTCTGGAACCGGCTCAACGGCACCACCATCGGCATCTACTCCCTCCTGCCCAAAGCAGAAGCAACTCTGAGAAACCGGCTGTCCCTGCTCTGCACCCCTCGCGCCGTCGTCGGAAACTCCGACGAAGTCTCCACCGCCGCCCTACGCGCACTGGCCACCCGCGCGGACTACCTCATCGTCGACACGAAACACGCCACCCACGCCGCAACAGCCGCAATCGACGCAGCACGACCACGCGATCGCCAAATCCTGCCGCAGGGACAAGGCGTCAGCGGCTTCATGCAAGCCCTCGAACAACATCTGTCAGGCACCGGAGCCTAGCCCTTCAGTTGAAAGGTCACTCCTACTGTTGTAGACCGTTGCTGAATGTCGCACTCCTGTGACTGGCATGGCGTACGAGGTCGAAGAAAGCCGAATACGTAAGCCTCACTGTCCTAAGCACCTCGCATGTGCTGCCGCACTCGACGATGGACCGCAGTAGCCGCGATCTACAATTGAAGATCTAGTTCGAGCAGCGATGAACAGCCTGAGAACGAGGCGATTTAAGCCTTGATACCACTCAGACCTGCGCCCATCGTCACACATCACCAGCGTCAGTCAACTTGCGAGCCCAGTTACCACCACAGTTCCAAGACCGAAAATGGATTGGACATAGATAACTACATCCCGCCATCGCCTTCCAATTTACTCTTGCTTCACAGATGGCGAGCTTTTCCGGGTCCTTCATCGAGGAAGGAAGCAATCCAGTGAACTGACGCGAATCTCTCCTGTGCAAGCGTAGGTGAAATTGGCTGGTCAGTCACGTCCCTTCAGAAGAGGATCTCCTGATCGACGACGCGGATCAAGCCGTTGGTCAGGTATCTGACATCGCTTGGAGTATTTTGAAGGCTATTCCATTTGCGCTCTTCACCGTCTCCGAAATTCCAGCTGCCTGAGGTCCAGGCGGCAGCATGTTTGATGCGCTCCAGCGCCTCGACGACGACGTGAGTGCCAACGTTATGAGCGGGAAGATGCTCGGTCAGACGGTCCATGACGAAACCCATGGCCTGGATTCCCACCCCGTGTGTAAGCCTGGATTGCCTGGGAGGCAACACCCATGCCTCGGGGAACATTTCCTGCACAATCCCCCAGTACGTGTTTAGGTGCAGCAGCATCTGGTCGACGTCGCCTGAACCATCAGAGGGATCCCTGTACTGGTAGAGGGCACCCTCGTAGAGGCTGTGCTCGATCATCTTCAAGATACTGTTGTCCTTGATGTATCCCCGGGCCGATGTCGGCGTCGCGATCGCCCGGTAGAACGGTCCACGGAACATACCGTTAAGCCGGGTCATGACCTCTGCGGGAAGTTGTCGTCGGGCGTACGAGGGAGGAAGGTGTCCCTTGGTGTCCGGCAGCAGTTCGTGGATTAGGCCCTTAGGAAGTGGCTTGGTGTTGTTCACGAGGATGAACTGGGCACGCTGCTCAGTCTCGTCATCGGCGATGAACCCCACGGCGGCAACCGGGAACTCCCCGATGTCAGCCTCCCTGATCGCGGCGCTTCGCTGCTGCCCGTCCACGAGCCACGCCGGCTTGTCTTCGTCAGCCAGGGTCTCGTCCACAGGAATGATCAATTCGCCCGGAGTGGAGTAGTTGGCCCGGGAGGCCTGGTCGCTTTGTGGAAGCGGGGCGGGCTCGAAGCTGACCCGGCTGTCGAAGGCGAGCACGATGGCGTTGGGGAGTATTGCGTCGCCTGATTCCAGGTAGCGCTTGATCGCGCGGATGTGATTCGCGACCTCTGGCCGTTGATAGCCGTGAAGTTGCTCCTGGCTGTCGCGCCTGATGCGGGAGACCGCTGTGAAGTCGTGCAACCGCTTGCCATCCAACGCAAAGCAGTAGATGAAGCGAGAACCCTGCCGGACCTCGAGTGCGGGAAGTCGGAGCATGTAGCGATCTGCCATCAGTTCTCCCCTGTAGGCGATTGAACAATGTGGCGAATCTTGCCGTTAAAGATGGCAAGATTATGGAAGCCCCGGCCTTTATTGCGCTCGGTTCCTCGGAAGATCATGATCTCGATGCCATACTTGCTACAGAGAGTGCATTTACACGCCTTCCATGGCATCTTTTTGAGGGTGCGCTCGTAGGCAGGAATTCGACTCTTCTTGTCCGGTTCGACGAGTTTCTCGTACTCAGCCAGGATCTCGATTACTTCTTCCAGTTCAACTGAGCCTCGATCATAGTCGCGGAGCCGTTTAAGGCACTCCCGTTCCGCGGTCTTGACGAGGCTCTGTGAGACCGCGCCGGACAGGATTCTGCGCTTGAGTGCTGGGTTGCTGTCCGCCTGGGGTACTCGGATTGCTGTGTAGTTCTCCTCGGGAGTGTGGTAGTTGTTACGGTCGTCCATGAACGACTGACGGAACGGCGCGGTGCTGTCGAAACTGGTGACCCCGAACTGGGCAAACTCCTCGATTGAGCCCACACGGGTGATTCCCAGCAGGTGGAGCCCCGTATCTTCATGGCGCACGGTATCGATCTCTCTTAGGCATGCCAGAATGTCATTCGTTTTTAGCGAGACCATGCCTCCGAGAGCAATTCGCTTGTATCCGAACTCCTGAAGTTGCCGGACGCTCTCGGCATAGCTTGCTGGACTCCATCCCTGGGCGGCTCCGACGGGTTCGATGTTGCTTCGTCGGACCTGAACGCTCTCAAGGAAGTCTCGTGCGTACCGGAGGGAGATCTCCCGGCGCTCGGCCCAAGCCGGGGTCACGTCGGCATCGGAAACTTTTGGGTCATAGCCGAAGATAACGTGATCGATGCTGATGCCGGAGTCGAAGCCGCATCCTTCATAAAAGTCGAGGACCTCATCTACCTTGTAGGGGGGCTCTTCTTCGTCAACATAGTTGAAGGCGCCGCAGTCGCCCAGCGTCGCGACACCTTCGGGCAGCCTGAAGAATTTTTTAACGCCAAACCGGTAGAGCCGCTCCCGCTGCGGCATGGAGTATTTTCCGGAACCCTTGACAGAGCCGTCGACAATTGCCTTGCTGACCAATATCCCGTCGTAGGGCCGGGGTTCCAGAACCTCGTGAGCGTACTTGTCGTCGCGCTGCCGTACCCGATACGGGGAATACTCCTCATTGAGGAAGTCGTATGTCGGGCTGACTTGGTCCTGGCTGTCTGGGAAATAGAACTTCACGGGAGCTCCCTGCGAGCGTTCTGGTAGACGCGGATCAGGTAGTTGGAGAGCTCCGTCACCTGCCTGGGTGTGTTCTCGATTTCGTTCCAGCGGTGCCCGAGTTCTTCCCAGGAGCCTGAGGTCCATCGGCACCGCGGGGCGACCAGGAAGAGGTGCTGGCGGACGAGTTCTGGCGCGTCTGCCCGTATCGCGTCGATGGCCCCGTAGATCCGGTCCATGAGGCGCCCCATAGCCCGGATTCCGGCGCCGTGCATGAGGCGGCTCTTCTCTGGCGGCTTGCCCCATGCATCGGGGAAGGTGTCGCGGACGGCCGACCAGTAGATCGTCAGCGCCTGGACGATGCCGTCGAAGTCCGTCTCGTTCTTGCCAAGGTCCCGGTACGGGAAGAGGCAGCCCGCCGGCGATGTCAGGCTTTCCTTGATCATTTCTACGATGCTGGTGTCGGTGATGACAGCGCCCGGTTGCTTGCTACCCGCCGTGGAGGGCCTCTTGATCATCCCGAAGAATGGTGACTTCTCGTTGGTGTTCAGGACGTCGCAGAGCCTCGATGGGGCCTTCTGGATCTGCAGTCGAGGCGGCAGTGGACTATCCACCTCAGGCAGGAGTTCGGTCACCAGGCCACGGGGAAGGGGCTTGGTGTTGTTGATCCGCACGAACTGGTCGCGCTGGAGTTTGACGGTGTCAGCCACGAAGGCCATGACGGGGACGGGGAAGTCCTGGCGCTGTGCCTTGGCCAGCGCAAGTGCACGTTGCTGCCCGTCTACGATCCAGGCGGGCTTGGGCTTGCCCTCCTGTGGCAGCGGGATGGTGAGCCGGCCTGTGTCTGAGACACCGTCGTCCCGGGTGCGGTTTCCTCCGCGGGTGCTTCTGAAGCGCACCTGCGAGGACAGGGCCATGATGATGGGGTTGGGCAGGATCGGCGCTTCGCTGTCCAGGTAGTCAACGATCTCCTGGATGTGCTTGCGCACTTGCGGGCGCTGGTAGCCGATCAGTTTCCCGGCTTCGTCTCGGCTGACCCGGGAGATGTCTGCGAACTGCAGGACCTCCTGGGCGCGCAGCATGAAGACGTAGAGGGGGTAGTTGTCCGCTTGGACGATCCGCAGTGCGCGAACCTCGGTAGTGGGAGTCTTGCTGCGAGGCGCCATCAGAACAGCCCTCCCGAAGAGGAAACCTCGTCGAAGAGTGCTTTAAACCGTGCCTGCTCACACGACTGACCAGAAGCACGCAGTTGTCGCAACAGGCGCGTTGCTGAGGCAGGGCCCAGCTCTAGCGAGCTGCGTATGTAGCTGCGGACCTCATCATCGGTGAGCCTGGTCCCCGGGGGGCGCCGTCCCTTTTCCTGTGGGGCGGTGGCAGTGGCTTGCGCCATCAACCCGGCGAGGTTTGAACGGCTGAAGGGAGCTCCCCTGTCGCGCGCAGAGGCAAGGACATTGGCCGCTGCGCGGACGTTGAGCGACAGGAGGCTCCCGCCGACAGCTGGTCTGAGCGCTGCGGTAACGGGGACGATGAGGTCGTCAACCTCTCGGCACTTTCCGGCCGGACCGATGATCGAGAGGTTGCCACTGTCGCTCAAGAGGGAAGCTGCCTCACGCAGATCGTCGGAGCACGCTCGCAGGTAGGCCTCGGACAGCACGGCGACGATAACCGAATCGGCGTATTGCTTGGCAAGTTCGGTGAAAGAGCGCGGCTGCCCGGGCTGCGGGCCTGCCCACGCCGCCAGCCCCATCCACCATTGACGCATTCCCTCTACGTCGGTGGCGGCTGAGTCCTCCTGACCGAGAGCAAACGTGGCAGCGTAGGAGGCGATCCGTGCCTCCACAGGTATGAGGCCGTAGCCGGCCGAGCAAACCCAGAGAGTCGATCCCGGGACCGTCGCTGACAAAGTCTTGGCCGCTTGCCAGTGCTCGCCCGCATACATCTGGCTGGCTGCTATTACGGGGGACTCGGCGGACAGCCGGTGCACCCATCGAGCAGAGCGATCGGCGACATCGTCACCCTTGAGATCACTTAGCTGAAGACGCTGGGATGGCGTGTGCCGTTTCCGGTTGGCACAGGTGACCACCACATGCACGGTCGGCTGAGACCGGCTGGCCTCCTCGATCATCCCGCAGCCTTCCCGGCCGGGGACCGCCAGGAAACCGCGGCGAAGGCCGCGTGGTTGTGAATGCTCTCATCGTTGATCGCTCGCACGCGGTACGACCGGATCCGGTCCCAGCCATCGAGCGACTGTGCGACGGTGCGGACCATGTCCTCGACGAAGACCGGATTGTCGTAGCCGGCCATGGTCACATACCGTTCATCGGGCCGCTTCAGCAACGCATAGACAGGCGACGAGGCGGCGGCCTCGGCGACATCGATGAGTTCATCGAACCAAAGATCGGTCGGATGCTGCACAGGTCTGACGTCGATGGTGATGTGGCCACGCTGATTGTGCGCGCCACGATCGCTGATGGCCTTGCTGCAGGGGCAGACGCTTGTAACGGGCACCTCTACGCTCAGGACCATCGAACTGCCGCGAGCCTCGCTGGAAGCGGTCACCGCGCAGGTGTACTCGACGTACGCGCGAGCCCGGGTTACTGGTGCCTCCCGTTCCAGGAAGTACGGAAACGACATGCCCACACGAGCGGAGGAACTCCCCATGCGCTGGCGGAGTTCGTCGGCAATCCTGGTCACGTTCTGAGGACTCAACTGGTCTCTGGAGCCGTGGAGCACTTCGATAAAGCGGCTAAGGTGCGCTCCCTTAGCCTCGGGTTCCAGGCTCACCGACATCGCCACCGTGGCGACAGTCTCTCGCTTGGCGCCCTGACAGTCCGCTACCAGAATCGGGTAGCGGAGACCCTCGATCCCGACCTCATCCAACGGAATCCCTCGCGAGTCGGCACTCGCCTGCACGTCTTCGAGCGTCACCTGTCCCCCCGGTAGATGCAGCCCGAGGTGCATGTTTCGCGCACCATGATTGCCGAAAGCGGGAGTTGGTCGATCAGGCGGTCCCAAATCCACTTGGCGAGAACTTCGCTGGTCGGGTTCTCGAGCCCTGAGACCTCGTTGAGATAATAATGGTCAAGTTGGCCCTGAATCGGTTTGAACGCTGCCTTGATCTCAGCGAAGTCCACGAGCCAGCCCATGTCAGGGTCGACATCACCGATCACGTGAACTTCTACGCGGTAACTATGCCCATGGAGCCTCGCGCACTTGTGGCCTTCAGGCACGTTCGGGAGCCGATGCGCTGCCTCGAACGTGAATTCGCAAAAGATCTCCATTATCGAATTCCCAGAGTCTTGTGTGTCTGGACACTCAAGTGCCACTGAGGGTGCTCGAGGCAGTACTTGACCGCAGCGTGCGTGTTGGCAACCAGATCAGCCCCGTCCATCGGCTGCAATAGAAAACGATCGAAGTCGAGATCTTCAAAGCGTTCCGGCTCCGCACCCATCTGCGGGTAGACCAACTTCAGATCATGCCCGGACGTCAAAACCAACTCTGTTCCAGCCTTCGGGCTCACACAGATCCAGTCGATCCCGTCAGGTGCCGACCGTGTTCCATTGGTCTCGATCGCAACCTCGAAGCCCTCAGCATGCAGAGCATCGACTGCTTCAGCATCCAACTGCAGGAGCGGCTCGCCCCCCGTACATACCACGTACGGCCTGCTACGCGGGTGGGTCTGCCCCTGCCAGGTCTTGGCCACCGCGGCGGCCAGATCAACGGCGCTGCTGAATCGTCCACCGCCTGGGCCGTCCGTCCCGACGAAATCGGTGTCGCAGAACTGGCAAATGGCCCGATGGCGGTCCTTCTCTCTACCGGTCCACAGATTGCAACTTGTGAACCGACAAAACACAGAAGGCCGCCCTGCATGGCTACCTTCGCCCTGGAGGGTGTAAAAGATCTCTTTGACCCGGTACATCTCCGCGGTTAGGCGTTCGCTGAGGAGAACGACGGATCGACCATGCCAAGCTCCGCAAAGCCTCGGCTGCGCAGTAGGCAGGAGTCACAGGTCTCGCACGCACGACCGCCAACCGGGTCGTAGCAACTGTGCGTCCACGAATAGTCCACCCCGAGTTCGAGTCCTCGCTGGATGGTCTGGGCCTTGGTGAGTTCGATCAGTGGCGTGTGGATTTTGAGCTGCTGGGTACCTTCGACCCCCGCCTTCGTAGCCAGATTGGCCATGCGCTCGTACGCTTCGATGTACTCGGGGCGGCAGTCGGGGTACCCGCTATAGTCCATCGCATTCACGCCAATGAAGACATCGGAGGAGCCGAGCGTCTCCGCCCAGGCTAGCGCGAACGACAGGAAGACGGTGTTACGAGCGGGCACGTAAGTGATCGGAATCTCCTCGACACAGACGGCTTCCACGCTGTCATGGTGCGGCACGTCAAGGGCGTCATCAGTCAAGGCGGATCCACCGAAGACGGCAAGGTTGATGTCCGCGATCACATGCTGAGTCGCCCCCAACTCGACCGCCACCTTCTCAGCTGCCTCGAGTTCCTCGGTGTGCCGCTGCCCATACCGGAAGCTCAGCGCGTGCGTCTCATAGCCCTCGTCGCGAGCGATCGCAAGGACAGTGGTCGAGTCCAGGCCGCCACTCAGCAGCACGACCGCCCTGCGCTTGTCACTGTTCACTTGCTGACCCTCCACTCGTCAAGGCGCTCAGGAAACTACATCACCGTTCGTCTCATGAAGAGACTAGTTTCAGCAGACTGCCAACGCCAAGCCGCCACGGCACCTCCGACGGATTCAGCCCAACAGCATCTGAGGGTAGGCAACATCTCAGCGAGCAGTGATGCACGGACTCCGACATGCGGCCCGGTGGTGGCGGGTGGGCGAGGAGGGAGATGCCAGATACTGCAC
>NZ_VCKW01000121.1 GCF_005889715.1 Actinomadura soli
GGCATGTGGGGGCGGGGGTAGGCTCGGGGCGTGCGACGGTTCCTCACCCCTGGCTGGATCGGGCTGCACGTGCTCGCGATCGTGCTGTGCGGCACGTTCCTCGGCTTCGGCTGGTGGCAGTACGACCGGGCCCAGAGCGGCAACGACCGTAGCTGGGCCTACACGTTCGAATGGCCCATCTTCGCGCTGTTCGTGATCGTGATGTGGGTCAAGATGATCCGCGACGAGCGGTCCGGTGTCGCCCCGGCGCCGAAGGTGATCGAGGAGCCCGCCGAGGCCGAGGTGAAGCGGGAGATCATCCGGCGTCAGGAGGAAGAGGACCCGGCGCTCGCGGCCTACAACCGCTACCTCGCGCGGCTCAACTCCCAGGGCGGCGGACGCGGCTGACCCCGCCGCATACGAGGCCCCGGCCATGCGGGCCGTCGATGAAAGGTGTGTTCTGTGGAAGGCGCGGTGACCCGGTACCGGATCCTGGCGCTGGTGGTCGGCACGCTGCTGGTGCTGCTGACGATCGGCATGGTCCTGAAGTACGGCCCGACCGACATGCCCGCCATGGCGGGTATCGTGGCGCCCGTCCACGGCTTCCTTTACATGGTCTACCTGCTGGCCGCGTACGACCTGTGGCGGCGCAACGGCTGGCCGCTGAGCCGGATGGTGCTCATCGTGCTGGGCGGCATCGTGCCGCTGATGACCTTCTTCGTCGAGCGGCGGGTCGTCCATGACGCGCGGGCGCTGCGGGGCGCGGAGGCGGAGGCCAGCGCCTGACCGTCCCTCTGCGGGCTGGAAACCCGGCCCGTCCGTCGCGTAACGTTTGACTCAGTCAAACATTAGGAGGCGCGGCATGGTGGTGACCGCGGGGGACATCGGCACGGTCCGGGCGTTCAACCGGTTCTACACCGGCGTGATCGGCCTGCTCGGCGAGGGGCACGTCCGGTCCCCGTACTCCCTGACCGAGGCGCGGGTCATCTTCGAGCTGGCGCAGCGGGAGGCCACCGAGGTCCTCGCCCTGCGCCGCGGCCTCGGCCTGGACGCCGGCTACCTCAGCCGGCTGCTCACCCGGTTCGAGGCCGACGGGCTGGTCGCGCGGGAGCGCTCCCCAGACGACGCCCGCCGCCAGGTCGTCCGGCTCACCCCGCGCGGCCGGGAGGTCTTCGCGATGCTGGACGGGCGGTCCGTGACCGAGATCCGCGGCCTGCTGGACGGGCTGGCCGCCGCCGACCGGGGGCGCCTCCTCGCCGCGATGCGCACGATCCACGACGTCCTCGGCGACCGGCCGCGCCGCGGCGACGACGTCGTCCTGCGCCCGCTCCGGCCCGGCGACCTCGGCTGGGTGGTGGAGCGCAACGGCGCCCTCTACGACGTCGAATGCGGCTGGGACCGCACCTACGAGGCGCTCGTCGCCAAGGTCGTCGCCGACTACGTGCACGACCACGACCCGGAGCGTGAGAACGCGTGGATCGCCGAATCCGGCGGCGTCCGGGTGGGCGGCGTGTTCTGCGTCCGCCGCGACGACGACGTCGCGCAGCTCCGGTTGCTGCACGTCGAGCCCGAGGCCCGCGGCCTGGGCGTCGGGGCCGCGCTGGTCGACGAGTGCGTCCGCTTCGCCACCGGCGCGGGCTACACCGAGATGATGCTGTGGACGACGGCGCTCCAGCGTCCAGCACACCGCGTCTACGAACGTGCCGGGTTCGTCCTGGAGGAGGAAGAGCCTCCGGCGCAGCGCTTCGGGGACGTGGTCCACGGGCAGGTCTGGCGCAAGAAACTGTGACCGGGCCCGTGGGGCGTTCGCGCCTCCACGGGCCCGGCTCCGCAGCGATCCCTTGATGTGCTGCGCAGGCGGCCGGGACGGGGGTCGGACGGAGTTCCGGCCGCCTTGGTTTCACCGGCGTGACGCCGGTTCGTGCTGAGGACCGATTCCCACCTCCTTTCCACTCCGGGCCGGGCGGAGGACCCGTCCGGCGAGCGGGAGGGGGCGCCGTCGCGGCGCCCGGATGTCTGGGGCCGGGCCGGCGGCACAGCTGGAGGATGCCGCTGGCCCGGCCGTGGGGGACGCCGGTGCCGCGGGGGTGTGCGGCGCCGGGGCCCGGGAGTGGCCGGAGGTCAGGGGGGAGTTCGCGGGCGGCCCGGCCGGTCCGGTACGGCCGAGAACCCGAGGTGTGCCGCCGGGCGTCCCCGTCGCGGCGCCCGTTGGGGGACGGCGCCTGCCGCGGGGGGACGAGCCGTGGACGCCCTCGGCCGTACGGACCGGGCCGCGCGGGGGGAGGGCCGGGCCGGTCTCACGCTCGCCACGCCGCATCCGGGCCCCCTCCCGCATCTCCACCTGGGGCTTTGCCGCCCCGATGATCTTTCATTCACTCATAGTCACGAACTCGTTGCGGTAAGTACCCTCGCGTCATGCGGACGTAAACCGTGCCCGTCGCAAAGAATCGTGATCAAGAACGGGACTTTGCCTCCGCATTGCCCGCGACGATCCCGGCCGCCTCTCGCGTCTCCCGCGCCCCACCGGGACGGCGCAGGAGATGGCGGGCCAGCGCCACGGTCGCGAGGACGGCCAGGAGTGCGCAGACGCCCGTCCAGCCGAACCGGCCGTACGCGGCGGCGCCGAGCCAGGACCCGGTGCTCCCGCCGAGGAACGAGCACGTCATGTAGGCGGTGTTGATCCGGCTGCGGGCGTCCGGGCGCAGCGCGAAGATCCGGGCCTGGTTCGCGATCGTGCCGGACTGCATCGCCACGTCCAGCAGCAGCGTCCCGGCGGCGAGCGCCACGAGCCCGGCCGCGCCGCCGAGCGCGCCGAACGCGAGCACGCCGGCGGACGCGAGCGTGCCGAGCATGACGACGAGGGCGACCGGCTCGGAGCCGCGGCGGTCCACCTGCCGTCCCGTGAGCGGCGCGCAGAACATGGTGGCCGCGCTGACCAGGGCCAGCAGGCCCACCGCCTGCGCCCCGAGACCGTACTCGGGGCCGGTCAGCAACAGCGCGACGCCCGTCCACACGGCCTGGAAGCCGCCGAAGACCGTCGCCTGGTAGAGGCACGTGCGCCGCAGGTCGGGCTCGCGGCGCAGCAGCCGCAGCGGCTCGGCCAGCAGCGCCGGGTACGGCTGCCGCGAGGGCGGGACGGTCGCGGGCAGCGCGAACGCCAGCGCCGCCGCCAGGCACAGCGCGACCACCGCGGCCACCAGGTAGGGCGCCCGCCAGCCGAGCCACTCGCCGATCATCCCGCCGAACGTGCGGGCCAGCAGGATGCCGCCGACCGACCCGGACATCAGCGTCCCCATGACCGCGCCGCGCCGGTCGGCGGGGACGAGCCCGGCCGCCATCGGCGCGATGACCTGCGCGACCACGGTCGTCATGCCGACCATCGCGCTCGCGCCGACCAGGGCCGGCAGCCCGGCCGCGCCCGCCGCGCCGAGCAGCCCGATCCCGGTGACGCCGAGCAGCACCGCGATCAGCGGCCGGTGCGGGAGCCGGTCGCCGAGCGGCACCAGCAGGAAGTTCCCCGCCGTGTAGCCGAGCTGCGCGGCGGTCACCACCAGCGCGGCGGTGTCCGGCGACACCCCGAGGCCGGACGCGACGAGCGGGCTGACGGCCTGCGGGAAGTAGATGTTCCCCACGGCGACGCCGCAGGTCAGAGCCAGAATAAAGATCATCCGGCGGCTGAGGCCGCCGGGCCGTGCGTCCGCGGACGCCACGGAAGATGACACAGACGCTCCAGGAGGTTCGGCGCGGCCGGGATGCCCCGAGGTGGGCGAGGCCGCGCAGGCAAGGACGGCGGGGCGGTTCCCCCGCTCGGGCTCGCCTCGGCGCCGAGGAGCGCGCTGCCGGTCAGGCCGTGCCGCGCTCCTGGGCCGAGGCGTCCGTCGTGACCTTGCCGGGAACCATGCGCACGATGAGCCTCCAGAACCGGAACGTCCAGCGCGACGCTCGCACGCGCCCCCGCCGTCCCGCAACGCATTTTTCGGGCATCCTGGACGTCACGCGATGGCGCCGCCCACCGCTCCGCAAGGCCGCCTTCGCTGAGAGCGAACGTTGCTGCGGAAACAAAATCCTGCTCCGTTTTCTTGAGTGTGGGTGACTCAACTTACGGTTGGGTCCTCTAGACGGACTTGGAGCTGAGCATGAGCGAGACCCTGACGCTGCCGGTGCTGCCCCTGGACGACGGGGCCGTTCTGCCCGGCATGGTGGTGCCGCTGGACCTGTCCGAGAGCGGCGAGGTGCGCGCCGCCATCGAGGCCGCGCGGGCGGTGGCGCAGTCCAAGGGGCCGGGCGTCCGGTCGGCGGCCAAGCCGCGGGTGCTGCTGGTGCCCCGGCTGAACGGGCAGTACGCCGGCGTCGGCACGCTCGGCGTGATCGAGCAGGAGGGGCGGCTGCCCGGCGGCGAGCCGGGCGCGGTCGTCCGCGGCGTGCAGCGGGTGCGGATCGGGACCGGGACGACCGGGCCGGGCGCCGCGCTGTGGGTCGAGGGAACCCTGATCGAGACGCCGCCGGCGCCGTCCGGACGCGCCCAGGAATTGGCCAAGGAGTACAAGAGCCTGGTCAGCGCGATCCTGCAGAAGCGCGGCGCCTGGCAGGTCGTGGACATCGTCCAGCAGATCGACGACCCGTCCACCCTGGCCGACAACGCCGGGTACGCGCCGTACCTGTCGGACGAGCAGAAGATCGAGGTCCTGGAGACCCCGGACGTGGTGGAGCGGCTCACGCTGGTGATCGGCTGGGCGCGCGACCACCTCGCCGAGCTGGACGTGGCGGAGACGATCCGCAAGGACGTCCAGGAGGGCATGGAGAAGACGCAGCGGGAGTTCCTGCTGCGGCAGCAGCAGGAGGCCATCCGCAAGGAGCTGGCCGAGTTGAACGGCGACCCCGCCGACGAGGAGGACGACTACCGGGCGCGGATCGAGGCCGCGAACCTGCCCGAGAAGGTGCGCGAGGCGGCGCTGAAGGAGGTCGACAAGCTGGAGCGGTCGTCCGACGCCTCGCCGGAGGGCGGCTGGATCCGCACGTGGCTGGACACCGTCCTCGACATCCCCTGGAACGACCGGACCGAGGACGCCTACGACATCGGCGGCGCCCGGGAGATCCTGGACGCCGACCACGCCGGGCTCGACGACGTCAAGGAGCGCATCGTCGAGTACCTGGCCGTGCGCAAGCGGCGTGAGGAGCGCGGTCTGGGTGTCGTGGGCGGACGCAGGAGCGGCGCGGTGCTCGCGCTTACCGGGCCCCCTGGCGTCGGCAAGACGTCGCTTGGCGAGTCGGTCGCGCGGGCCATGGGACGCAAGTTCGTCCGGGTCGCGCTGGGCGGCGTCCGGGACGAGGCCGAGATCCGCGGCCACCGCCGCACGTACGTCGGCGCGCTGCCGGGACGGATCGTCCGGGCGATCCGCGAGGCCGGCTCGATGAACCCGGTCGTCCTGCTGGACGAGGTCGACAAGGTCGGCGCCGACTACCGCGGCGACCCGACCGCGGCGCTGCTGGAGGTCCTCGACCCCGAGCAGAACCACACCTTCCGGGACCACTACCTGGAGGTCGAGCTCGACCTGAGCGACGTGCTGTTCCTCGCCACCGCGAACGTCGTGGAGGCGATCCCGGGGCCGCTGCTCGACCGGATGGAACTGGTGGAGCTGGACGGCTACACCGAGCACGAGAAGGTCACGATCGCCCGCGACCACCTGCTGCCGCGCCAGCTCGACAAGGCGGGGCTCGACGCGTCCGAGGTGGGCTTCGGCGACGACGCGCTCCGGCTGCTGGCGGCCGAGTACACGCGGGAGGCGGGCGTCCGGTCGCTCGACCGGTCGATCGCGCGGGTGCTGCGGAAGGTCGCCGCGAACGTGGCGCTGGAGAAGGCGACGCTGCCGGTCTCGATCGGCGCCGGCGACCTCAAGGACTACCTGGGCCGCCCGAGGTACACGCCGGAGGTCGAGCTGAGCAGGAACGAGCGGCGGACGGGCGTCCCCGGCGTCGCGACGGGCCTGGCGGTGACGGGCGCGGGCGGCGACGTCCTCTACATCGAGGCGTCGCTGGCCGACAAGGAGACCGGCGACACCGGCGTGACGCTCACCGGGCAGCTCGGCGACGTCATGAAGGAGTCGGCGCGGATCGCGCTCAGCTACCTGCGGTCGCGGGGCGCCGAGCTGGAGCTGCCGGTCGGCGACCTGAAGGACCGCGGCGTGCACGTCCACGTCCCGGCGGGCGCGATCCCGAAGGACGGGCCGAGCGCGGGCATCACGATGACGACCGCGCTGGCGTCGCTGCTGTCGGGACGGCCGGTCCGCTCGGACGTGGCCATGACCGGCGAGGTGTCGCTGACCGGGCGCGTGCTGCCGATCGGCGGCCTGAAGCAGAAGCTGCTGGCCGCGTCCCGGCTCGGGATCACCACGGCGATCGTGCCGAAGCGTAACGAGCCGGACCTTGAGGACGTCCCGGACGAGGTCCTGGAGAACCTGACGGTCTTCACCGTCAGCGACGTCCGCGAGGTGCTGGACCTGGCCCTGGAACCGGCCACCGCGGCGATCGCCGCCTGACCGGCGTCCGACCGCGCGCCGCGACGCCCGCGCCGGGCCGCTGCCCGGCGCGGGCGTTCGGTGCTTGGCGTCGGTGTTCGGCGTCAATCATGGATTCGGCCTCGCCGTAATCCGCGTCCGCGCATGCTCGGACACGCAGTGGGGAGCAAGCGCCGGGTGTTCGTAGAAATGTGGCAGCGCGCAGCGCCGGGTCAGAAGTCTCCCTGGTACGTCGTGGCCTTTCGCGTCGTCGTCGTGACGGCGGCGCTGGGCGGCCTCGGCGTCTTCTTCTATTTCGCGTTCAAACTGACACTGACGCCCGTCCGGGACCGCGGGCAGGCAGGAGGGAACATCGATCCGGGCCACTCGCTCCGCTTCTATCTGGACAGTCCGACCAAGGACGCCCTCTTCCAGATCGGCGGCAACCTGGCACTGCTCATGCCGTTGGGCGTGCTGATCCCCATCGTCTGGACGACCCTCCGCGGCCCCATCCGGCTGGCGCTCCTGACCGGCGCACTCTCGCTGGCCATCGAGACGGTCCAGGGCGCCTTCGTCGTCGGACGGGCCTTCGACGTCGACGACGTCATCCTCAATGTCATCGGCGTCGTGATCGCATATCTGTTCCTGGGCCGCCGTCTTTCCAGAACGCTCCGCGGTACTTGAGCGACCGGGGCCTTTCAGGTCAGCGCGGGGTGAGGCGGAAGACCCTCAATTGGCGCGTCGTGCGTTCCACATAGCGGTCGTACACGGGCCAGACGGCGATGAGGCGGGGCCAGATCGCGGTGCGTTCGTCGTCGTCCAGCAGATGGGCCGTGACGGGAATGGTGCGCCCCTGGAAACTGACCTCGGCTTCGGGGTGCTTGAGGAGGTTGCCCGTCCAGGCGGGGTGCTTCTCGCGGCCGAAGTTGGAGCCGACGACGTACCAGCCGCCGTCCGTGGCCGCGCCCGTGGCCGCGCCCGTGGCCGGGTCGGTGGCCGGGTCGGGGAGGCACGCGAGCGGAGTCCGGCGGGGGAGGCCGCTGACCGCACCGGTCGTCGTCAGGACCAGGCTCGGGACGAGGAGCTGACCGAGCAGGAAGCGCCCGCCGGTGAGCCTGTGCAGCGTCCGGTCGATCGGCGGGACGACCTTGGGCCCCACCCTGGAGAACCATTCGGCGCCCGAGATCCGCTGGAAGAGCGGGCCGAACGCGCGCTGGACGAGGGTCGGCATCGGGCGCTCCTCGGTGCGGGACGGGGTTGGCGGCAGGGAGCGCGGCGGGCCGGGGTTCGCGAGCCGTCCGGCCCGGCGAGGGTGGAGATGGCCGCTCTCCGCCAGCCACCGCAGCGCGTCGGCGACCGTCTCCTCGACGGGACGCAACGTGAGGTCCAGCGCGTCCAGGACGGGACGGTCGTCGGTCGGCACCAGCGTGACCATGAACTCGGCGGCGTCGCGGGTGAGCGGGTAGTCGAAGTCGCGGACGCGCTTGGCGGCGTCCAGCGCCGAGCCGAGACCGAGCATCAGGCGGCTTGGGACGCGGACCCGGCGGCACCGCACGCCCGCGAGGCGGTCGCAGAGGTCCGCGTACTGCGGCCATGTCAGGTAGTGGCCACCGAGCACCCAGCGGCTCGGCGGCTGCCCGGCCCCGACGGAACGTGCCAACGCCTCGCCGAGGTCGCGGACGTCGATGACCGAAACGCCGCCGCCCGGAAGTGGCCACACCTTGCCGAGCGCGGCGGCGAGTCCTTCCATGAGGGCGTCGAGTCTGGGCTGGTGGGGGCCGCACACGCCGCCGGGGTAGAGGATCGTGACCGGCGCGCCGCCGTCCTGGAGGCCGCGCACGTACCGCTCGGCGGCCAGCTTGGACCTGCCGTAGCCGGTGCGCGGGCTCGCCAGGGCCCCGCCGGCGGTGATGACCCGCGCGGACGGCGGGACGAACACGGCGACGGTCGACACGTGCACCACCGGGCTCAGCCCCCGGGCGACGGCCCCGCCGACGACGTTCCGGGTGCCGCGGACATTGACGTCCACGAGATCGGGCGAGCCGCCGCCGACCCCGCTGCGGGCGCCGGTGACGCCGATCGCGGCGGCGGAGTGGATCGCGGCGTCGCAGCCGTCGAGCGCCTCGGAGACCGCGCCCGCGTCCAGCATGTCGCCGGGGAGCAGCTCCACGTCCTCGGCGGCGACGCCGATCGTCTCCAGGACCTTCGTCGTCCTGCCCGGGTCGCGGACCAGGGCGCGCGGCCGGTGCCCGGCGGCCAGGAGTGCGCCGACCGTGTAGGACCCCACGAATCCCGAGGCGCCGCTGACGAAAACCCGCATGTCGGACAACCTAGCGCTTGGTCAGATGCGGCGGCACCCGGCGCGCTGCGTGGCCCGTGAGTAACCCCCGAGTTTTCGGACACCTCCATTGCCGATAAGGCTTCCCTCGTTCGTTGACGAGGCTGGAACGCTCCAGCACACTTCGTGTCTCACCTACCGCCGTCCGGGAGGGATCAATGAGGATCGGTCTGGCCGGCGCGGGGCGCATCGGGGCGCGCCACGCCGTGGCCATGTGCGCATTGCCCGAGGTGGACGCCCTGGTCGTGGCCGACGCGGAGCCGTGCCGCGCCCGCGACCTCGCCGCCCGCCTGGCCCCGGCACCCGGCGTCACGGCGCTGGACGAGGTCGACGACCTGTTCCGCTCCGGCCTGGACGGACTGGTCGTCGCGGCGGCCACGGACGCGCACGCCTGCCTCGTGGCACGCGCGGTGTCCGCGCGGATTCCGGTGTTCTGCGAGAAGCCGCTCGCGTCGGATGCTGATGGAACGTTCCAAACAGTGGCGGCCGCAGCCGCCTCCGGGGTGCCCGTGCAGGTCGGCTTCCAGCGCCGGTTCGACGCCGGGAACGCGGCGGCGCGCGAGGCCCTGGCGTCCGGGCGGCTCGGCTGGCTGCACACCGTCCGCTCGTGCAGCTTCGATCCCGCGCCGCCGCCCGCCCAGTACGTCCCGACGTCCGGCGGGCTGTTCCGCGACTGTGTCATCCACGACCTCGACCTCATCCGCTTCGTGACGGGCCGCGAGGTCGTCCGCGTGATGGCCGCGGGCGCCAACCGGGGCGACGACTTCTTCCGCGAGTGCGGCGACGTGGACACCGGCTCGGCCCTGCTCGTCCTGGACGACGGGTCGCTCGGCGTCGTGTCCGCCACGCGCTACAACGCCGCAGGGTACGACTCGCGGTTGGAGCTGTTCGGATCCAAGGACAGCATCGTCGCGGGCCTGGACGACCGGACGCCCGCGACCGCGCTGCCCGAACGGGGAGAGGAGCCCAGGGCCGCCTACAGCGGGTTCATGGAGCGGTTCGCCGACGCCTACGACGCCGAGCTGCGCGCCTTCGTGGACGTGGTTGCCGGACGGCGCGGAAACCCGTGCCCGCCTGAGGAGGCCCTAGAGGCGTTCTACCTGGCCGAGGCGTGCGAGCTGTCCCTGCGTGAGGGCCGCGTCGTCGGAACGGGGGAGGTGCGGCGATGAGGGTCGCGGGCGCGCCGATCTCCTGGGGCGTGTGCGAAGTCCCTGGGTGGGGCCACCAGATGGAGCCCGCACGGGTGCTCGCCGAGATGCGCGCCCTCGGTCTCGCCGCCACCGAACTGGGGCCGGACGGGTTCCTGCCGGGTGGGGCGCGGGCCAGGGAGGAACTGCTGGCGACCTACGGGTTGGGGCTGGTGGGCGCGTTCGTCCCGGTCGTCCTGCACGATCCCGCGTCTGACCCGCTTCCGGTGGTTGACCGTGTCCTGGACGCGATGGACGGCGTCCTCGTGCTCGCCGCCGCCACCGGGCTCGACGGCTACGACGGGCGGCCGGAACTGGACGTGGAGGCGTGGACGACGCTGCTCGCCAACCTGGATGCGATCACGCTGAGGGCCTCCGCACGCGGGCGTCTGGTCACGTTGCATCCGCACGTGGGGACGGTCGTGGAGCGGCGCACGGAGGTCGAGCGGGTGCTCGACGGCTGCAACGTCCCTCTGTGTCTGGACACGGGGCATCTGCTCGTCGGCGGCACGGATCCGGTGTGGCTGGCGCGTTTCGCAGCGCGGCGCATAGCGCACGTCCATCTGAAGGACGTGGACGTGGGCCTCGCCCAGCGAGTGCTCAACGGCGAGGTCGCCTACACGCACGCGGTGCGCGACGGTCTCTACCGACCGCTCGGGGACGGCGACATCGGCATCTCCGGAATCGTCTGCGCCCTGGAGGACGCCGGTTACGAAGGCTGGTACGTGATGGAGCAGGACACCGTCCTGGCGGAAGCGCCCGCAGACGGCGGCGGGCCCTACGACGACGTCCGCAGGAGCCTCGACTTCCTCGCCTCCCTCGCCGGAGCGGCCCGATGACGTTCGACCTCATCACCATGGGACGGGTGAGCGTCGACGTCTACCCGGACCAGGTGGGCGTCCCGCTGGAGGAGGTCGAGTCGTTCGGGAAGTACCTGGGCGGCAGTCCCACCAACGTCGCCGTGGCGGCGGCACGGTACGGCCGTCGCACCGCCGTCATCACCCGCACTGGCGAGGACCCGTTCGGACGGTTCGTCCACAAGGCCCTCCAGGGGTACGGCGTAGACGACAGGTACGTCACGGCCGTTCCCGGGCTGCCGACGCCGCTCGCGTTCTGCGAGATCTTCCCGCCGGACAACTTCCCGCTGTACTTCTACCGCTATCCCAAGGCCCCCGACCTGGAGATCTACACGCACGAGCTGGACCTTGAGGCGATCCGCGCGGCCCGCATCGTGTGGGGGACCGTCACCGGCCTGTCGCAGGAGCCGAGCCGTGAGGCGACCCTGACCGCGCTGGCCGAGCACCCTGGGCAGACCGTCATCGACCTGGATTACCGTCCGATGCTCTGGGACGACCCAGGCGAAGCATCGCACTGGGCAGGGCTCGCTCTGGACCGCGCTTCTGTGGCCGTCGGAAACCTGGAGGAGTGCGCGGTCGCGGTGGGGGAGCGGGTGCCGCGCGCCGCCGCGCGCGCGATCCTCGAACGCGGCCCCGAGCTCGCCATCGTGAAGATGGGCCCGGACGGCGTGCTCGCCGCGACGTCCACCGAGGTGGTCGAGGTTCCGCCGGTCAAGGTCGACGTCGTCAACGGGCTGGGCGCGGGGGACGCGTTCGGCGGCGCGATCTGCCACGGCCTCCTGTCCGGATGGGACCTGCGGCGGATCGTCGAGTTCGCGGGCGCGGCCGGGGCCCTCGTCGCGTCCCGCATCGCCTGCGCCGACGCCATGCCCGCGCAGGACGAGGTCGAGGAACTCCTGGAGGGCGTGCAATGAAGCACCACCTGCCCGCCGGAACCGCCGGTGAAGGGCCGTACGCGCTGGCCGTGACGCCGGAGTCGGCGGGATGGGCGTACTCGGCGCTGCGCGTGCTGGAACTGCCGGACGGCGGCTCCCACGAGTTCGAGACCGGAGAGTTCGAGACGATCGTGCTGCCGCTGTCCGGTTCGGGCACGGTCGAGTGCGACGGGGAGCGGTTCGAGCTGGCCGGGCGCGACGACGTCTTCAGCCGGGTCAGTGATTTCGCCTACGCGCCGCGCGACGCGCGCGTACGAGTGCGGGGCAAGGGACGGTTCGCGCTGGCAGGGGCCCGATGCGAGGTGCGCCTGGCACCGCGCTACGGCCCTGCAGAGGACGTCCCCGTGGAGTTGCGGGGCGCGGGTGCGGCGAGCCGCCAGGTGAACAACTTCGGCACGCCCGAGGGCTTCCCCTTCGCGGAGAAGCTGATCGCGTGCGAGGTGCTGACGCCGGGCGGCTGCTGGTCGTCGTTCCCGCCGCACAAGCACGACGAGGAGACGCCGGACGAGGCCGTCCTGGAGGAGATCTACTACTTCGAGGTCGCGGGCGAGTCCGGGATGGCCTACCAGCGGGTGTACGGGTCGCCGGGGCGTCCGATCGACGTCCTGGCGGAGGTGCGTACTGGTGACGCGGTACTGATTCCGCATGGCTGGCATGGCCCGTCCATGGCCGTGCCTGGGCACGACCTGTACTACCTGAACGTGATGGCGGGCCCGGCCGAGGAGCGGGCCTGGCGGATCTGCGACGACCCCGCGCACGCCTGGATCCGCGGCACCTGGGCCGGGCAGCCGGTCGATCCGCGCCTGCCGCTCACCTCGGCGGAGGGACGCTCATGAGGTTCACGGAGGGACGGCCATGAGGCTCACGGTGGGCCAAGCGGTGATCCGCTTCCTGGCGGCGCAGCACAGCTCGCGGGACGGGGCCGAGCGGCGCTTCTTCGCGGGCTGTTTCGGCATCTTCGGGCACGGCAACGTCGCGGGCATCGGGCAGGCCCTGCTGGAGCACGCCGACGACTTCCCCTACTACATGGCGCGCAACGAACAGGCGATGGTGCACACCGCCTCTGGGTTCGCCCGGATGAACGACCGGATGGCCACTTTCGCCTGCACCACCTCCATCGGACCGGGCGCCACCAACATGGTGACCGGTGCGGCGCTGGCGACCGTCAACCGGCTTCCCGTCCTGCTGTTGCCCGGGGACATCTTCGCCACCCGCGTGTCCAACCCGGTCCTGCAGGAGCTGGAGGACGCCCGCTCCTACGACGTGTCGGTCAACGACTGCTTCAAGCCCGTGTCGAAGTACTGGGACCGGATCAATCGTCCTGAGCAGTTGCCGAGCGCGTTGCTGGCGGCGATGAGGGTGCTCACCGATCCGGCCGAAACAGGTGCGGTCACGCTTGCCCTGCCCCAGGACGTCCAGGCTGAGGCGTACGACTGGCCGGACGAACTGTTCGCCCGGCGGGTGTGGCGCATTCCGCGTCCGCTGCCGGAACCCGCCGCGCTGGAGGAAGCGTCCGCCGCGCTGGACGCGGCCGAGCGTCCGCTGATCGTGGCGGGCGGCGGCGTCATCTACTCCCACGCGACCGACGAACTGCGCGCGTTCGCCGAACGCACCGGCATACCAGTGGCCGAGACCCAGGCGGGCAAGGGGTCCCTGGCCTGGGACCACGAGCGCGCTGTCGGCGCCATAGGAGCGACCGGCACGACCGCCGCGAACGAGCTCGCCCGCACGGCGGACGTGATCCTTGGCATAGGAACCCGCTACAGCGACTTCACGACCGCGTCCCACAGCCTGTTCGCCCACCCGGACGTTCGGTTCGTGAACGTCAACGTGGCCCGTCCGGACGCGGTCAAGCTCGGCGGAGTGTCCGTCGTCGCCGACGCCAGGGAAGCGCTCAGGGGCCTCAACGCGGCCCTCGGCGGTTACGCCGTGTCCGAGACCTACCGCGCCGAGGCCAGAGCCCTGACGGCCGACTGGAACACCCAGGTGGACGGAGCCTTCGCCGCCCAGGGCGGGAGGCTGCTCACCCAGTCCGAGGTGATCGGGGCCGTCAACGAGGAGTCCGGGCCCCGGGACGTGGTGGTCTGCGCCGCCGGTTCCATGCCGGGCGACCTGCACAAGCTGTGGCGGGCCCGCGACCCGAAGGGCTACCACGTCGAGTACGGCTACTCCTGCATGGGCTACGAGATCGCGGGCGGGCTCGGCGTGAAGCTGGCCGCGCCGGACCGCGAGGTGTTCGTCCTGGTCGGGGACGGTTCGTACCTGATGATGGCGCAGGAGCTGGCCACGGCCGCCGCCGAGGGGATCAAGCTGATCGTCGTCCTCGTCCAGAACCACGGGTTCGCCTCGATCGGGAACCTGTCGGAATCGGTCGGCGCGCGGCGGTTCGGCACCCGCTACCGCGCCCGCACCGCGACCGGGCTCGACGGCGGCCCGCTCCCGGTCGACCTCGCCGCGAACGCCGCCAGCCTCGGCGCCGACGTCGTCCGCGCGGCCGCCCTCGACGACCTGCGGGAAGCGCTCCGGCGGGCGCGGAAGGCCGAGCGGACGACGGTTATCCACATTGAGACGAACCCCTTGGCAGGCCCCCCGGACAGTGCGGCATGGTGGGACGTCCCGGTCGCGGAAGTGGCGGCGCTGGACTCCACCCGGGAGGCCCGCGCCCGATATGAGGCGGATCGGCGAGCACGCCGCCACCATCTGTGATCAACTCCTCTGACCGACCATTCGGGGAGAAACGGAGAGCATCCGATGAGAGGCGTGTTCGCGCGTGGGACGTCCAGGAGGCTCGCGGTCCTGGCCGCCGCGGGGCTCCTGGCGCTGAGCGCCTGCAGCAGTGAGGGCGGCAAGAAGTCCGAGGAGGCCCCGGAGGGCGCAGGCCCCCGGCTGAAGATCGCGATGGTCACTCACTCCGCCCCCGGCGACACCTTCTGGGACATCGTGCAGAAGGGCGCCAAGGCCGCCGCCGCCAAGGACAACGTCGAGTTCCTCTACTCGGCCGACCCCGACGGCGGCAAGCAGGCCCAGCTCGTCCAGGCCGCCATCGACAAGAAGGTCGACGGCATCATCGTCACCCTCGCCAAGCCCGACGCGATGAAGGACGTCCTGGCCCGCGCGACCGCCGCGAAGATCCCGGTGGTCTCGATCAACTCCGGGCAGGGCGAGTCGGCGAAGCTCGGCGCCATCGCGCACTTCGGGCAGGACGAGTCGATCGCCGGTGAGGCCGCGGGCGCGGAGATGGCCAGGATCGGCTCGAAGAAGGCGCTGTGCGTCATCCACGAGCAGGGCAACGTCGGCCTTGAGGACCGCTGCGCCGGCGCGAAGAAGACGTTCGGCGGCCAGATGGAGAACCTGTTCGTCCAGGGTTCGAACATGCCGGAGGTCAAGTCGTCCATCACGGCCAAGCTCCAGGCCGACGGCGGCATCGACGGCATCCTCACGCTCGGCGCGCCGTTCGCGGCGACCGCCGTCGACTCGGTCAAGGAGGCCGGCGCCAAGGCCAAGATCGGGACATTCGACCTGAACAAGGACCTCATCGCCTCGATCACTTCGGGCGCCATCGTCTTCGCCGTCGACCAGCAGCCCTACGTGCAGGGATACGGCGCCGTCGACCAGCTGTGGCTGCTGCGGAACAACGGCAACGTCCTCGGCGGCGGACGTCCCGTGCTGACCGGCCCGGCGATCGTCACCAAGCAGAACGCGGGGCAGCTGGAGGCGTTCGCGAACCGGGGGACGCGATGACCTCTTCGGCGGCGTCGGGGCTGGCGGAGCCGCCGGTGGCCGGGCCGGGCCCGGACGAGCGCCTGGCCCGGCAGTCGCTCCTTCGGCGGCTGCTGGGCCGTCCCGAGCTCGGCGCGCTCCTCGGCGCCGTCGCGCTGTTCGCGTTCTTCTCGATCGTCGCGGACGCGTTCCTGGAGGCCGGGTCGTTCTCCACCGTGCTCTACGCCGCCTCCACATACGGGATCATGGCGGTCGGCGTGTCGCTGCTGATGATCGGCGGCGAGTTCGACCTGTCCGCCGGGGTGATGGTGACGTCCGCGGCGCTGATCGCCGCGCTGACCGCCTACCAGTTCACGCTGAACGTGTGGGCCGGCGTCGTGATCTCCCTCGCGCTGACGCTGGCGCTCGGCATGGTGAACGGCCTGCTCTACGTCCGGACGAAGCTGCCGAGCTTCATCATCACCCTCGCCACGTTCTTCATGCTCGCCGGCCTGAACCTCGGCGTGACGAAGGCGCTCACCGGCAACGTCGCCAGCGACTCCGTCCGCGACATGGACGGCTTCGACAGCGCCCGCTGGATCTTCGCGTCCGACATCGACGTGCTGGACGCCCTCAAGATCAAGATCACGGTGTTGTGGTGGCTGCTGTTCGTCGCGATCGCGACCTGGATCCTGCTGCGCACCCGCGTCGGCAACTGGATCTTCGCGGTGGGCGGCTCCGCCGCCAGCGCCCGCGCCGTCGGCGTCCCGGTCGCCCGCGTCAAGATCGGCCTCTTCATGGGCGTCGCGTTCTGCGCCTGGTTCTCCGGGATGCACCTGGTGTTCGCGTTCGCGACCGTCCAGTCGGGGGAGGGCGTCGGCAACGAGTTCCTGTACATCATCTGCGCGGTCATCGGCGGCTGCCTGCTGACCGGCGGCTACGGGTCGGCGATCGGCGCGGCGATCGGCGCGTTCATCTTCGGCATGACGAACAAGGGCATCGTCTACGCCGAGTGGAACCCTGACTGGTTCCGGTTCTTCCTCGGCGCGATGCTGCTCATCGCCACCGTGGTGAACCTGATCGTCCGGCGCAGAGTGGAGCGGTCGTCATGACGGACACGGCGGACACGACGGGCGCGGCGCCGGAGCCGGGGCAGCCGGAGCCGGCGATGCCGCTGATCAGGCTGACCGGCGTCGGCAAGAACTACGGCAACATCATCGCGCTCCGCGACGTGAGCCTGGAGGCGTCCGCCGGCGAGGTCACCTGCGTGCTCGGCGACAACGGCGCGGGCAAGTCCACGCTCATCAAGATCGTCGCCGGGCTGCACCGCCACGACACCGGCACGTTCGAGGTGCAGGGCGAGAAGGTCGCGTTCGGCTCGCCCCGCGAGGCCCTCGACCGCGGCATCGCGACCGTCTACCAGGACCTCGCGATCGTCCCGCTGATGCCGGTCTGGCGGAACTTCTTCCTCGGCTCCGAGAAGCGCAAGGGCTTCGGCCTGATGGACATCGAGTTCATGCGGAAGACCGCCCACGGCGAGATGGCCGCGATGGGCATCGACCTGCGCGACGTCGACCAGCCGATCGGCACCCTCTCCGGCGGCGAGCGGCAGTGCGTGGCGATCGCCCGCGCCGTCTACTTCGGCGCCAAGGCCCTCGTCCTGGACGAGCCCACGGCCGCCCTGGGCGTCAAACAGGCCGGGGTAGTGCTCCGCTACATCGTCCAGGCACGCGAACGCGGCCTCGCGGTCATCTTCATCACCCACAACCCGCACCACGCCTACCCGGTCGGCGACCGCTTCCTGATCCTCAACCGCGGCCAGAGCATCGGCTACCACGCCAAGGCCGAGATCACCCGCGACGAGCTGACCGCCCTCATGGCCGGAGGCCGAGAACTGGAAGAACTCGCACACGAACTCGACACGGCGGGCTCGTCCGCCACCGCGAAGCAACTGACGAAGGAGGCGAAGCACCTGGGCCTCACCGACGACTGACCAGGGCGCCGGCTCGGCCATTCCGGGGGCGGCGTGGCTGTTGCGGCGGCGAAGACCGGGCCGGACTTAAGAGTGATTGGGGAGGGTGCCCAGGAGTTGTCGCTGATCAGGGGTGGCCCGGTCATTTCGGGGTGGTTCGGATGCCGCGGGCCGCGAAGGCCGGTTCGGATCGGGGTGGGCGTGGGGTGCGCGGGAGATTCCGGTCGTGAAGGGCCCCGGTTCGGTCACTCGGGGGCGGTGTGGATGGTGCGGGCGGCGGTGATCTGTGCCGCGAGCTTGCGGACGCGGGCCTCGTGCTCGTCGTATCCGACGACGACCGGTGGCTCGTTGTACGGCATGGTGTCGGACGAGCGGCGCAGCTTCACGTACTGTCCGCACGCGTCGATCGCGTATGGCTCCATGTCGTCCTGCAGGGCGCCGATCACTGTGATGCCGTGCGTCTCGCCGATTTTGCGGAACAGCGCGACGGCCTCCTTGCGGTGCTCCTTGCCCAGGTTGCGGCCCAGCTCGTCCAGGACGAGGCAGAGGCGGCCTCCACCGGAGCTGGCGAGCGCCGCAGCGCACACCAGCTTGACGGCCTTCTCGTCCATGAGCGCGGTGTTGGCGCGCCGGTTGTACGGGACGTACCGCTGCCCGTCCGAGCGCCGCCATTTCGGCGTGACCCGCCAGCGCCACTCCTGCTCGGGGTCGGCGGGCTGCTCCGGCGTGGGGAATTCCAGGGTCGCGCCGTAGCCGCCATAGGCGACGTCGAGTTTCTCGAATTCGTCCGACACGCGCTGCAGGCGGGCGCGGATCGCGGCGGTCAGCGCAGTGCGGTGGGCTTCGGCGGCGCCCGCCGCCTCTGTCGCGCCCTTCTGCGCCTTCTCCAGGTCGGCGCGGCGTGCCGAGAGCTGCACCTCGATCTGCCGCCGCTGGTGCTTCTCGTAGTCCTCCTGCCGGCGCAGGTATGCCTCCATGGCCTTCGCCAGGCGCGGGAACGTCGCCTGTTCGCGGTCGGTGCGGCGGCCCTCGCCCTCGGCGCGTTCCCGCAGAAGGAACCGGATCTCCTCCGGCATGTCGTCGTCGGATGGACCCTCCGGGAACACGCGGCGCAGCGCCTCGGACAGGTGCTTCTCCGCGGTGTGCCACCATTCGGCGGGCGTCCACGTGGACTCGTCGTCGTCCAGGCCGGACAGCCATTCGGCCGCGCCCTCGCGGGTGCCGCCCCAGTCCTTCTCCAGGCCGTCCAGGCCGAACGCGGCGCGCTTGTCGGCCAGCTCGGACGACGCGTGCCGGATCTTGTCGCGTTCGCGTTCGTGCGTCTCGCGGCGTCCGCGGAGCCGGTCGATCTCCAGCGCGCGCGTGTCGGCCTTCGCCTGGAGGCGCCGCAGCGTCTGCTCCGCCGACCCGAGCCGCGGGCCGAGCCGGGACTCCCCGGCCGCCAGCTCCTCCAGCCGTCCCCTTAGACCCGTCATCGTCTCGCGGACGCCGTCCAGCTCGTCCGCTGCGCGCGCACCCGCGAGGCGCCGCCCGGCGAGCGCCACGTCGGCGGCGGCGTCGGACGTGGTCTGCTGCGCCTGGCCTAGGGCCTCCTGGGCGGCCTCCAGAGCGGCACGTGCCGCCTGCACACGCGCTACGCGTCCGGTCACCGGTTCGGGGAATCCGCCCACGATGACGACGGGTCGTCGCGGTGTCGCCTCAGGGGCGTCGTTGAGGAAGGCGAAGAAGCGGCCCAGCGATTGCTCGCAACTGATCCCTGCGGGGAGGTCACTCTCACCGCCGTCCGCCGGGACGATCATTGAGCCTGGCATGTCCTTGAGCCCGGCGACGGCGGCGTCGAGGTCGTCCGTACCGACGACGACGGCCTCCCGGTACGGCCACAGTGCGGCTTCCCAGCGTTCCCGGACGTCCTCGTCCAGCTCCACCGCGTCCAGGAGCCCGACAGCGGTGATGCCTTCGGCGGCGAGCGCGCGGATCTGCGCGGGCGCGCTGCCCTCGCCCGCCTCTGCCTCGGTCAAGGATCGCTGTGCGCGCGCGACGGTGCCCTTGGCCATTCCCAACTGCTGCTGGGCTTCGTCACGTCGCGCCTCTGCGTCGGCCAGTTCGGCGCGTGCCGAGTCGCCGTCGCGTCCGTCGGCCTCCCGCTGCCGTTCCTCCAGCGCGGACACGCGCCGGCGTAGCTCGTCCAGGCGGTTGCGGGCGACGGCCTTGTCCGCGCCTAGTTCGTCCACCTGGCCCTTCAGCTCGGCCAGGGCCGCGCCTGCCTCGGCCAGTTGTGCGTCCAGCGCCCCGCCGGTGAGCTGCTCCATCTCCCGCTCGGCGGCCTTGGCGGCGGCGGCCAGCTCGTCGCTCTCGCCGCGCAGCCGCTCCTGCTCGGCGGCGTGCGCGGCGTCGGCCTCCGCCGCGTCCACCAGGAGGCGGGCCTGCCGCGTCCGCCAGTGCCGCAGCGCCGACGCCACCTCGTCGCGGGCCCGGTCGCGCCGGTCGAACGTCTTCAGCAGCGATGCCGCCTCACGCTCCCACTCCGCGAGCCGCTCGCCCGCCTCCGCCGCCTTGGCGCGCTCACGGTGCTCCTCCGCGCGGGACTTGCGCTCCGCCTCCAGCTCCCGGTCCAGCCCGGTCAGCGCCGCGATCGCGCTGAAGATCCGCTCGGAGGTGATCTCGTTCAGCGGCTGGGACAGCAGGTTCGTCGCGACCTTCGACCGTACGGACGTCGACAGGAACGACACGCACCGCACCTGCCCGCCGTAGAGGACGCGGGACAGGTCCTTCGCGACCAGATCGCGGCGTCCGGCGCTGCGCGGTAGGCCCGCCCACAGCCGGTCGGCGAGCGACACGCGATCCGCTTCGGACGGAGCCGCCGCCAGGTGGACGCCCTGCCGCCAGCGGATCTCCAGGTGCGGCGCGTCCACGTTCACCCGCAGCCACACGGTGACGGCTGTCTCGCCGTCCTCCTCCGCGGGCTCGGTGTAGTCGAAGACGCCGACGATGTATCCGTGGTCTGCGCTCGCCCACTGGCTGTCGCCCTGCGCAGCCAGTTCCGCGTTGAAAAGCAGTTCTGCCACCGCGCGCGCACCCGACGCGAACCGCCATTGCTCGTCGCCTAGGAGCGCTGTGATGGCCGCGATGAACGACGACTTGCCCGCGCCGTTGGAGTCCTTCGGCCCCTGACCGGCGACCACGATCAGCGTTCCGGGGACGGTCGGGACCGGATGCGTGGACAGCCGCGAGATGTTCACCGCCTGCACGGCCACGAGCGTCCGTTCGCCCACGACGTTCTCGGCGTCGCCGCGTGAGGGCTCCGGCACCAGTGCTTGCGTGCGGCCAGGTTCGATGACGGCCGTCATGGGATCTCCCCCCGATCGCGTTCCCGGTCCCTGCGGCGCGCTCGGATCGCCGCCGCAAGCGGCGAATCGGGGCCCGCGGCCAGGATCAGCTCCTCCTGCAGGCGGCGTCGCGCCGCGTCCGTCAGGCGGTGGAACTGCGGGCCGGGAACGAAACCGCCCGTGTCGTCCGCGCCCGCCTTCACCTGCGACACCAGCCCCGCCAGCCGGAGCCTGCGCAGTGACGTCTCCAGTTCCCCGAGGGGCAGTTGCGTGCGGCGGCGCAGCTCGTCCATGGGGGTCGGGTAGGGGGACAGCCACGAGTCGTCCGCCAAAGACCCCGCCGCCCTTGGGATGGCCACTGAGTGGATGAGGACCAGTGTCAGGACGGCCCGTTCCTCTACCGGCAGGACACACTGGGGGTCTTGCGCTAGGTCGGCGGCGACATCGTCCCGGTATCCGGAAATCCAGCGTGTCTGCTCGGAGCGGACGAGTGTCCGCCCGCTCAGCGCGAGCATCTGTTCGACCGTCCGGCGGAGCGCCGGTTCCCGCAGCGCCGCGAACCGCACTTCCGACACCGGCTCGGCCGCGTGCTCCACCGCCATGTAGGCCGCGACCAGGTCGGCCCGGCGCCGCTCGTCGTACGAGCGCAAGATCACCTCGAACAGCTCACTCATCGCGGCCCTCCGAGTTATCCACAGGTTCGGATTTCTCGGCGGCCGGGATCGGAGCTGCGGCAGGGTCGAAGGGCAGGTGAGGGCCAGTAGGAGGTGCGGATGAGTCAGCCGATTCAGGTTCAGGTCCCGGTTCCGGTTCGAGGTCCGGTCGCGGCGGTTCGGGGAGCCGGCGGAGGAGGTCCCGCAGCGACGCGAGCGATCCCTCCGGCCACAGCGCGACCCGGGGGCCGGGGCGGACGGCGCCCGCGGTCTCGTCCAGGAGCAGCCAGCCCGTGTCGGACAGGCGGCGCATTTCGCCGGTGGCCCAGCGGCGGGCCAGATCGGTGTCGCCGCGGGTCATGTTCGCGTACACGTCCAGGACGTCCGCGACCGTGGCCGGAGTGCCGGGCCATGGCGCGTCGTCGAGGCGCTGCCAGCAGCAGCGGAGCGCGGCGGCGAGGACGCGGCGTGCCTGGCCCGCGCGGTCCAGCGGCATGGGCGGGGTCTCGTACTCCTCCAGCAGCGCGGGCGTCGCACCGTCCGGCCACTCCGGGAGCAGCCAGACGCGGACGCCGTCCGTCGCCCCTACCGCGCCGGGCGGAACGGGTTCGTACACGGCGATGGACGGCGCCCCCAGCACGCGGGCACGGGCCCGCCCCAGCACATGCGGGTCGGGGTGGTTCGCCGGCGGGCGGTCGCCGCCGGTCGCGGGGGCGGTCACCGGTCCGTCCTCTCGAACCAGCCGGGGGAGACCCAGGTGGGGGAGCCCTGCGGGCGGACGGTCAGGCCGTCCGACCAGATGAGCCGGTAGGGGAGTTCGGGATGCAGATGAGCGGACGACAGGTCGGCGAGCACGCGGCGGGCGGTGGTCCAGTCCTGGGCGAGGGCGTCCTCGACCGCGATCCGCTCGCGGCCGCGGAAGATCTGCTCGGCGATGCCGCGGAGCCGTTCCATGGCCGTCACGTCCGAGCCCGCGTCGCCCGAGAGGCCGGGGTCGGGCACCGACGGGCGCGGCGGCGCCGGGCGCGGCGGCGTGGCCCGCGGGCCGTCCTCCACCGCGGTCACCACGGCGGACGGCTCGTGCCACGGCGCCGCGGCGTCGAAGACGAACCCGTCCAGGACGGCGGCCAGGTCCTCGCGGGACGCGGTGCGGGTGAACGTCCGCCACGTCTCCGGCGGCAGGAGGGTCAGGTTCCGCGTCGTGCCCGCCGAGTCGGACAGCCGGGCGGCGGCGCGGCGGGACGCGTCGCCGTAGGCGTAGATGGCGGCGCGCAGGTCGGTGCACGTCCGGTCGAGCTGCGGCCAGCGGCGCAGGATCGCGCCGTGCAGGCGCTCCGCGCGCAGCAGGATCTCCTCGGTGCCCCACAGCTTCGGCGCCTGCTCGCGGAGCTCCTCGATCGTCCCGTTCGTGAGCGTGACCAGTTCGACGCTCCACAGCCGGAACGCGCGCGAGAGCCCGTCCGCGCCGTCGCGCGCCTGCTCGGGCGTCATGCGGGGGTCGGCCACGTTGAGCTGCTCAAGGGCGAGGAGCCGGTGCATCTCGCTCTGCCCGCCGTCCAGCATCATCCGCCGCACGAACATGAGCCCGACAACGCTGGTGAACGACGCCCGGTACCGGAGCTGGTTCGGCTTCGGGAACACCTCGCGGACGGCGCCGAGCCCCTTCAGCACCCGCAGCCGGTTCTCGAACACCTCCGGCGGGTAGCGGCGGCAGACGTACCGCATCTGCTCGCGGCTCAGCCCGTCCTCGCCCGCGTCGGCGAACGCGGCGAGGAGCGTCTCGGCCACGTCCACGAGTTCCGGGTCGTCCACTACGGCGCCGCTGTCGCGGGCCAGCGCCGCGAACATCTGCCGGTAGACGCCCAGCACCGCCTCGCCGACCAGGACGTCGTCCAGGCTGGCGGCCGCGTTCTCGGAGGTGGGGGACACGGCGCACTACGGTACGGCCACCACGCCGCCAAGGTGGAATCGGCGCAGCGGATACATGAACAATCAAGGACACGAAACCGTGGCGGTGCACGCAGAGCGATGACACACTCACAGTGCCATGACGGATGTCCCGGTCCGCGAGCGGTACCGGGCTCGGAACGGCGGGGGCGCATGACCGCGACGACCACTCTCGTGAAGACGAACCTCCCCGCCGAGCCCAACGCCTTCGTCGGCCGCGAACGCGACGTCGGCGACCTCGGCCGGCTGCTGGAGAGCATGCGCGCCGTGACGCTGTGCGGCGCCGGCGGCATCGGCAAGACCAGGCTCGCGCTGCACGTCGCGCAAACGATGCTCGACACCGGCCCCGACGGCGTCTGGTTCGTCGAGCTCGCCGACGTCCGCCCGGACGGGACGCCGGAGCCGGTCGCGCGGCGCGTCGCCACCGTCCTCGACGTGGCCGAGGAGGACGGCCGCCCCCTCACCGAGACGCTCGCCTACGCGCTGCGCGCGCCCGCCGCCCTCATCGTCCTGGACAACTGCGAGCACCTCATCGAGGAGTGCGCCAAGCTGACCGGCATGCTGCTGGCCCGCTGCCCGCGGCTGCGGGTGCTCGCCACCAGCCGCGAACCGCTCCGCATGGCGGGCGAGAACGTGTGGCGGGTCCCGCCCCTGGAGCCCGACGAGGCGCGGCGGCTGTTCATCGACCGCGCGAAGGCGACGCGCCCCGGGTTCGACGGCGCGGACGCCGTCCACGAGGTCACCCGGGCCCTCGACGGGATGCCGCTCGCGCTGGAGCTCGCCGCGGCCCGCGTCCGCGTCCTGTCGGTGGATCAGATCGCACGGCGCCTCACCGACCGGTTCCGGCTGCTCAGCGCGGGGGACCGCACCGCCCCCGCCCGGCAGCGCACCCTCCGCGCCGCGATCGACTGGAGCCACGAGCTCCTGGACGACCCCGAACGCATCCTGCTGCGCCGCCTGTCCGTCTTCTCGGGCTGGACGCTGGAGCAGGCCGAGCACGTCTGCGCCGACGCCGCGCTCCCCGCCGACGACGTCCTCGACCTGCTCACCGCGCTGGTCGACAAGTCCCTCGTGGCCGTGACCGGCGAGCTCGCCGGGGAGGTCCGGTTCCGGCAGCTCGACAGCATCCGCGAGTACGCGGCGGAGCGGCTCGCCGACGCCGGCGAGGAGGAGGCGTTCCGCGGCCGGCACCGCGACGCCGTCCTGGACGCGGCCGTACGCCACGGCCGGATCGCCGTCGCGCGCGACGACGCCGCCTGGGCCGAACGCGTGGCGCTGTTCAACTGGTACGACGTCGAGCTCGGCAACGTCCGCTCCGCGCTCACCTGGTCGCTCGACCGCGGCGACGTCCGTGAGGGCCTGCGGATCTGCACCGCCCTCCGCACGTACTGGATCGTCCGCGGCCGCGTCACCGAATGGGCCGACTGGACCGACCGCTTCCTCGCCGCCGCCCCGAGTCCCGGCCCGGACGTCCTCGGCCCGGCGCTCGTCGCCCGCGCCCAGCTCGCCCTCGGCGGCCGCGACTTCGCGCAGGCCGCCCGGTACGCCGACGAGGGCCTCGCGTCCTGCCGCCGCAGCGGTGACGACTTCATGACCGCCTCCGCCCTGATCGCCGGCGCCGAATGCCTGGTCCGCGCCGGGCGGCTCGCGGACGCCGCCGAACGCCTGGACGAGGCCGACACGATCGCCGCCGCGCCCCGCCAGGAATGGAACCGCGCCTATGCCGCCGCCGTCCGCGGCTACCTGCTGATCCGCGGCTCGCGCCTGCGGGAGGCCCGCGAGCACCTGGACGCCGCCGCGTCCGTCATGCGCGGCATCGGCCAGTTGTGGGGCGCCTCCCACGCCATGATCGGCCTCGGCCGCCTCGCCGAGCTGCGCGGCGACCACGTGTCCGCGCGCGGGCACTATGCCGAGGTGCTGCCGATCCTCGCCGAGATCGGCGCCCGCCCGGAGATGGCGCGGGCCCTCGCCGGCCTGGGCCGCGTCGCCCTCGAACGGGACGACCTCCGCACGGCCCGCGAGTCGCTCTCGCGGAGCCTCACGCTGAGCCGCTCGTCCGGCATCCGGCTCGACATGTCCCGCGCCCTGGACGCCTTCGCCGACCTCGTCGCCCGCGAGGGCGACGGCCGCGGCGCGGTGATGCTCGCCGGCGCCGCCTCCGCGCTCCACGAGGCCACCGGCCGCGCCCCCGGCAGCGGCGCCCGCCGCGAACGCACCCTGGAACCGATCCGCCGCAAACTAGGCGACCCCCTCGTCGCCCAGTTCTGGGGCGAGGGCCGCGCCATGCCCCCCGACGACGCGATCGCCTACGCCCTCCACGACCCCGGCACGACCCAGGTCCCTG
>NZ_VCKW01000122.1 GCF_005889715.1 Actinomadura soli
AATCCACACTGTTTAATTCGTCGGCAGCGTCAGATGTTTATAAGAGACAGGTACCTGGCCGCCGCGGACCTCGGTGCCCGAGACCTCCGCGGCCTCCGCGGCGGCCAGGTACACCGGGAGGACGCCCGTGCCCGGCTGGTCGGCGAGGTCGGGCTCCAGGCCCAGCGCGGACGCGATCGAGGGCAGGACGGCGGCGGACGCGGCCGCGTAGCCGCGGGCGGACGGGTGGTAGCGGTCCTCGCTGAACATCGAGAGCGGGTCGGCGGCGAACTCGCGGCCGAGCAGGTCGCCGAGGGAGATCGAGCGGGCGCCGCGTTCGACCGCCGCGATGGTCTGGGCGGCGGCGAGCTGGCGGCTGGCGCGGCGCGCGATCCATTTCAGCGGGGGCATCAGGGGCTTGACGGAGCCCAGGTCGGGGCAGGTGCCTACGACGACGTGGCTGCCCGCGGCGCGGAGGCGTTCGACGGCGTCCGCGAGGTGGCGGACGGAGTCGGCGGGCGGGATGCGTCCGGTCACGTCGTTGGCGCCGATCATGATGACGGCGATGTCGGGACGGGTCTGCAGGGCGCGGTCGACCTGGCCGCGGAGGGACGGCGAGCGGGCGCCGGAGCGGGCGACGTTCGTCAGCCGGACGGGGCGGTCCGCTATCGCGGAGAGGCCGGTGGCCAGGAGCGCCGCCGGGGTCTCCTCCGGGGTGTGGACGCCCAGGCCCGCGGCGGTCGAGTCGCCGATCATGACCATGGACAGGGGTGTGGTGCCGAGTGCGCCGCCGTAGAGGCCGTCCGCCGCCGGTGGGTCGCCGTTGGGCGTCGCCTCGATCATCCTGCGGGCGAGTTTCGCCTCGATCACGACGAGGCCGAAGGTGATACCGCCCACGGCCGTGATTCCGCCGCCCCCGTACGCCGCGGCCGCCGCGATGCGGCGTGCCGTGAATGCCCTCAACATGCGTCGTTGACCCTCCGTGATTGAGTTTCTACCCCTGGCCAGGCGCCTTGATGCCTGCGGTGCCCGTCTCGGCTACCTTCGGAAAGGGGGGGTCCATCCGGGCCCGCGTCCCGGTCGCCCTGTGAGCAGGGACGCCACTGTTGATTCGCCACACTGAACGACAAGGATGTCGCGGTGCACGTACACGATTCGCTCGTCGAGCTGATGGGCAACACCCCGCTCGTCCGGCTGCGCAAGGTGACCGACAGCGGGGGGACGGGCCGTCCCGGGGCCCAGGTGCTCGCGAAGGTGGAGTATTTCAACCCCGGTGGCTCGGTGAAGGACCGGATCGCGGTCCGGATGATCGATGCCGCCGAGCGGTCGGGGGAGCTGCGGCCGGGCGGGACGATCGTGGAGCCCACGTCCGGGAACACCGGGGTGGGGCTCGCGATCGTGGCGCAGTACCGGGGGTACCGGTGCGTCTTCGTCTGCCCCGACAAGGTCGCCAGGGACAAGATCGATGTGCTGCGCGCGTACGGGGCGGAGGTCGTGGTGTGCCCGACGGCGGTGTCGCCCGAGCATCCGGACTCGTACTACTCGGTGTCCGACCGGCTGGCCGCGGAGATCCCCGGGGCGTGGAAGCCGAACCAGTACACCAATCCGCAGAACCCGGTGTCGCATTACGAGACGACCGGGCCGGAGATCTGGGAGCAGACGGAGGGGCGCGTCACGCACTTCGTCGCGGGGATCGGTACCGGCGGGACGATCAGCGGCGCCGGGAAGTACCTGAAAGAGGTCTCCGAGGGCCGGGTGAAGGTCATCGGTGCTGATCCGGAGGGGTCGGTGTACTCGGGTGGCAGCGGGCGTCCGTACCTCACGGAGGGTGTCGGCGAGGACATCTGGCCGGAGACGTACGACCGGGACATCTGCGACGACGTCATCGCCGTGTCCGACAAGGACTCCTTCAACATGACGCGGCGGCTGGCCCGGGAGGAGGCGCTGCTCGTCGGCGGGTCCTGCGGGATGGCGGTCGTCGCGGCGCTGCGCGTGGCGGAGCGGGCCGGGCCGGACGACGTGGTCGTGGTGCTGCTGCCGGACGGCGGCCGGGGGTACCTCACCAAGATCTTCAACGACGAGTGGATGGCGGACTACGGGTTCCTCATCCCGGCGACCGAGGAGGCGCGGGTGGGCGAGGTGCTCAACCGCAAGGGGCGGACGCTGCCGGAGTTCGTGCACGTCCACCCGCACGAGAGCGTGCAGACCGCCATCTCGATCATGCGGGAGTACGAGGTGTCGCAGCTTCCGGTGATGAAGGAGGAACCGCCGGTCATGGCGGCGGAGGTGGTCGGCTCCGTGGTGGAGAGCGACCTGCTCGACATCCTCGTCAGGGAGCGCGCGAAGCTGACCGAGCCGGTGGAGCTGCACATGTCGGAGCCGCTGCCGACGCTCGGGTCCGGGGAGCCGGTGAGCAAGGCCGTCGAGGTGCTGGAGAAGTCCGGGGCCGCGGTGGTCCTGGTGGACGGCAAGCCGAAGGGGCTCGTCACCCGGCAGGACCTCATCGCGTTCCTGGCCGGGTCCGGCGGGTGAATCGTTCGGCATGGCGAAGCGCCGGAGGCCTCTTGGCCTCCGGCGCTTCTATCGTGGAAGGTGTCGGGTTGCGCGCTCCGGCCGGTGGGCGGCGTTTCGGGCCGGGACGCGCAACCCGACGTCTGTGGGGCGCCGGCTACCGGTGCCCGGACGGGAGGTAGTCCTCCCGCGTGTCGGCCGGCCTGACCTGCTTCTTCGGCTGGTCACCGTGTCCCGGCCACCAGGCCTTGTGGCCCAGCAGGGCGGTGAGGCCCGGCACCAGGAACATCGCCATGACGAAGGCCGACAGCGCGATCCCGAGCGCGATGGAGAAGCCCATCTGCTGCAGCATCGACACCTTGGCGAGCAGCATGACCGAGAACGTCCCGGCCAGGATCAGCCCGGCCGCGGCGACCGTCGGACCGCCGTGCTGGACCGCCAGGGCGGCGGCCTTGCGCGGCTCGTGGCCCTCCTTGGCCTCCTCGCGGAGCCGCGCGGTCATCAGGATGTTGTAGTCGGTCCCGATGGCCAGCACGAACAGGTACAGCATGATCGGCAGGTGGAAGATCTCCCCGGGTTCGCCCTTGATGCCCTGGAAGACGTACACCGCGGAGCCCAGGGTCGCGGCGAAGCCGAGCAGCACCGCCGGGACCAGGTACAGCGGGGCGACCACCGAGCGGAGCAGCGCCAGCAGGATCAGGGCGATGAGCGCGCCGGCGATCGGCAGGATCACCGACAGGTCGCGGTTGACGACCTTGTTGATGTCGCTGTAGATCGCGGTCTCGCCGCCGACGAACACCTGGGTGCCCTGAGGCGCGATGTCGTGGACCGCCGGGCCGAGATCGTTCTTGACCAGGTTGATGGACTTGTTGTCGACCGGGTTGCCGTTGAGCACCAGGTCGACCTGCGCGACCTTCGGGTCCTTGCTGGGCTTGGCGGGCTGCACGCCGCCGACGCCCGGCAGCGACTTCGCCTTCTGCCCGAAGGCGTCCAGGTCGGACTTGTCCAGCGGCTGCCCGTCGGTGGAGCGGATCATGACCTCGACCGGGGTGTTCTGCCCGGCCGGGAAGCCCTTCTGCAGGTCCTTGGTGGCCTGCGCGGACTCGGTGTCCTGCGGGAAGCTGGACTGGAAGTCGTAGTCGGACTTGAAGTTGAGCGCGCCGGACGCGAGCCCGATCAGCAGCCCGCCCGCGACGAGCGCGACCACGGCGGGGCGCTTGCCGACCATCCTGCCGAGCTTGGTCGAGATGGACGCCTTCGGCTGCTTCTTCCAGGACTTCGACGGCCAGAACACCGCGGGCCCGATCAGCGACAGGATCGCCGGGAAGAGCGTCAGCGACGTGATTCCCATCACCACGACGCCGATGGCGAGCGACGGGCCCCACGCGGCGAAGATCCCGAAGGACGCGAGCATCAGCACTAGGAACGTCGCCGCGATCGCGGCCGCCGCGGAGGTGATGACCTCGCCGACCCGCTCCACCGCCGAGACCAGCGCGGTCTTGCGGTCCTCGCCGGCGCGCAGCCGCTCCCGGTAGCGGAACAGCAGGAACAGGTAGTAGTCGGCGCCGACGCCGAACAGCACGATCGTCAGGATGATCTGGAGGCTGTCGTCGCCGGAGAAGTCCAGCACCTTGGACGCGGCCCCGATCAACCCCATCGACACCTGCTCGGTGGCGATGATCACGATGATCGGCAGGATCGCCGCGATCGGCGCCCGGAAGATCAGCAGGATCAGGCCGATGATCAGCCCGAAGGTGGCGAAGGTGATCAGCACGAAGGAGTCGGTGAAGGAGTCCTCGTTGTCGACCCAGGCCGCGGGCTCACCACCCACCTTGGCGTTCAGGCCGGCGCCCAGCTCCTTGGGCAGCTGGGTGCGGATGTCCTTGATCGACTGACTCTGCCTCTCGGCGGTGTCACCACCGGTCGTCGCCTCGACCGGCACGCTGATCAGCTGGATGGTCTTGTTCGGCGCGACCGCCTGGGGGCCGGTCTCGAAGCCCTTTACGGTCGGGTACTTCTTGGCCGCCAGGTTCTTGGCCGCCGCGTCGATCTTCGCGCTGTCCGCGGGGGTGATCTTCCCGCCGTCGGAACGTTGCACCACGATCAGGGCGGACGCGTCCGCCTGGTCGGGGAAGGCGTCCTCGGCGATCTCGGCGGCCTGGACGGACTCGTACTTGGACGGCAGGAACTCGCCTTGGTCCGACTCGGTGGCGAGCTTGGGGGACAAGGCGATGATGAGGACCGCGGCCACGAGCCAGGCCCCGATCGTCCACCATGGATGTCTCACGACGAAGCGCGCGAGCCCAGCGAACATGCGTTTTCCTTAGTTCAGGGTGATGGGAATCAGGATTGAGCAGGTACCCGTAAAACGGTAGAGAATCGGACGGGCCCTGTAGTCAACCCCCGAGCCGAAATAGTGGCTGATACTTGCGGGGGAGCCCCTCATCCTCTAGGAGGGGAGCGGGCTGGATAGCCTCGTACCCATGGACAACGTGGTTCACCAGGGTACCCGCGGCCAAGGAACCGGCGACGGGCGGCAGGGGAACGGCGGACGGCGGCAGGGCTTCGACACCGTGGCCATCCACGCAGGTCAGGAGCCCGACCCGACGACCGGCGCGGTCGTCCCGCCGATCTACCAGGTCTCGACCTACAAGCAGGACGGCATCGGCGGGCTGCGCGGCGGCTACGAGTACTCGCGGTCGGCGAACCCGACGCGTACCGCGCTGGAGGTATGCCTCGCCGAGACCGAGGTCGGCGCGCGGGGGCTGGCGTTCGCCTCCGGGCTCGCCGCCGAGGACGCGCTGCTGCGCGCGGTCTGCCGTCCCGGTGATCACGTGGTGATCCCGAACGACGCCTACGGCGGGACCTACCGGCTGTTCGCCAAGGTGGCCGAGCCCTGGGGGGTCGTGTTCGACCCCGTGGCGCTGGGGGACGTGGACGCGCTGCGCGCGGCGATGCGGCCCGAGACGAAGATCGTGTGGGTGGAGACGCCGACCAATCCGCTGCTCGGGATCGCCGACATCGCGGCGCTGGCGGAGGTCGCGCACGACTCGGGCGCGCTGCTGGTCGTCGACAACACCTTCGCCTCGCCGTACCTCCAGCGGCCCCTGGACCTCGGCGCGGACGTCGTCGTCCACTCGACCACCAAGTACATCGGCGGGCACTCCGACGTCGTCGGCGGCGCGCTGATCGCGTCGGACGCGGAACTGGGGGAGCGGCTCGCCTACCACCAGAACGCGATGGGCGCCGTCGCGGGGCCGTTCGACGCGTGGCTCACCCTGCGCGGGATCAAGACGCTGGGAGTGCGGATGGACCGGCACTGCGCGAACGCCGAGAAGATCGTGGAGATGCTCGTCCGGCACCCGTCCGTGCGGGGGGTGCTCTACCCGGGGCTGCCGGACCATCCGGGGCACGACGTCGCCGCCAAGCAGATGAGGGCGTTCGGCGGCATGGTCTCGTTCCGGATGGAGTCGGAGGAGGCCGCCGTGCGCGTCTGCGAGGCGACGGAGCTGTTCACGCTCGGCGAGTCGCTCGGCGGCGTCGAGTCGCTGATCGAGCATCCGGGCCGGATGACGCACGCGTCGGCCGCCGGATCGCCGCTGGAGGTCCCCGCCGACCTGGTGCGGCTGTCGGTCGGGATCGAGGACGCCGACGACCTCCTCCATGATCTCGACCGGGCGCTGAGCTGACCGTCGCCGGCGGGTCAAACGAGTTGATCTTCCCCCTGGCACGTGATCAAACATCTATAATCAGCGCGCCAGGTTCGTGAGGAAAGGGCCCGGGGTGCGCAAAACACTGGTTTGTGGGGCGGCGTTCGCCGCGGCGTGTGTCTCCGCCGTCGCCGTTCCCGTGGGAGCCCACGCGACCGCGCCGACGCCGCCGACACCGTCCGTCCCGGTGGTGGCGCCGTCCGGGGAGCCCGTGAGCCCGGGAACCGGGTCGCCGTCGACGTCGTCCACGTCCGCGCCTCCGGGCGGTACGGCGGGCGGATCGTCCGGCGGGCCGGCCGCACCGGACGGGGAGCCCGACGGCACCGTCACCGCGCAGGCGGTCATGGTCACCCCGGCGCTGCCGAAGTTCCGCACCTACGCCTACGGCAAGGCCGCCGCGCAGCGGATGGACGCGTACTGGCGCGACACCGGGCCGCGGGCCACGCCCCGCCCGGCGGTGCTGATCCTGCACGGCGGCTACTGGATGGGCGGCGACAAGGGCGGCGGCTGGAAGTACGTCGCGCGGCGGCTGACGGAGCAGGGCTTCGTCGTCCTGTCGGCGAACTACCGGCTCGCGCCGAAGGCGCAGTGGCCGGCGCAGCGGGACGACTCGCTGTCCGCGCTCGCCTTCATCAAGAAGCACGCCCGGCTGTGGAACGCCGACCCGGCCCGGGTCGCCGTGCTCGGCTCGTCGGCCGGGGGCCATCTCGCGACCCAGCTCGGCGCGTTCGGGACGGGTTCCCAGCAGGTCCGCGGCGTGGTCGCGCTGTCGCCGCCGAATGACCCGTTCCTGGCCTTCCAGGACGGCGCGGACCCCGCCGCCACCCTCCAGCAGGTCAAGCTGCGGCGCGCCGTGACCGCCCTCGTCGACTGCGTGCCCGGCACCGTCACCGGCGCCGCCGGCATCGCGGCCGACTGCCTGAAGCGGCTGGACGACGCCAGCACCGCCACGCACGCCTCCGCAGGCGACGCGCCGATGCTGCTGATCCACGGCAGCGGCGACTTCGTCCCGGTCGCGCAGAGCACGGGGCTGGCGGGCGCGCTGCGGGCCGCGGGCGTCCAGGCGACGGTGAAGACCGTCGAGGGCGACCTGCACGCGGCGCAGATCCTGGAGGACGAGCGGAGCCTCCCGATGATCGTGAGCTGGCTCAGGAGCCACCTGAAGCCGCGCGGCCAGTAGTCCTGGCGCCGGTTCAGCCGTTCCAGACCATCAGGACGAGGATCACCAGCCAGATCAGGGACACGACGCCGGAGAGGGCGGCGATACGGCCGCGCTCCACCTGCGCGACGTCGCCTTCCACGGCGGGCCTCGGCTGCTCCTTCTCGGTCTTGGAGCCGGTCTCGGTCTCCTTGCCGTCCGCTGCTTCCTCGGCCGCGGGACGGGGCGGGACCGTCGCCTTGGCCTCGGCCGACGCGGCCTCCAGCAGGTGCACCGCCTTCCGCTGGTCGCGCTCGACGATCAGCAGCAGCACCAGCGCGACGACGAACAGCGTCATCGACACCGACAGCCACATCTCCGCCAGGTCGCCCTCGGCGAGCGCCAGTCCGAACAGGAAGATGCCCAGCGTGCCGATGCCGTAGATCTGCGTGGTCCGGTGCAGGTACCGCACGACGGTCACGTTGCGCTTGCGGATGTAGCGCGGGGTGGAATGGGTGGCGGCGGTCAGCGGGCCCAGCGTGAAGATCGCGAAACCGATGTGCAGGAACAGCAGCAGGCGGTCCGAAGTCGACATGACGCTGACCCTAGCCCTGTGGCGCTTTTGCGCGAGGGGTGTGGGGGGTCGTCCCCCACAAAAACAGGCTTAACGGCGGTTGCGGCGCACCCTGAGGTAGTCGCTGACGACGTATTCGCCCAGTCGGTCGGCGTCGGGGGCGAAGACGCGGCCGCCGTTGCGGCGCGCGACCTCCTCCACGAACGACACGAGGCGGCGGTCCTCGGCGAGCATGAAGAAGTTCATGCAGGCGCCGCGCCGGGTCATCTTGTCGACCTCGGCGAGCGTGAGGACGAGCGTGTCCGTGGACGGCGGGTAGTCGAACAGCGAGCGGCCGTCCGGGCGCAGGTGCGCGGTGGGCTCGCCGTCGGTGACGACGAGGACGATCGGCTCGAAGTCGGGATGGCGGTCCAGATGGCGTCCGGCGATCATCAGCGCGTGGTGCAGGTTGGTGCCCTGCACCATGTCCCAGTCGAGGCCCGCCATCTCCGTCGGGTGAAGTACCCGCGCGTAGTTGGAGAACCCGATGATCTGGATCGCGTCCTGCGGGAACTTGCTGGTCACGAGGGTGTGCAGCGCGAGGGTGGTCTGTTTGGCGACCGCCCACGTGCCGCGCAGCACCATCGAGTACGACAGGTCGACGAGGAGGCAGACGGCCGCGCCGGTGCGCCGCTCCGTCTCCTGCACCTCGAAGTCGTCCACGCTCAGCTTCACCGCGTTGGCTGGCCGGTCGATGATGGGGCGGTTCGAGCCGTTGCCGGAGGGCTTCGTCAGGTCGGGGGGGCTCGGCTCGACTACTTTCGCGGGCGCGGGACGGGTCGCGAGCCCGGCGGTGTCGGCGTCCCCGGTGCCCGGGTCCATGGCGCTGCGGCGGATGGCGTTGCTGACCGTCCGGACGACGTCGAGCGGTTGCTCGTCGCCGAACCGCCACTCGCGGCTGGAGCCGGTCAGCTCGCCCGCCTGGCCCGCGTCCTGCTGGTCGTGGTCGCCCTGCCGTCCGGACGTGAGCTGGGAGAACACGCGGCGCAGCGCGGTCTCGCCGAGCCGCCGCACCGCCTTCGGCGTCAGCTCCAGCTTGCCCTGCTTGCGCCGCAGGTAGCCCTGCCGCTCCAGCTCGGCCTCGATGCGGCGCAGCTCGGCGAGGTCGTCGACGGCCTGCCGGCCGAGGGCGCGCCGGACGGCGTCCTCGTCGATGTCGTCGAGCCGCGCGCCCGGGTACTCCTGCCCGAGCGCCGCCTCCAGCTCGCTGAGGTCGGCGAGCTCCGCCAGCGCGGTCGTGGCGTCGCCCATGCCGAGCGGGTCGTCGCCGGTCATCTGCTCGGGCTGCCCCCAGCCGAGGTCGGGACGGCGGGCCCGCAGCGCGTCGCCGAGGCGGGTCATCTCCATGGCGAGGCCCGCGTCCCGCATGGCCTGCTCCATCAGCCCGGCCAGCTCCGCGCGCTGCTCGGGGCTGAGCGAGGCGAGCAGCCGGTCCATCGCGGCGGCGCGGCGGGCGAGGGAGTCGACGAGCTCTTCGAGGCTCTGCGGGTGGTCGGGGAACATGTCCCCGTACTCGTCCATGAACCGGTCGAAGTCGGCTTGGGCGTGCTCGCCGCGGGCGTCGCGTTCCAGCATCGCGTTCAGCGCGGCCATCATGTCCTTGACCCGTTCCATGGCGGCCGGGTCGGGGTCCGCGAGGGCCTGCTTCATGCCCTGGAACTGCGCGTCCAGGACTTCGCGGCGGAGCAGGTCTTTGAGCTGCTCGAACGTCTGCCGGGCGGCGTCGGAGCGCCAGTCGTAGTCCGACAGCCGCCGGATCGCCTGGGACGTGTCGGACGGCAGCGTGTCCAGCTCGGCCTCGCGCAGCCGCGCGTCGTCGCTCGGGTCGGGGAACAGCTCGGCGCGCTCCTGCCCGATCGCGGTGTCGAGGAGCGCGCGGGCCTGCTCCAGCGTCCCGTCCAGGCGGCCGCGGTCGCGGAGCGCGCGGCGCCGTTCCCGCACCTGGCGGAGCATGTCGTCGAGCCCCCGGCGGCCCTGCGCGCCCGGCAGGCCGCGGCGCAGCAGGTCCCGGAGCGCGTCGCCCGGACGGGTGCCGTCCAGCACCGAGTCGCCCATGGCGTCGAGGGCGTCGCGGACGTCGTAGGGCGGGGCGAGGGGGTCGGGCCCGTCCTCGTACGCCCCGTAGCGGTAGCGGCTCATCGAATCCCCTCGCGAGGTGGAGATCTCAGGTGCGGTAGGTGGCGGTCCCGTCCGCTCGTCCGCCGGCGACGTCCTTCGACAGGCGCCGGGTGAGGAACAGCCCCTCCAGGGCGAACTCCAGTGCGGCGGCGGCCTGGCCGGGGGACTCCCCGCTCATGCCGAGCCGCTCCATCATCTTGGCGAGGCCGGGGACGTGCCCGATGCGGCGCAGCAGCTCCGTCGCCGCGACCAGCTCGCCCGACTCGACGGACTCGCCGGCGTCGAACTTGTCGAGCAGGCCGTTCAGGTCGGCGGGGCCGAGCGTCCTGCGGTAGGTCTCGGCGACGGCGCGGCGCAGCAGGTGTTCGAGGACCTCCTGCTCGCGGCCCTCCTCGCTGACCTCGAACTCGACCTTGCCCATCAGCGACGGGACGATCGCGGTGAGGTCGCAGACCCGCGCGACGGCGTGGTCCTCGCCGGTGAGGGCGGCGCGGCGGACGGCGCCCGCCGCGACGGTCTCCGCGCCGGCGAGCGCGAACCTCGCCGACACGCCGGATCGGGCGTCGACCGCCGTGGACTCGCGGACGAGGCGGGTGAACCGGCCGATGACCTCGATGAGATGGTCGGGCACCTCGGCGGGCAGCCCGGCGAGGTCGGCGAAGTCGGACTCCTGGCGGATCAGCGCCAGCTCGGCGTCCAGTTCGAGGGGGTAGTGGGTGCGGATCTCGGCGCCGAAGCGGTCCTTCAGCGGGGTGATGATGCGGCCGCGGTTGGTGTAGTCCTCGGGGTTGGCGGACGCGACGAGCAGCACGTCCAGCGGCAGCCGCAGCGCGTAGCCGCGGACCTGCACGTCACGCTCCTCCAGGACGTTCAGCAGCGACACCTGGATCCGCTCGGCCAGGTCGGGCAGTTCGTTGATGGAGAAGACGCCGCGGTTGGTGCGCGGCACGAGCCCGAAGTGGACGGTCTCCGGGTCGCCGAGCGTCCGGCCCTCCGCCACCTTGATCGGGTCGACGTCGCCGATCAGGTCGCCGACGCTGGTGTCGGGCGTGGCGAGCTTCTCGCCGTACCGGTCGTCGCGGTGCTTCCATTCGACGGGGAGGTCGTCGCCCAGCTCCGCGGCGAGGCGGCGGCAGCGCACGCACACCGGTTCGTACGGGTGGTCGTTGATCTCGCAGCCCGCCACGACCGGGGTCCACTCGTCCAGCAGCCCGGCGAGGGTGCGGATCAGCCGCGTCTTGCCCTGCCCGCGCTCGCCCAGCAGCACCAGGTCGTGCCCGGCGAGCAGGGCCCGCTCCAGGTGCGGCAGGACGGTGTCGTCGAACCCCAGGATGCCGGGGAACCGCGGCTCGCCGGATCGCAGCCGGGCGAGCAGGTTCCGGCGGATCTCCGCCTTCACGGAAAGCTGGACGTGACCGCTGGTGCGCAACTCGGCCAGAGTGGATTCGCGGCGCGGTGTTCCTCGGGGTGTTCCTCGGGATGTCGAACCGCGCGGTGTGGAAGATGGCACGCGATCGACACTACGTCGCGGGTGCGCGGACTCGCACCCCACGCTTGAGGATTCGTCCGCCATGTCCGTGCAGCCCGCGCCGCCCGTGTCGCCGGAGTGGTCGTCCGGGTTTGGGTGGATACGCGGCTGGAGGGAAGACTGAGGGGAAGCCCGTGTGAGGAAAACTGGACCTGTGAACGACGGCGAACGCAGTGAGGGAGGCGCCGCCGATGGCGCGATTCGGTGATGGCCTGGCCCTCGGACCCGACCTGGCGAAGGCGGCCGTGTCCGCGGTGGAGCAGGCGCTCGCGCCGCTGAGCGCGGCGCCCGACCTGGTGTGCGTCTTCATGAGCGGCGACGACCCCGAGGCGATCGAGGAGGCGGCGCTCGCGGCGGCGCAGGCGGCCGGGCCCGCGGTGGTGCTGGGCTGCAGCGCGTCCGGGGTGATCGGCGCCGGGCGCGGCGTGGAGGACACCGGCGCGGTCAGCGCGTGGGCGGGGGTGCTGCCCGGCGCGCGGCTCGACCCGTTCCGGCTGGAGACGCTGAAGGCCGACGACCGGCTCGTCGTGGTCGGCATGCCCGAAGGGCAGGACGACGACGTCGTCGGCGTGCTGCTGACCGACCCGTACACCTTTCCCGTGGACGCGTTCGTCGAGCGCTCCGAGGACGCGCTGCCCGGCCTGCCGCTGGTCGGCGGGCTCGCCGAGGGCGCCGTGCGCGGCGACGCGCGGCTGTTCGTCGGCGGCGAGGTGTACACCGACGGCGCGGTCGGCGTCGTCATCGGCGGGCCCGTCGCCGCCGCCACCGTGGTCAGCCAGGGCGCCCGCCCGATCGGCCCGGACATGGTGGTGACGCGGGCGGAGGAGAACGTCCTCTACGAGCTGGCCGGCGTTCCCGCGCTGGAGAAGCTGGAGCAGATCGTCCTGGGGCTGCCGGAGGACGAGCAGGAGCTGGCCGGGCGCGGGCTGCTGATCGGCGTCGCCATGGACGAGTACGCCGACGAGCACGAGCACGGCGACTTCCTCGTCCGCGGCGTCGTGGGCGCCGACACCGACAGCGGCGCCATCGCGATCGGCGACGTGGTGGACGTCGGGCGCACCGTCCGGTTCCAGGTCCGCGACGCCGGGGCCGCCGAGGAGGACCTGTCGGCACTGCTCGACCGGTTCGACATGGCCCCCGTGGAGGGCGCGCTGCTGTTCGCCTGCAACGGCCGCGGCCAGGCCATGTTCGCCGACTCCGACCATGACGTCCGCGTCCTCGACCACGCGTTCGGGCCCGCCGGGGTGGGCGGCTTCTTCGCCGCCGGGGAGATCGGCCCGGTCGCGGGACGCAACCACGTGCACGGGTTCACCGCGTCCATCCTGGCGTTCGGCCGTGCGGGAGAGCCCGCGTGAGCGACTCTCCGCCGTCCCGGGTGCCTGATCCGGCGGTGGATCCCGTCCTCGCCGTGGACATCGGCGGGACGAAGCTCGCCGCGGCGCTCGTCGAACCGGGCGGGCGCGTCGCCGTCTACGACCGCGTCGCCACCCCGAACCCGGCCGCGCCGGACGCCGGGGGCCTGGACGCCGAGGGGCTGTGGCGGACGCTGGACGCGCTGCTCGGCAAGCTCGTCACCGACGCCGGGAGCCCGCGGCTCGCGGGCGTCGGCGTGGGCTGCGGAGGGCCGATGACCTGGCCCGCCGCGGAGGTGTCGCCGCTCAACATCCCGGCCTGGCGGAACTTCCCGCTGCGCGCGAGGCTCCGCGCCCGCTACCCGGGGCTGCCCGTCCGCATCCACAACGACGCCATCTGCGTCGCGGTCGGCGAGCACTGGCGCGGCGCGGGACGCGGGCACGACAACGTCCTCGGGATGGTCGTGTCCACCGGCGTCGGCGGCGGGCTCGTCCTCGGCGGACGCCTCATCAACGGCGCCAGCGGCAACGCCGGGCACATCGGCCACGTCGTCGTCGACCCCGGCGGCCCGCCCTGCGCGTGCGGAGGGCGCGGCTGCCTGGAGGCCGTCGCGCGCGGGCCCGGGCTCGTCGCCTGGGCGCGCGAGCAGGGCTGGCGGCAGGGAAACCCCGGCCGCCTGGAGGGCACCGCGGCCGGCGCCGAACTCGCCGCCGACGCGCGCCGGGGGCATCCGGTCGCGTCCGCGGCGATGCGGCGGGCCGGACGCGCCATCGGCATCGCGATCGCGTCCGCGACGCACCTGTGCGACCTGGACGTCGCGGCGATCGGCGGCGGCCTGTCCCAGGCGGGGTCGCTGCTGTTCGACCCGCTGGAGGAGGCGTTCCGGACGCACGCCAGGATGGAGTTCGCGCGCCGCGTCCGGATCGTGCCCGCGGCCCTCGGCCAGACCGCCGGTCTCGTCGGCGCCGCCGCCCTGGTCTTCGCACAAGATCGTTATTGGACCGGTCGAGCCGCGGGATGAGCGATGATCGGGGGATGAGTACGGTCACTGTGGACGATGTGCGCGCCGCCCGGGAGCTGCTCCGCGGGGTGGTCGTCAGCACCCCCCTGGTCCCGTCCCGGGCGCTGTCCGAGCAGCTCGGCGGGCCCGTCCTGCTGAAGTGCGAGAACCTGCAGCGCACCGGGTCGTTCAAGATCCGCGGGGCGTATGTGCGGATCGCCGGGCTGAGCGAGCGCGAGCGCGCCCGCGGCGTCGTCGCGGCGAGCGCCGGGAACCACGCGCAGGGCGTCGCGCTCGCCGCGTCCATGCTCGGCTGCAAGGCCACCGTCTTCATGCCGGCCGGCGCGCCGCTCCCCAAGATCGCCGCGACCCGCGGCTACGGCGCCGAGATCGTCTTCCCGGGGCCCACCGTCGACGACTGCCTCGTCGCCGCGCAGAAGCACGCGGACGAGTGCGGCGCCGTGTTCATCCACCCGTTCGACCATCCGGACGTCGTCACCGGGCAGGCCACCATCGGCCTGGAGATCATGGAGCAGTGCCCGGACGCCCGGACGATCGTGACGCCGGTCGGCGGCGGCGGGCTGCTGGCCGGCATCGCGGCGGCGGCCAGGGGCCTCGCCGAGGAGGCGGCGCGGGAGACCGGCGGCGACCGGAAGATCAAGATCATCGGGGCGCAGGCGAAGCGCGCGGCCGCGTTCCCGCCGTCGCTCGCGGCCGGGCGCCCGACGCGGATCGAGATCGAGCCGACGATGGCGGACGGCATCGCGGTCGGCCGCCCCGGCGACCTGACCTACGCCATGTTCACCGACCTGGTCGACGCGGTCGTCACCGTGACCGAGGAGTCCATCTCGCAGGCGCTGCTGCTGTGCCTCGAACGCGCCAAGCAGGTCGTCGAGCCCGCCGGGGCCGCCGGCGTGGCGGCGCTGCTGGAGCACTCGTACGCGGTCGAGCCGCCCGTCGTGGTGGTGCTGTCGGGCGGCAACATCGACCCGCTGCTGCTGTCGAAGGTGCTGCGGCACGGCCTCGCCGGGGCGGGCCGCTACCTGGTCGTCCGCTGCCGGCTGAAGGACCGTCCCGGCGCGCTGGTGACGCTGCTGAGCGAGCTGGCCGAGCTGGGCGTGAACGTCCTGGACGTGATGCACGAGCGGGTCGCCGCCCGGCTGCCCGTCGAGGAGGCCGAGGTCCTCATGCATCTGGAGACGCGCGGCGCCGACCACTCCGAGGACGTCATCGCGCGGCTCCGCGAGAGGGGCTACACCCTCACGCTGAGCTGACCGCCTTCGCGGGCGGCCCAGCGTGAGGGTGCCGTGAGCGTGCGCCGGGCGCGCGCTCTACAGCGCCGGCTTGCCTTCGGAGTAGAGCCACGTCTTGGCCCAGCCGTCCAGGTCCTTGCCCGACAGCTCCGCGGCGAAGCGGACGAAGTCCTCCGTCGAGGCGTTGCCGTGCAGGTGCGCGGCCGGCCACGCCTTGAGCAGGGCGGCGAACGACTCCTCGCCGATCGTCTTGCGCAGCACGTGCAGGGCCATCGCGCCGCGGTCGTAGACGAGCCCGCCGAAGATGTGGTCGCGGCCCGGGTCGGCGACCCTGCCCTTCCACAGCCCCTCGTCCGCCGGGGTCGCGTAGACGCCGTCGAAGCTCTCCTGGACGGGCGTGCCCTCGAACTTCTCGGAGTACAGCCACTCCGAGTACGTCGCGAAGCCCTCGTTCATCCAGATGTCGGCCCATTTCGCCGGGGACACCGCGTCCCCGAACCACTGGTGGCCGAGCTCGTGGGCGAGCAGCGTCCCGCGCGGGATGGTGCCCGGCCTGCGGCCCAGGTCGTACACCGGGCGGCCCTGCGTCTCCAGCGCGTAGCCCACGCCGGCCTTCACCGCGATCCCGCCCGTCGAGGTGAACGGGTAGCTCCCGTACGCGGCCGACTGGAAGTCCGTGACCTGGGCGGTCTGGTCGTGGAACTTCTGCGCGTCGTCCGGCTTGATGGCCAGGGCGTGGTCGGTGGCCGTCAGGTTCGGGACGCCCGCCGCCGACTGCCCGGTGAGGACGTCGTACCTGCCGATCGCGAGCATCGACAGCTCGCTGGCCATCGGGCGGGTCATGTGCCAGCGCGTGGTCGTCCAGCCGTCCTTCGTCGACCTGCCGCGCAGGTCGCCGTTGGCGAGCGTGGTGAGGTTGTCGGGCGCGGACAGGACGAACATGTACGTCGCCTTGTCGGTCGGGTGGTCGTTCACGGGGAAGACCGTCGCGGCGCCGAACGGCTGGTTGAGCATCACCGCGCCGTCGGGCGTCGGGATCCAGCCGGACGTGCCGAGCGTGGCGTCGTTGATCGTCTGCGGGACGCCGGAGTAGGCGACGGTCACCGTGAAGTCCCGGTTCTTCCGCAGCCCCTTCGGCGGGGTGACCACGAGTTCCTGGGCGCCCGTCCGTGTGTGGGACGCGTCCTTGTCGTCCACCTGCACCGAGGAGATCGTGAGCGGGCCGAGGAAGTCCAGATTGAACCTGGACAGGTGCTGCGTCGCCCGCGCCTCGATCCGGGTGACGGCCTTGATCCCCTTCGTGCCCGGGTCGTACCGCAGGTCGATCTTGTAGTGGGCGACGTCGTAGCCGCCGTTGCCCATGTCGGGGAAGTAGGGGTCGCCCGCGCCCGGCGCGCCGGGCGTGAAGTACGGGGCATCCTCATCGGGGGCGGCGCCGGCGGGTGCCGCCGACACCGCGAGGGCCGCGCCGACGCCCAGTGTCACGGCGGCCAGCGCTCTGGAGGTTCTGCTCATCGACCTCGTCCTCGGTGATCCTCGCCTGGCGGCCCCCTGTCAGGCGCCAGGACCGTGATCAAGACTTTCTTGTGAAACGGCGTCCCGTGCAAGCGCGATTTGGTCTCAAGTCCGCTGGCACGGGATGGAATTCGTGGCCGGAAGCGGCAACCGATCACCACTTGTGCGGGTGCGGCGCCGGACGGAACCGGCCGGACGGGGCGGGCCCGGCGGCCGTGCGGCGGGCGACGAGGGCTGTGGACAAGGTGCGGCCGCCCGCCGCTCCGCCGGGGTGCCCGGGGCCACGGCCGGTTCGCGACGGATGGTCCGGTCACCAGCCCGATGGTGGCGGTGGTCGCGGAACGGGGGCGCGGCGGCAGGCCGGGCTTTCCCGACCCGTTGCCGCGCATTCACCGCCTCATGTGGAGGGCGCCCTCCACATGGGCGCCCTCCACATGGGCGGTCTCCAGATTGGGCGGCCTACTTGGAAGGGCGGCCTTCCTGGTACAGCCAGTCGTTGAAGAACGGGTCGAGCCTCTTTCCCGAGACCCGGTTCGCCGTCGCGATGAACTGCGGTGTCGTCCCGCTGGAGTGCCGGCGCTCCTTCGTCCACGCCTGGAGGATCTTGTAGAACACGTCCTCGCCGACCTTGCCGCGGAGCGCCACCAGCGTCATCCCGCCCCGGTCGTACACCGAGCGGCCGAACATCTGCTTGCGGCCCGGGTCGCCGGGGGGGACGTCCCACAGCTCCCGCGCCATCGGGCTCCCGTAGCGCTCGTCGAACTGCTCCTGGACGGTCTTCCCGCCGGACCGCTCCTCCCACAGCCACTCGGCGTAGGTGGCGAAGCCCTCGTTCAGCCAGATGTCCTGCCATCTCGTGACGCTGACGCTGTCGCCGAACCACTGGTGCGCCAGCTCGTGCGCGACGATCGTCGGCTGCAGGCCGAACGACCCGTACACCGGACGGGTCTGCGTCTCCAGCGCGAAACCGACGTCCGCGTTGTCGATCAGCCCGCCGGTCGAGGCGAACGGGTACGGGCCGAACAGCTTCGCCCATTCGTCGGTGATCTGGGAGTTCAGCCGGTGGAAGCCGTCCAGGTTCGCGCTGGTGCTCGGGTCCACCGCGGTGATCACGGAGATGCCGCTCGCCGTCCTGCCCGTCCGGACACCGAACCGCCCGACGTCGATCGTCGCCAGGTACGTCGCCATCGGCACCTTGACGTGCCACTTCGACGTCGTGGCGGCGCCCGCCGCGCCGTTGTGGCGCGGCGCCGCCTGGTGCGCGATCGGGCTGATGTCCGGGTCGGGCGTGGTCGTGGGTTCGGTGGGCGGCCCGCTCGGCAGGGCGGGCGGTGCGCCGGGCAGGCCGGGCGGCGCGCCGGGCAGCCCGGGGTCGCCGCCGGAGCTCGCCGGCGGCGTCTCCGGCTCGCCGTTGGCGATCGCGGTGAGGCCGGGCGGCACCGTGAGCTCGAAGTCGAACGTGGCCTTGTCGCTCGGATGGTCGTTGCTCGGGAACCAGGTGTGCGCGCCGCTCGGCTGGCACGCCACGAACACGCCGTCCGGTGTGCGGATCCAGCCGTACGTGCCGAGCACCGGGTCCGACACCGGCTCCGGCGTCCCCGAGTACGCGACGACGGTCGTGAACTTCGCGCCCTTCTCCAGCGGCTTCGCGGGCGTGACCTCCAGCTCGCTGCCCCCGCGCTGCTGCCGCGCGGGGGCGCCGTCCACCGTGATGGACGACACGTCCAGGCCGGTCAGGTCGAGGTTGAACCGGGCGAGCCGCTCGGTGGCGAGCGCGGTGATCGTCGCGGTGCCGTCCAGCTGCGCCGCGCCGTTCGGCGTGATCTTCAGCTTCAGCGCGTAGTGCTGGACGTCGTAGCCGCCGTTGCCGTCGCCCGGCACGTACCTGTCGCCCGCCGTCGTCGGCCCCGCCGGACCGGTCGCGGCCGGCCCCGGGGGCGGACCGGACCTCTCCTTCTCGCCGTCTTCGAAGGGGACGATCTGGCACGACGCGGTCAGCGACCCGGCGACGGCGAGAGCGGCCAGCCCCGCACCGCCGCGGAACAGCCGCGTGTCACGGGTCTGCCTCGCGTTCCGGGACACGGCTCGCGCGCCGGTCCGAGGGCTGGGGGAGTTTCCGGCCATATGCACGCTGCCCAGCCTGCCCGTGCCGGGCCCTACCCGGCAACTCGGAGATCATCCGATCATCCGGCCGGCGCCGGGCATAGAGGATCATAAGTAGACATAGGGTTCAACGTTCGGGCAGCGGGTTTCAGCGGTGGGCATACGGGTTGGGAAGGTGCGGCTCGGCCTTGACGACCACGGTGCGCGCCACCTTGCAGTGCAGGGCCTGCTTGCGCGGATCCCAGAGGATCCACAGGACGTCGATCAGGCCGATGCATCCGCAGATCCCGCCCAGCACGCTGTAGAACGCCGAACGTCCCACGGCCTGGCCGGTGGTGATCGCCTGGCGGTCGTGCTCGCGGACGACGCGGATCCGCAGCAGCATCTTGCCGAGCGTCTGCCCCCACTTGGCGTGCATCAGCCAGTAGTAGAGGAACCCGAGGACGATGCCGATCGCGTTCGTCGCCGCCTGGCCGCCGCTGTAGAACGAGTCGCCGGGCTCCGGGTCGAACACGCGGCCCCAGTCGATGAACGGGATCGAGATGAGGCTCGACACGATCCCGAGGAGGATGAGGTCGACGATGGCGGCGCCCAGCCGCGCCCAGCGGCTCGCAAGCCCCACGGACGGGTCGGCGTAGCCCATTCCGCCGCCATAGCCCGGCGCGGCCTCGTATCCCTGCTGCCCATAGGGCTGTTGCCCGTAGGGCTGCTGGCCGTAGGGCTGTTGCCCGTAAGGCTGTTCCCCGTAGGGCTGCTGCTGTCCGTACGGTTGCTGGCCGTAGGGCTCTTGCCCGTACGGGGGTTGTTGGCCGTACGGCTGCTGGCCCCCGGGTGGCGGCTGCTGCTGTCCGTGGGGTTGCTGCTGCCCGTAGGGCGGTCCGCCGTAGGGTCCTGGGCGTTCGGGCTCCTGCCGCCCCTGCTGCCGGTCGTCCGGCTCTTCCCCGGACGCGGGGTCGTTCGGCGGTTGCGTCATGCCGTCAGGGTGGCCGTGCCGCCGCCGTCCAAACCTCGCCGCGTCCGGGGCCAGCGCAATGTTTGCCCACGGATGAGCAGTAAATGATCAAAGGGCCGCCCGGGCGGCGGCGCTCACTGCTTCGCGTACGGGTTCGGCGCCCACGGCACCGCCTTCACCACCACCGTCCCGGCCACCTTGTCGTGGAGGGCCTGCCGGCGCCGGTCCCACAGGATCCACGCCGTGTCGAGCAGGCCGACCAGCCCGAGAACGCCCGCGGCGGGGGTGACGAGGTTGAGTATCGCCGTCGTGAGGGTGATGGCGTAGACGAACGCCTGCCTGCCCGCGGCCTGGCCCCAGCTCACCGCGGAGTGGTCGGACGCCTTCACCACCCGGATGCCGACGGCCCGCTTGCCGAGCGTCTGGCCCGATTTGGCGTGCAGGACGGTGTAGTACGCGAAGCCCACCAGGAACACGATGGCGTAGCCGGTCAGCAGCCTCGGGATGTTGTAGATGTCCAGCGGGTCGGCGATCGGCTCGCCGGAATCCATGGACTCCTCCAGCTTGTCCCAGCGGATGGAGAACAGGACGGCGGGCAGCGCCACGACGCTGAGGATCAGGCCGTCCAGGATTCCCGCGCCGAGGCGCGCGCCGCGTCCCGCCAGCAGGTCCTGCGGGCCGCCGTACCCGGGATGAGGCTGACCGGGAGGGCCGTAGCCGGCCTGGGGCGCGCCATATCCGGGTTGGGGCGGGCCGTAGCCCTGCGGTGGCGCCGCCGGCGGGGGAGGCGCCTGCCCGGGCTGGGCGCCGTACGTGCCCTGATACGGCGGCGGACGCTCGGGCGTGCCCTCCGCGGCAGGGGTCTCTGTGGCCGCGTCCGGGGGCGCCGCGGGCTCAGGGACGGCGGAGGCGTCCGCTGCGGGGACGTCGGTTGCGGGCGCGTCGTTGACCTGCGGTTCAGGGGGCACCCTGTCGCCGCCCGCGGGCCGGGGATTCTCAGGCGGTTCGCTCATGGCCCACAGTGTGCCGGTAAACACTGGGTGCCGGTGAACACGTTGGTCCGGGTGAACGCGTGGCGCCGGTGAAAGGGCCGTCTGACGGCCACCGGCCCTGGACGCGGGTGCGTCCAGAGCCGGTGACCCCCCGAGCGGTGGATGGTCTCAGAGGTTGCCGCGGAGCTCCTGCTCCCGCTCGATCGCCTCGAACAGCGCCTTGAAGTTGCCCTTGCCGAAGCCGAGCGAGCCGTGCCGCTCGATCAGCTCGAAGAACACCGTCGGCCGGTCCTGGACGGGCTTGGTGAAGATCTGCAGCAGGTAGCCGTCCTCGTCCCGGTCGACCAGGATCCGGCGCTTCTGCAGCTCCTCGATCGGGACCCGCACCTCGCCGATGCGCTCGCGCAGCTCGGGGTCCTCGTAGTAGGAGTCGGGGCTCTGCAGGAACTCGACGCCCGCGGCGCGCATCTGGTCGAGGGTCGCGAGGATGTCGTTGGTGGCGAGCGCGATGTGCTGCACGCCGGGCCCGCCGTAGAACTCCAGGTACTCGTCGATCTGCGACTTGCGCTTGCTCTCGGCCGGCTCGTTCAGCGGGAACTTCACCTTGCGGGTGCCGTCCGCGACGACCTTGGACATCAGCGCCGAGTACTCGGTCGCGATGTCGTCGCCGACGAACTCGGCCATGTCGGTGAAGCCCATGACGCGGTGGTAGTACTCGGCCCACTCGTCCATGCGCTCGACGTTGCCGACGCAGTGGTCGATCGCCTGGAAGAACCTCTTCTCCGGCGGCGCGACGATGGGGTCGGCGGCCACGAACCCCGGCAGGTACGGGCCGGAGTAGTTGGACCGGTCGACCAGCGAGTGCCGCGTCTCGCCGTACGTGGCGATCGCCGCGATCGTCACCTTGCCGTGGTCGTCCTCCAGGACGTGCGGCTCCTCCAGCCCCGTGGCGCCCTTCGCGACCGCGTGCCGGTAGGCGGCGTGGACGTCGGGGACCTCGATCGCGAGGTCGACCACGCCGTCGCCGTGCGCGGCGATGTGCCGGCCGATCTCGGTGTCCGCCTTCACCGGGCCGCGGAACACGAACCGGGCGTTGCCGGACTCCAGCACGTGCACGGCCTCGTCGGGGCTGCCGTTCTCCGGACCGCGGTAGGCGACCCTGCGCATGCCGAACGCGGTCGAGTAGTAGTGCGCCGCCTGCTTTGCGTTGCCGACGGCGAAGACGACGGCGTCCATGCCTTTGACCGGAAACTCATCCATACCACCCAATCTCGACATGCGCCTACAAGCTGCGCAAGAGTGGATTGAATCGCTGGGCAATCTGTACAGTCGTATCCCATGACCGCCGGGCGGTCTGTACATCGTGACCATGAGCGGGAGGGTCGCATGGCGATCGACGACCTGGACGGACGCCTGATCGAGCTCTTCGCCGCCGAGCCCCGCATCGGCGTCCTGGAGGCGTCCAGGCGGCTCAAGGTCGCGCGCGGGACCGTCCAGGCGCGCCTCGACCGGCTGGCCCGGGACGGCGTCATCGCCGGCTTCGGCCCGGAGATCGACGCGGCGGCGCTCGGCTACGGCGTCACGGCGTTCGTGACGCTGCAGCTACGGCAGAGCCTGGGGCAGGGGCACAGCGGGCATGATCCGGTGGGGGCGCGGCTCGCGCAGGTGCCGGAGGTGATCGAGGCGCACACGATCACCGGCCCCGGCGACATGCTGTGCCGGGTCGTGGCGCGCAGCAACACCGACCTGCAGCGCGTCATCGACGTGATCGTGGACGTGGCCGGCGTGGAGCGCGCGTCCTCGGTGATCTCGCTGGCCACCCAGGTTCCGTACCGCACGCTTCCGCTGGTCCGCGCGGCGTCCGCCCAGCGGAGCGTCTCCACCCACCGCGGCACTTCCACCCACCGCGGCACCCATCGCGACGGCACCGCCCACCGGGACGCCGCCGCTCACCGCGACACCTCGGCGGAGACGTGGTGAGGCCGGGCGACTCGGTGGAGAGATCGCCCGGCCTCGGCCGTCAACCGCCGCGTGGGAGCTCGTGAGGGCGCGCTGGGGTCAGCCGGAGCCGTAGGGGGTCGCGTCGATGATCTCGACGGTCATGCCGCGGCCGTTCGGCAGCGTGTAGGTGGCCTTCTCGCCGACCTTCTTGCCGTTGATGGCCGCGCCGAGCGGCGACTTCGGGGAGTACACGTCGATGGGGGCGCCGACCTCCTCGCGGGAGGCGAGCAGGAACGTGACCTCCTCGTCGTCGCCCTCGAAGGAGACCGTGACGGTCATGCCCGGGCCGACGACGCCCTCGGTGCGGGGCGCCTCCCCGACGCGGGCGTTCTCCAGGATGCCCTGGAGCTGGAGGATGCGGCCCTCGATCTTGCCCTGCTCCTCCTTGGCCGCGTGGTAGCCGCCGTTCTCGCGCAGGTCGCCTTCCTCCCGCGCCGCCTCGATCTTCTGCGCGATCTCGATGCGGCCCGGGCCCGACAGGTGCTCAAGTTCGTTCTTGAGCCGGTCGTACGCCTCCTGGGTGAGCCAGGTGACGTTGTCAGCGCGGGTCTCGGTCACGGGTACTCCTCATCCACATGTTGCGATCTCGCCCGCCCGCCGTGGAACGGGTGTCACATCGACATGAAGTGCGGCCAGGTGAAACCTCTAGCCTATCCGGTGTGTTCGAGTAAAGGTTCCCTGAACACGGCGTCTGCAATCCGCCAATCGTATTTTGCCCTTCACCGGGCGTAGGGGCGCCCAGTTGGGGGCCGGATCGTCAGACGGCGCGGCAGCCGTGGATCCTCGCCCCGGTGGCCCGGCGCGGGGTCTGGAGCGTCGCCGTCCCGTCCACGCTGGACTTTCCGGCGGGCACGGTGATTTCCTGCGCGCCGAGCACGGCGAATTTCTCGTCGAAGGCGTCGACGGTGCAGCGGACCTCGTCGTCCTTCCCCTTGGCCACCGAATAGTTGATCTCGACACCGGTGTCGGCGATGTCATAGGTGATCGTCTGCGCGACGATGCCCGGCGTCTGCCCCGCGTACGCCGCGATGATCCCGAAGCCGCCCGCGGCCAGCGCCGTCACGACGCCGATGACGACGAGGCCGGCGCGTCCCCGCGGGGTCGCGGCGGGGCCCGGCCCGGAGTCGTCGGACGCCGCTGGTTTCGGCGGGCTCGTCGTCATGGCGGGGAATCTCCGTGCGGTGGGCGGACGTTGTCAGGGACAATTCTCGTCTGTCATCGCGCGTGCCTCGAACCGGGGTCCGCCCAGCACGGCCCGAACAGGAGATCCCTACGTGTCCGAGGTCATCGATACGGCGGTCAACGACGATGCGCCGGCCGTCGGCGGCGGTACGGCGGTCAGTGACGGCGCGGCGGTCAGTGAAGAGGCGGTCAGTGAAGCGGCGGTAGGTGAACAGGCGGCGGTCGGCGAGGCGGGGGCGCGCGACCGGACGGGCGGGGGCGACGAGCCGCTGCGCCTCATGGCGGTGCACGCCCACCCCGACGACGAGTCCAGCAAGGGCGCGGCCACCATGGCGAGGTACGTCGCCGAGGGCGTCGAGGTGCTCGTCGTCACCTGCACGGGCGGGGAGCGCGGCGACATTCTGAACCCGGCGATGGACCGTCCCGAGGTCAAGGCCGACATCGGCAAGGTCCGCGAGGCCGAGATGGCGCGCGCCCGGGAGATCCTCGGCGTCCAGCAGCGCTGGCTCGGCTTCGTCGACTCCGGCTTCCCCGAGGGCGACCCGCCGCCGCCGCTGCCGGACGGCTGCTTCGCGCTGGAGCCTCTGGAGTCCGCGTCCGAGCCGCTGGTGCGCGCCGTCCGCGACTTCCGGCCGCACGTGATGCTGACCTACGACGAGAAGGGCGGCTACCCGCACCCCGACCACGTGAAGTGCCACGAGGTGTCGGTGGAGGCGTTCGAGGCGGCGGGCGACCCGGAGCGCTACCCGGGCACCGGCGAGCCGTGGCAGCCGCTGAAGCTCTACTACCACATGACGTTCAGCAAGGAGCGGATCGTCGCCCTGCACACCGCCATGGAGGACGCGGGCCTGGAGTCGCCCTACAAGGACTGGCTGGACGGCTTCGAGGAGAAGAAGGAGAACCGCGCGAACTGGGACGTGACGACGCGCGTCCCCTGCGCCGACCACTTCGAGACCAGGGACCGCGCCCTCCTCGCCCACGCCACCCAGATCGACCCCAACGGGTTCTGGTTCGTCGTCCCGATGGACGTCCAGCGCGAGGCATGGCCGACCGAGGACTACCATTTGGCCAGGTCCTTGGTCGACACCGAACTGCCGGAGGACGACCTGTTCGCCGGCGTCCGGGAGAGGGTGTGTCTGTAGTGCCCGTGCTCGCCGCCGTCCCGCTGAACGACGACACCGTCAGCCCCGGCGTCCTGGGCTTCGCCGTCTTCGTCGCGCTGCTCGTCGCGACGGTGTTCCTCCTCCGCTCGATGAACAAGCAGCTGAAGAGGATCCAGGCGCCGCGGGAGGCGGACCTGAAGCAGCAGGAGTGGGAGCGCGCCGAGGCCGCGAAGGCGGCCGCCGAGAAGGCCGTGGGCAAGCCCGCCGAGAAGGCCGCCGCGACCACCGCGACCACCGGGGACGCCGCTAAGATCGACAAGCCCGGGACGGCACCGGCCGACGACGACGAGGTCTGACGCCCGCCCCGGCTGACAACCGCAGCATCCCTGACATGAAGCGGGAGCGCCCATGGCCGAAGCGGCGCATCGTCCAGAGGGCTTCACGACGCCCGGACC
>NZ_VCKW01000123.1 GCF_005889715.1 Actinomadura soli
GCCCGGCCCCGTTGCCTCCTCAAGGGGGTCCGTTGCCCACGCCGCGCCGCGCCGCGTGGCTCAGGAGGCGGAGAACGGCACGGCGGCGGGGGTGGTGTCGGCCGGATCTCCGGTGGGGTGCGTCCAGAGCCCGCGGCGGTGCAGGATCGGCAGGACGCCCTCGCCGAACCAGTACGCCTCTTCCAGGTGCGGGTAGCCGGAGAGGATGAACTCGTCCAGTCCGAGTTCGGCGTATTCGGTGATGCGGTCGGCGACCTCTTCGTGGCTGCCGACCAGGGCCGTCCCGGCGCCGCCGCGCACCAGGCCCACGCCCGCCCACAGGTTCGGGGCGACCTCCAGTTCGCGCAGGCCCTTGGCGGCGCCGCCGTGCAGTTCGAGCATCCGGCGCTGGCCCTCGGACTCGCTGCGGCGCAGGTTCGCCTGCACCTTTTCGATCGCCTCGTCCGATACCCCGGCCAGCAGCCGCCCGGCCTGGGCCCAGGCTTCCTCGGCGCTGTCGCGCGAGATCACGTGCAGGCGGATGCCGAACCGTATCCGGCGTCCCCGCTCGGCGGCCAGTTCCCGGATCCAGGCGATCTTCGAGGCGACGGCGGCGAGCGGTTCTCCCCAGGTGAGGTAGACGTCGGCGTGCCGGGCCGCGACCCGTCCGGCGTCGGGGGAGGAGCCGCCGAAGTAGACCGGCGGGACCGGGTCGGGGACGCGGCCGAGCAGGGCCTCCTCGACCTGGACGTGCGCGCCGTGGAAGTCGACCTTCTCGCCCTTCCACAGTGAGCGGACGACGTGCAGGAACTCGTCCGTACGCGCGTACCGTGCGGGCTTGTCGAGGAAGTCGCCGTAGGCGCGCTGCTCGTGCTGCTCGCCGCCGGTGACCACGTTCAGCAGCAGCCGTCCGCCCGAGTGCCACTGGTAGGTGGCGGCCATCTGCGCGGCCAGCGTCGGGCTGAGCAGCCCGGGACGGAAGGCCACCAGGAACTTCAGCCGCTCCGAGGATTCCACCAGCGGCGCGGTGGTGAGCCAGGCGTCCTCGCACCACGCCCCGGTCGGGGTCAGCGCGCCGACGAAGCCGATCTCCTCGGCCGCGCGCACCACCTGCCCGAGATAGCCCAAGGTCGCCGGGCGGTCGCCGCTCGCGGCGCCGGCCGGCAGGCCGTGCCCGCCGCCGACGATGTAGCGGCTGTCGCCGTAGGTGGGCAGGAACCAGTGGAAGGTCAAGGTCACGGGGGATTCCCTCTCCATTAGATGACGCCGTGGCGGGGCGGGGGCGTGCCGTTGAGGACGTGCCGGCCGATGTGCTGGACCTTCCAGCGGACGGGGTCGTGCAGGGTGTGCGTGCGGGCGTTGCGCCAGTACCTGTGGAGGTTGAGCTCGTCCAGGGCGGAGCGGGTGCCGGAGACCTCGAACAGTGCGTTGGTGAGCTCGACCGCGGCCCGGTCCGCATAGGTCTTGGCGGCGGCCACGGCGATGGAGGCCCGCGCCGCGTTCTCGTCGGTGAGGTCGTGCCGGGCGTGCTCGACGGCGCGTCCGGCCTCGGCGAGCAGGGCGCGGGCGGCGCGCTCGGTGACGGCCAGCTCCCCGAACCGCTGGACGAGCAGCGGGTCGCCGCCGGGCGTGTCGGCGCCGCTCTCGAACCAGGGGCGGCTCTGGGAGTTGACGAACCGCACCGCCTCGCGCAGCGCGCCCGACGCGATGCCGGCGTCGATCGCCGTGTGCAGCAGTTGCGCCGTGGCCCCGTGCACCTGCGGACCGGTGAAGGTCAGATGATGCGGCACCACGTGGTCGGCCGGGACGCGCACGTCCCGAAGATGGACCGTGCCGCTGGCGGTGGTGCGCTGACCCATGCCGTTCCAGTCGTCCACCACCTCCAGGCCCTCGGCGTCCCGGGGGACGTAGGCCACATGCAGGCGGTCCTCGCCGTCCCGCGCGAGTTGTGCCAGGACGGGAACCCAGTGCGCGAACAACGCACCGGTGCTGTAGTACTTGGTGCCGGTCAGCACGAACCCGCCCGTCCCGTCCGGGACGAGTCGGGTCGTGTACTCCTGGACGTGCCTGGTGCCCCGCTCGGACTGCGCGTTGCCGAACCGCTTGCCCGCCAGCGCCTCGCCGAAGAAGAACTTCTGCTGTTCCGGCGTCCCCTGCTGGGCCAGGACGCGCAGGTAAACGACATGGCTCTGCGGGATCTGCGCGATGTTGGGATCGCCCGCGGCCAGTGACCAGAACACCTCGGCCAGCGTATCGGCCCGCACATCCGCCCCTCCGTAGCGCGCCGGAACGGTGATCGCCAGGAGCCCGCTCGCCGACAGCCGCTCCAGCTCGGCCTCCGGGAGGATGCGATGGGCGTCGCGCTCGGCCGCGCGCTCGGCGAACTCCGCCCCCAGCTCGGCGGCCGTTTCCAGCGCCGCCTCGTCACTCCGGATCACCGCGGCGGGCATGATCGTCCCCTCCGGTCCGGTCGGTGGCGGGTCATGCGGCTCCTTTATCCTAGTTAATAGGTCGATTATAGGGGAAATAGGCTTTGGCTGACGATGGCCCCACTCGCCGTGATCCCTGGGGCCCTGGCACCAGCGCGGATCCGCTGCCCGGCGGTGCCAGGCGCGTGATCGGCCCAACTCTCAAGATCGCCGGAGCGGGTCCCTGCGCGCCGGGGGCGAACCGGAGTCGGCGGTGGAGCGTTCCGTGATCGGGACGTCCGCCAGGTCACGGAACGTGCCACCGTGGAAGACCAGGGGCGGGACGCCGGCCTGGGCGTCGAGGTCGTTGACGCGGAAGACCACGATGTCGTGGTCGCCGGAGCGGAACTGCCGCTCGATGGAGCAGTCGTACCAGGCGGCCGCGCCCTCGATGTGCACGCATCCGTCCGGGGTGGCGCGCCAGCCGACGCCGGCGAACCGGTCCGCGGCGCGGGAACCGAGCCGCCGCCCGACGTGCGCCTGGTGGGCGGCCAGCACGCTGATCCCGATCCGGGGGAGTCCGCGCAGCAGCGGCCAGGTCGTCGAGGTGTGCGCGACGCACACCGACACCATCGGCGGATCCAGGGACACCGGGACGAACGAGCTGGCGGCGAGGCCGGCGGGGCTCCCGCCTGCCAGTCCCGCGACCACCGTCACCCCGGTCGGGTACGCACCGTAGACACGGCGCAGGTCGACGCCGACTGCGGTCATGTCGATCACTCCTTCGGCAGGGAGGGCAGGGACGAACCGGTTCGGCCGCCGACCGAACCGGCTGGGGCGGAGGTCAGCGACAGAGCGAGAACTCGGGCGCGCGCCGGTTCAAGGTCCAGTCGTCGACGTCCCGCGCCTTGTGGACCTGGCTGAGCGCGCAGCGAACCTCAGATTCTCGATATTTCCGACAAACATAGTTAAGATTGTCGGATGTCGCCCGTCCCAGGTCAATGTGGTCTTCCTGACGGGGTGATAGGCCGAACCTTGCAGGCACGCTCACGGGGGAGCCATGCGTATCGAGCAGTTGGAGTGCGTCGCGGCCGTCACCCGCCTGGGGTCGATGCGCCGGGCCAGCGAGGCCCTGCACATGTCACAGCCGGCCGCTGATCACCGAGGGCCCGGACGTCCTCCTCGTCGCCCAGCACTCCCGCACCCGCCACCCGCCCGCCCAGGTCGGCCGCCTCCTCGACCTGCTCAAGGCCCACGCAGCGCGGCTCCCGAGGTGACGATCGAAGAGACCGTTAAGCCCGCACGTGCGCCACGAGGAATGCCGTGGTGGGCCGCCCGCATTCCGACTGATCTCTATCAGTCGCATGAGAAAGCGGTCGGTCGGCACGACGCGCCCTAGGAGAGGGCCTCGTCCGGGGCGGCCGGGACGCGCAGGAGGGTCAGGAGGCGGCGGCGCAGGGTGGCGAAGCCGGGGGTGTCCACGGCCCGGGGGTGGTCCAGGTCGACGTCGATCGACTCGATGATGTGGCCGTCGTCCAAGACCAGGAGGCGGTCGGACAGCAGGATCGCCTCGTCCACGTCATGGGTCACCAGGAGCGCCGCGAACTCGTGGACGGCGCGAAGGCGGCTGAAGAGGGCCTGCATCTTCAGCCGGTTGAGGGCGTCCAGGGCGCCGAACGGCTCGTCCAGCAGGAGCAGTTCGGGCTGGCGGATCAGGGCGCGGGCGATCGCGACCCGCTGGGACTGCCCGCCGGACAGTTCGGCGGGCCAGGCGTCGCCGCGGTCGGCCAGGCCGACCTCGGCGAGTGCGGCGGCGGTTCGGGACGCGGCGTTCTTGGTGCGGACGCCCAGCGTCACGTTCGCCGCCACCCGTTTCCACGGAAGGAGGCGGTGCTCCTGGAACACCACGGCGCGCGAGGCGGGCACCGACACGTTCCCGGACGCCTCGCCGTCGAGCCCGGCCAGGATGCGCAGCAGCGTGCTCTTACCCGAGCCGCTGGCGCCGAGCAGCGCGACCACTTCGCCGCGGTCGATGGCCAGGTCGACCCCGTCCAGGACGACCGTGCCGCCGAACGAGCGGCGCACGCGGGCGGCCTCGACTAGGCGGCTTGCAGTCCGCGTCGCCATGTCAGCAGCCTCCTCTCTCCCATCCGCAGGGCCAGGTCCGACAGCAGGCCGAGCAGCGCGTACACCAGCAGGCCCAGCACCACGACCTCGGTCTGGGAGAACTCGCGCGCTTCCATCATCATGAAGCCGAGCCCGCTCTGCCCGTTGACCTGCTCGCCGACGACCAGGCTCAGCCACCCGGCGGCGAACGCCAGCCGCAGCCCGAGGAACAGCGAGGGCATCGCCCCGGGCAGCACCACATGCCTGACGCGTTCCGACCAGGTCAGCCCGCAGGTGCGGGCGGCCTCGACCAGCCGCTCGTCGATGTCGCGGATGCCGGCGTAGGTGTTGAGGTAGATCGGGAAGAACGCGCCCAGCGCCACCAGCGTGACCTTCAGCGACTCCCCGATGCCCAGCCAGATGATCAGTAGCGGGACCAGCCCGAGGTGCGGCAGCATCCGGGCCGCCTGGACGGTCGGGTCGACCAGGTCATCGCCGGCGCGCAGCAGCCCCGCGACCGAGCCGAGGACCAGTGCGAGCGTGCCGCCGATCAGCAGCCCGAGCACCGCCCGTTGCAGCGAGTCGAGCAGGGAGGTGCCGAGCGTGCCGTCCCGGGACAGCCGCCACGCCGCCTCCAGCACCGCGCTGGGCGGGGGCAGCTTGTCCGGGGCGAGGACGCCCGCGCGTGCCGTCCCCTCCCAGACCGCCAGCAGCATGATCGGCGTGGTCAGCCGCCGGACCCGGAGGCTCACTTGAAGATCCCCGAGTACCGCTCGTCCACCCGCGCTTTCATGTCGACCTTGCCGGGGATCAGCTCCAGCCCGGTGAACCCGTCCGCGATCTTCTGCAGCTCGGCGCCGACCGCGGCGTCCACGGGGGCGAGCGGCTGCGCGCTGCGGGCCAGCGCCCGCTGGGTGGTGTTCTCGGGGATCTTCAGCTCCGGCGCCAGGATCCTCGCGCGTTCCGCCGGGTTGGCGATCCCCCAGTCGGTGGACTGCCGGTACTGCTGCAGGAACGCTTTGATCTGCTCGGGCTTCTCCTCCAGCGCCTCGGGCGAGACCAGGACGTACTCGCGGTTGTTGGCCAGCCCGCTCGCGTCCGCGAGGATCTTCACCCCGGGCCGCTCGGCCAGCGCGAAGTACGGATCCCAGATGACCCAGGCGTCGATCTGGTCGTTGTCGAACGCGGGCCGTCCCTCGGCCGGCTTGAGATACCTGACCTGGACGTCCTTGGTCGTCATCCCGTTGGACTCCAGCAGCCGGAGCAGCAGCCAGTGCACATTGGAGCCCTTGTTGAGCCCGATCGTCCTGCCCTTGAGGTCCTTGAACGACCGGAACCCCTTGCTCTCCTTCACCAGCACCGCCTCACCCTTGGGGACGGGCGCCGAGGTGCCGATGATCTTGAAGTCGACGCGTCCGGCCGCCGCGAAGATCGGCGGCGCCTCGCCGACCTGGCCGATGTCGATCGATCCGGCCTTGAGCGCCTCGGTGAGCGCCGGGCCGCTCTCGAACAGCGACCAGCTCGTGCCCTGCGGTGCCGCGTTCCGCGCCTTGAGCAGGCTGAGCCCGCCGAACCGCTGGTAGCCGACGCGCAGCGCCCCGCCGGACGCGCCGGCCTCCTGCTCACCCCCGCACGCGGTGAGCGTTCCCGATCCGAGCAGCAGGAAGAGTCCCGTGAGGGCGGCGATGATGCGGCGCATGTGTCCAAGCTCCTTGCCAGGTCGAAATCAGCAAGAGCATATAGGACAAAACCGACCAGTTGACTAGGTTATTCGCCGGTGAACCGCCGCCGGTCACCTCTCCGCGGTGCACCATTCCTCGGTGACATCGTGGAGGTCCCGCGCTGAGAGCCTCATACGGGACGCGGGACGGCTCCCGGCGCAGGAGCCTTCCGACCACACGCCCGCCGGGACGCGAGCCTTCGGCTGGCCATCAACACTCGCTCATGCCGAGTTCAGGGTGCTTGCGGTGGCGCGGACGTGATTTCGGTCGTCCCGATGAGTTTTGTGCGGATCCGTGGTCGATACGGCTGGACACCGACAGCGGTGGGGCCGCGCTGGGACATTCCAGCGCGGGAGGAAGCACATGGAGGCAGTGATGAGCGTCGACGACTCCCAGCAGGAGATCCGGACTGGCGAGCAGGGGACGCGGGTGAGCGGTCCCACGGTGTTGGTGACGGGGGCGAGCATCGCGGGACCGGCGCTGGCCCACTGGCTGCGCCGGCGGGGCGCCGAGGTGACCGTGGTGGAGCAGGCTCCTGAGCTGCGTCCCGGCGGGCAGGCGGTGGACGCGCGCGGGGTCGCCAGGGAGGTCATCGGGCGCATGGGGCTGGACGCTGCGGTGCGCGCGGCGTGCACCGACACCGCCGGCGCCCACACCGTGGACGCGGACGGGCAAGTCCTGGAGACCTTCCGTGCCGACGACGACGGTGGCGACGGGTTCATCGCGGACATCGAGATCCTGCGCGGGGATCTGTCCCAGGTGCTCTACGACGACACCCGCGACGGCGTCGAGTACGTCTTCGGCGACCGAATCGCGAAGCTCGCCCAGGACGCGGACGGGGTCGACGTGGTCTTCGCGGGCGGCAACCGGCGGCGCTTCGACCTGGTGGTCGGGGCCGACGGGTTGCACTCGGCGCTGCGAGCGATGGTCTTCGGGCCGCATGAGCGGTTCCTCCGCCACCTCGGGCACGTGCTGGCCTTCTACAGTGTGCCCAACGAGTTCGGGCTGGACCGCTGGCTGCTCGAGCACCAGGACCAGGAGTCCGGACGCTCTGCCCTCCTGCGGCCCTTCCAGGACGCCACCCGTGCGATGGCCATGTTCTACTTCGCCTCGTCCGACTTCGACGTCGACTACCGTGACGTCGCGGCCCAGAAGGTCCTGCTGCGTGAGCGGATGGCGGGCCTGGGCTGGTTGGCCCCGGACATCCTCGCGCACCTGGACGACACCCCGGACTTCTACCTCGACCAGGTCGCCCAGGTGGTGATGGACCGCTGGTCGAGTGGACGGGTGGGGCTGCTCGGGGACGCGGCGTTCAGCTCCTCGCCGATGTCGGGGCAGGGCACCGGGCTGGCGCTGGTCGGCGCCTACGTGCTGGCCGGGGAGCTGGCCGCCGCCGGATGGGACCCCGACGCCGGGTTCGCCCGCTACGAGGCGCGGATGCGCCCGTTCGTCGAGGCCAACCAGGAGATCGGCCGGTTGAACGCCCGCACCCGCGAGGTCCCCGGGCCAGACGCCGAGCCGCTCCCCGATTTCGCCGGCGAATGGTTCGCCGACCTGGTCGGGCGCGCGATCAACGGCATCGAACTCCCCGACTACGCCGGGGTGCCCGACTCCGCAGCCCCGACCGGATCACCGATCACCTCCTCGGCCAAGCCGTAGGTGGCACTGATGACGACATGTCCGCAGACCAGGATCGCAAATCCCAGGGGTGAAATGGGGTGCCCCTGATGGTGCCGGCGACCAACGGGGGCGATGGCCGCCGGCGCGGCCGACACCGCGATGACGGCGATGGTGGTCCTGCCGAATCGAGGCTGCTCGTCGGACGCCAGGTGACCATGGGGCCTGGATCGTGCCGGTAGGTGTGTTCAGGGGGTGGCTGGTTTGCGGGCGGTGAGCAGGCGGGTCGGGACCCACGGACTGCCCCACCACGCGCGCCAGCCGAGGCCGCGCACGCGGATGTCCTGGGCGTTCAGCCGGGCCAGCACCGCGGCGTACTCGCGGGGGGTCCGCGCCAGGTCGGCGATCAGCAGGCGGCCGCCCGGCCGCAGCACCCGGTACGCCTCGGCGATCGCTTGGGCGCGGGCGTCCGCGCCGAAGATGGTGTGCACCGTCAGGCTGGACACGACCAGGTCGAAGCTTGCCTCCGCGTACGGGAGTCTGCGCAGGTCACCCCCTTGCACGTGAACGCGGTCGGCGACGCCTTCGGCGCGGGCGTTGCGCAGGGTCGCCGCCGGGGTGTTGCCGGACTGGTCCCGTCCGCGCCACAGGTCCACGCCTACCGCCCGGCCCTGCGGGAGGTGCCGGGCGGCGGCTAACAGGACGGCGCCGCGTCCGCAGCCGAGGTCGAGCAGCCGTTCGTCGCCACGCAGGTCCAGCTCGTCCAGCACGTCCCGCCAGACCAGGAACTTGCCGCGCAGCGTGGCGTGCAGGCTCAGGGCCAGGCATCCCGCCAGCAGGGTGCCGGAGACCAGCGCGGGCAGCGCGGCGGCCAGATCGGCGGTGACCGCCATCACCAGCCCGGTCACCCAGAACCCCAGCACGACCAGGCCCACGAAGCCGAACCCGTAGGGCGCATCCATCCCGTACCGCGCGCCAGGCATCCCGCCACTCTGCCACGAACCGGCCGCTCGGGGCGATTGCGCGTCAGTGGTCCATGCGAGGGCGTGCTGGCCCCCACGCTCGGACAACACATGGCTCAGCTTCTCTGGGCAGCGCTCCCTACTCAATCCGGTGGCTAGCCTGCGCTCCTGTCCCGCTGAGAAATCATTCCCCTACCTTTAGGCGCACAACAGTTCCACTCGTCCGCAGTACGGATGCTGTCAACTGAGCCGGGCGTGCTCGTCGCCAATGTGCGGATTCCCCGTCTGGACGCAACGGGGCCGGGTTCGTCGCTGGTAGGACACGCCCGCTATCGCCAGGGACCATCCGTACCCGGCGAACCCGATTGCGGCGGAGCAGCCGAGGAGGTACTCGGCGGGTGAGCCGTCCATGTCCAGCACGCCGGTGAACTGGAGGAGGAGGTAGATACAGGCGCCCGTCCCGTAGGACGCGAGGGTGGGCGCGATCAGCCAGACCGGCGTTATGGGCAGGAGGCGCGGCACGCGCCTGCCGGACAGCCACCGCGTCCAGCGCGGGAAGATCATTCCCCATTCGCGCACCAGTCCTTGAAGCAGGAATTCGGCGGGGAGCGCGGTGCCGAGGACGAAGGCGGGGATGAACAGGTCGCCAGGGGCCGCCAGGTCGCCGCCGCGAAACGGTGGTGTGTCGGCGAAACGCAGCAGGTGGCACGTGTAGTAGGGGACGACGGCCAGGCCGCCGAGGCGGGCGATGCGGTGGATGCGGCGGGACGCCGGAGGTGCGGGACGCGCGACCGCCGCCACCGATCCCGGCGGGTGGGCCGCGCGGCCGCACCGTGGGCAGGTGTTCCGCGTGCGATGCCGCCACGACAAGGCCGTCGCGAGGAACAAGGCCGCCACGGCGGCGAAGCCGAGCCGCTGGCCGAATCCGTCCCAGTCCGGGTGGCCTTCGCGGTCGCGCACGGTGCCGTCCACGACCAGTTCGATGAGGTTGAGCAGCACGAACACGCTGCCCGCCAGCGCGAGCGCCACCGTCGTCCACAGCCCGGCCGACACCACCGACGGCGGTAGCCTCCGGCCCCACTCACGCACCGTCGTCAGGGCCAGGCCCGCCGCCATGACGAGCACGGTCGCGGCCGTCCAGCCCAGGTACGGGACGCCGTACAGCGTCCTGCCGCCCATGCTGATCGCGAGCAGGACACCGCCGTACAGCAAGGCCCATCCACCGGCGGCATAACCCGCCCATGACGGCCACCGCCGCCACCAACGGAGCGAATCCGGCAGAGGATCGGACGCGGGCAGGATGTTCACGCGTGACCTCCAGGATGCGTTCGTCCCCGTCAGCCTCCCCCGCCGCCCGATCCCGCGACTCGCCCGTAGGTATCCGACGCCTCACCCGTACGGGGGACTGCGTTCAAAAGCCCGGTGGCACGCCGGGCACAAGCCGGTTGTACGTGATTGGACGTCGGGGAGGTCTTTGCGCGGCACCGGTTCGCTGTTCGGTCCTTGCTCTCCCACCACCTGGCGCCGACCGGGGACCGCTGGCAGAGCCTCCGGGCATGGGGCGGGAACGATCGCGGTGAGGGGCGGCGCGAGTGACCATGACCCCTGTCTCGCGTCTACTTGTCGCACTTCCGTCGATCTCCCCAGGTGCGTTCAGGGCGGGGGCGCCTTGGCCGCCTTGTGCGGGTACCAGGTTTTTCGGGTGGGATGAGCCGTAGTGCGGTCGCGGCTGTGATCATGCATGTGCCGATGGCGATTCCCATGGTGATCGGAGTGCCGGCGGCGGGATGGGTCGTGGCGATCGCGCCGAGCAGCGCGACCCCGATCACTCCACCTGTCTGCCGAGCCGTGTTCAGGGCGCTCGACCCCATGTTCTTGTGCTGGTCGGGTGCGAAGGTCATCACCGTGAGTGTCTGAGCAGGTGCGGACAGCCCCATTCCGGCGGAGAATATGCAGAAGCCGACCGCGACGAGCGGATACGGTGCGGAGGCGGCGGTGAGAAAGGCCAGCCCCGTCGCCGAGAGGGTCATTCCGGTGGCCAGGCCCGCGCGTGGTCCGAATGCGGTGATGAAGCGGGCACCGAGAAAGATCGCGGCGAGTGTGGCGGCGACGGTCAAGGGAAGAAAGGCCATTCCGGTCTGGAATGCCGAGTAACCGCGGGACTGTTGGAAGCCGAGCGTGTAAACGATCAGCATCCCGTAGAGGGTGAAGTTGTACGTCGCACCGCCGAGCAGACCCGCGAGGACGGGACGGGCGGCGATGAGAGCCGGCGGAAGCAGAACTTCCCGTCCCCGTCGTGACCAGCGGAACTGGGTTGCGATGAAAACGACAAGGGCGGCGCAGCCGCCGATGAGCGCCGTCAGCACGGCCGGGTCGAGCCAGCCTGCGACGCTCGACTCCACCAGTGCCCACACGGTGGCGGCGAGGCCGCCGACCACGATGACCTGGCCGCCGATGTCGAAGGCCACGCGTCGCAACGGGACCTCGCTCACGTTGCGTATGACGAGCCATCCGGCGACGGCGGCCACGGGGATATTGAGCAGGAAGATGCTGCGCCACCCGATGGTGTCGACCAGCAGCCCGCCAACGAACGGGCCGATCATGAATCCGGCACCGCCCACGCTCACCCATGTCGCGATCGCCCTGGTGCGTTCGGCGGTCGCCGTGAAGGTGCGGGTGATCAGTGTCAGTGGTGCCGGGGCCAGGAGCGCCGCGCCCAGCCCCTGGCACGCGCGGCCGAGGATGAGCGGCCCTGTGGCGGGGGCCAGACTGCAGACGATCGAGGCGGCGGTGAACAAGCCCAATCCGACCACGTAGGCACGTCGGGCCCCGATCCGATCCCCCAGCCGGCCGGCGGACAGCAGCAGTGCGGCGAACACGAGCGTGTAGGCGTCGATGATCCATAGCGCACCGGCAGGGCCCGCGCGAAGGTCGGCCCGGATCGCCGGCATCGCGACGTTGACCACGTTCGCTTCCATGATGATCAGCGCGGTGCCCAGGCACAGGCCGGTCAGACCGAGTGCCCGACCAGTGGCGAAGGCGGAACCGCGTGGCGGGGCTTGTTCTTGGGCGGCATCGGACGACACGGTCGCTCCTGGATGTGGGAACTTCGCCCGGGAAGGCGATGACGGCCGCGGGAAGGCGCCCGTTCGGGTCAGGGGCGGGCGCTCGCCCGCAGAAGCGACAGCACCCCTCGTACGGCGCGGTCGAAGGGTGCGACGGCTTGCGCCGCGCGGGCGAGCGCGTAACCGCCCTGGATTACGGCTGCGATCGTGGAAGCGATCTCGTCGGTGTCCAGGTCGTCGGCGAACTCACCCGCGGCCACGCCTTCGGCGATCGTGCGCCGGAGGTTCTCGTGCAGTACCTCGAAGGTCTCGCGGACCGGTGCGCGCAGCTTCTCGTCCGCCATGATGTCCGGGTCGGCCGTGAGCCGGCCGACGCTGCAACCGCGCAGCACATCGCGTTCGCGCCCCAGATATCCCGAGATCCGTTCGAACGCGGTGCCCTTCACGGCGAACGCGTCCACGATCTGCTGCTGCATCAATTCCGCACTGCGCTGCTCCGCCGCCAGCGCCAGGTCGGGCTTGCCGGCGAAGTGGTGGTACATGCTGCCCTGACCGACACCGGAGCGCGACAGGATCGCGGTCGGGCTGGTGCCGACGTACCCGCGCTCCCACAACAGTTCACGCGTGCCCTCGATCAGACGGTCACGAGCGTCCGGTTTCATCATGCCTCCAAGCGTGCGGTGCGGTGTTCGCGCGGCCGAACCCTCCGGCCGTAATTCACAGCTCCGGATGCCGCAGGTGCCAGTCGGTTTCGCGTTGGTAGGCGTCGCCGAGCCGGATCAGCAGTTCCTCGTCGAACGCGCGGCCGGCGAACTGGAACCCCAGCGGCATACCATCCTCGCCGAAGCCACCCGGCAGGGTGATCGTCGGGTTGCCGGACATATCGAACGGAGTGACGAAGCGCAGGAAATCGGTCAAGGCTTCGGCGTCGGCGTACAGCGAGTCCTTCTGCGCGAGCGTGAGACTCGTGGTCGGCTGCACCGGAACCAGCAGGACGTCCACGTCGCGCATGGTGTGCGTCAGCCCGCTGGTGAACGCGAGCCGCTGATGGTGTGCGCGCATCAGTTCGGTCCCAGACACCGTGTGACCCAGCGCGATGAGTCCGGCGATCGAGCCGGGCGTGTCCACCGGGTTGTATTCCGACGCACGCGAGGGGAAGGTCTCGTGGTGCGCGAGCGCGGTCTCGACGCCGGCATAGCGTGGCCACAGGGCGTTGATGGCGGTGGCGCCGGCAAGGGTGACCTCCACGATCGTCACGCCCATATGGCGCAGGACGGCCACGACCTCGTCGAGCATCCGGATGGTCTCCGAGTCGACGCCTGTCTCGTTGTAGGAGCGGTCCACACCGACTCGCAGGTCACCGACGGACGCGTCAAGACCGGCCAGATAGTCGGGCACCGGCACGGCCTGCGCCGTCGGATCACGCGGATCCGCCCCGGCGATCGCACCGAGGATCGCTCCCGCGTCGGCCGCCGAGCGCGCCATCGGACCGACATGGTCGAGGCTGGCGGCGAGTGCGAAGACGCCATGCCTGCTCACCCGGCCCCATGTCGGTTTGATACCGGTGACGCCATTAGCCGCCGAAGGGTACCGGATCGACCCGCCGGTGTCGGTACCCAGGGCGCCGAATCCGAGACCGGCCGCAACCGCGACGCCCGAACCACTCGACGAGGCACCTGACCAGTAGCCGGGGTTCCACGGGTTCCGCGGCGGCGTGACCGACGAATGGTGTTCGGCGAATGCGCCCTCGGTGAGTTGCAGCTTGCCGAGCAGGATCGCACCCGCCTCCGCCAGACGCTGGACCACCGTCGAATCGTACGAGGGCACATGGTCGGAGTGGATCGTGGAGCCTGCCGCGGTGACGACACCGGCGGTGAAGATATTGTCCTTCACCGCGATCGGCACACCGTGCAGGGGCCCTCGATAGCGCCCCGCCTGCATGTCGGCCTCCGCGGTCCTGGCCTGGGTGATGGCGGTATCCGCCGTCACTGTGGCGTAACCGCCCACCGTCGGATCGATCTGTTCGATCCGCGCCAGCAGCGCCTCGGTCAGTTCGACCGGCGTGAGTTCGCGGTCGCGTATCCGTGCCGCGACTTCCAGCAAGCCCGCGTAGTGCACCTCGGAGTCGCCGGATACTGCCGGGCCGGCGGGAGGTTCGTTGGTGGCATGGCTCGTCGTCATGAGAGGAAGATACATACTAGTATGTATGTCGTCAATGTGCGGCCGTGATGTGCTGCGGGGACGGTGCGCGTGATCGGCGTGCTTGGGCGTGCGCCGTCCATCCAGGCGGGACGGTAGCGTTCGGGACGTGATCCGAGTGCTGGTCGCCGACGACGAGGCGATGATGCGGGCCGGGGTCCGGGCCCTCCTGGCGGGCGCGCCGGACATCGAGGTGGTCGCCGAGGCCGGGAACGGGCGGGAGGCCCTCGAACTGGCCCGCGCGCACCGGCCGGACGTCGTCCTGCTGGACATCCGGATGCCGGTGCTGGACGGCCTCGCCGCGGCGGCGGAGTTCCGCCGGGCGCTGCCCGAGGTCGCAGTGGCGATGCTCACCACGTTCTCCGAGGACGAGTACATCGCCGGGGCGCTGGACTGCGGGGTGAGCGGCTTCCTGCTGAAGTCCGGCGACCCGCGGGAGCTGGTGATGGCGGTGCGGGCCGCCTATGGCGGCGCCTCGTACCTGTCGCCGGAGGTCGCGCACTGGGTGATCCAGCAGGTCAGCGGCGTCCGGGTGGGACGGCAGGCGGCGGCCAGGCAGCGCCTCCGGGCGCTCACGCCGCGGGAGCGGGAGGTGCTCGCCCTGGTGGGGACCGGACTGTCCAACACGGAGATCGCCGCGCGGCTGTTCCTGGTGGAGGGCACGGTCAAGACGCACGTCAGCGCCCTGCTGAGCAGGTTGGGCGTGAAGAACCGCGTCCGGGCGGCGCTGCTGGCATACGAGGCGGGCCTGGTGGACGCCGAGGACTAGCGCTCCCCGGGGCGGCGGGGCCGGCCCGGGGAGCGCGCGTCCGCCGCTCGCGTCACTCGGTCCTGATCGCGGCGAGTATGTCGAGCCGCGCCGCGCGCCGGGCCGGCCACACCGCCGCCGTGACGCCGACCAGCGCGGCGGCCCCGACGACCAGGACGAGCCGCCCCCAAGGCAGCACCAACGTCCAGGAGTCGAAGCCCAGAGAGGCGACCAGTTCCCCGAGCGCCCAGCCGAGGAAGGCGCCGAGCAGGACGCCGAGCACCCCGCCGAGCAGCGAGATCGCCACCGCCTCCAGGCGGATCATCCGCCGGACCTCGGCGCGGTCCAGGCCGACCGCGCGGAGCAGGCCGATCTCCCGCGCGCGTTCGTGCACGGACATCGCCAGGGTGTTGACCACGCCGAGCACCGCGATGACAACGGCGAGGACGAGCATCCCGTACAGGACGTTCAGCACGAGCCCGACCGTGCCCGTGATGCCGCCGACGACCTCGTCCTTGTTCTCGACCTTGATCGCTGGGCTGTCGCCGAGCGTCCGCCGGAGGGCCGCCTCGGCCCGCTCACTCGGGCCGCCCTCGGTCTTCACCATGATCTGGTTGTCGGTGACGCGGTTGAGGTGCGGATCCATCACGGAGATGTCCGTCTTGACGCCGCCGTCGAGGCGGTTGACGTAGATGCCGGTGAGCTTCAGCGAGCTTCGGAAGCCGTCCGGCCAGGTGACCTGGATGGTGTCGCCAAGCTTCCAGCCGTTGGAGTCGGCGGTCTTCCTGTCGACCACGGCGGTGTTCCCCGGGGCGAAGGAGCCCTCGGCGAAGTGCATGTCGAGGAGCCGGTCGATGTCGGACGCGCGGAACCCGACCACGGTCGGCTCGGCCCCCTTGACCTGCGCGGGGACCTCCCGTCGCGGGGACGTGGCGGTGACCTCGCCCAGCCTGCGCAGCGCGGCCTCGGTACCGGCGGTGAGCGGTCCGTCGTTGGCCATGGTGATCTGGTAGTCGGCCCGCCAGTTGGACGCGGCCAGCTCCTTGACCGTCCTGTTCGCGCTCGCGCCGATCACGCTCAGGCAGGCGACCAGGGCGAGCCCGATGGTCAGCGCGGACGCGGTGGCGGCGGTGCGGCGCGGGTCGCGGACGGCGTTCTGCCCGGCGAGCCGTCCGGCCGTCCCGAAGCGGCGCAGCGCGGGTCCCGCGGCGGCGATCACCGGGCGGGACAGCAGCGGCGTCAGAACCAGCACGCCGACCATCAGCAGCACGGCGCCGAGCCCCAGCGCGATCCGTCCGCCCGGAATGGCGCTCGCGGCGGCGGCGAGGACGGCCCCGATGGCGGCGAGCACGGCGCCGACGGTGTTGCGCACCGCCAGCGAGCGCGCGCCGGGCGGTGCGTGCACGGCGCTCAGCGCGGCGACCGGCGGGATCTTCGCGGCGCGGCGGGCGGGCGCCCAGGCGGCGAGCACGGTGACGCCAACGCCGAGCGCGGGCGCGGCGGCGACCGGCGCGGCCCCGACGACCAGCGGCCCGTCCGGCAGGTTCGCACCGGCGGCGGACAGCACCGCGCGCACCACGGCGGCGACGCCGACACCGCAGGCCAGCCCGGCCGCACCGGCCACCAGCCCGACCAGTCCGGCCTCGGCCAGCACCGCCCGGACCACCTGGCCGCGCGTCGCCCCGACCGCGCGCAGCAGAGCGAGCTCCCTGGTACGCCTGTCGATGAGCATGGTGAACGTGTTGACGATCAAGAAGACGCCGACGAACAGCGCGATCCCCGCGCAGCCGAGGAGCACCTGTGCGAGCTGCCTGAAACTTGTCGTGTTCTCGTCCGCCTGCTCGTCGGTGAGTTCGGCCGCGGTGACGGCTTCGACGCCGTGCGGGACGAGCTTCGCGGCCTCCCGCTTGAGCCGCTCGGGCGTGGTGCCCGGGGCGGCCGTGAGGTCGATTTGGTTGTAGTGGCCGGGCGCGGCGAACAGCCGCTGGGCGGTCGCGGTGTCGAAGAGGGTGAGGGTGCCGCCGGCGGCGACGTTCCCGTCGTCGGTACGGAAGAGCCCGGTGACCTTCCCGACCAGGACGGGCCCGGACACAGACAGCCGGACGCTGTCGCCGACGCGATAACCGGTGCGCTCAGCGGTCTTGACATCAAGCGCGACCTCACCCGCGGCCACAGGCCCCCGCCCCTCGACCATCGAAAACCCGGGTCCGCCGTCGACGGAGGCTCCGTTGCCGGGGGCGCCGCTGCCATGTGCGGGGCGTCCGTGACCAGGGCTGCTGTAGCCGACGCCGCGTGTCTTCCAGCCTTGGCCGACCAGTTTGCCGTGTCTGTCCGCCAGCGCGGCGAAGCCGGAGACGGTGCCGGTGGCGCGCTGCGCGCCGGGCAGGGCCGCGGCCCGGCGCAGCAAGAGCTCGTCCAGGAGGCGGCGCGTGTCGTGGCCGCCCGCGTTGGTGGCGGACCGCAACTGGACGTCGAGGTCGGTGAAGCTCTTCTCGGAGCTCCTGGTGTAGGCGCCCGAGAGGGTGCCGGTGAAGACCAGGGTGCCGGAGACGAAGGCGGTGCCGAGGAGCACGGCGAGCATCGTCATCGCCAGCCGGGCCTTGTGGGCCAGCGCGTTGCGCCACGCGGTGCGGATCATCGGCTCAGCTCACCGTCCCGGGGGAGTCGAGGGCCTTCACCCGGTCCAGGACCCGGTCGGCGGTGGGTTCGTGCAGCTCACCCGCGACGCGCCCGTCGGCGAGGAAGACGACCCGGTCGGCGTACGAGGCCGCGACCGGGTCGTGGGTGACCATGACAACGGTCTGCCCGAGGTCGCGCACCGAGTCGCGCAGGAAGCCCAGCACCTCCGCGCCGGCTCGCGAGTCGAGGTTGCCGGTGGGCTCGTCCGCGAAGATGATCGCCGGTCTGCCGGCCAGCGCGCGGGCCAGCGCGACCCGCTGCTGCTGGCCGCCGGACAGTTCGCCCGGCCGGTGCCCGAGCCGCCGGGCCAGGCCCAGCGTGGTGACGATCCGCTCGACCCAGCCCGGGTCGGGGCGGCGGCCGGCGATGTCCAGGGGCAGGGTGATGTTCTCGGACGCGGTGAGGGTCGGCAGCAGGTTGAAGGCCTGGAAGACGAAACCGATCCGGTCGCGGCGGAGCCGGGTGAGGCGTCTGTCGTCCAGCCCGGTCAGCTCCACTTCTTCGATGCGGGACGAGCCGGCGGAGATGCTGTCCAGGCCCGCCATGCAGTGCATCAGCGTGGACTTCCCGGAGCCGGACGGCCCCATGATCGCGGTGAACCGGCCGCGGCCGAACGCCACGGTCACCCGGTCCAGCGCCACCACCTCCGTCTCGCCCTGCCCGTAGACCTTGGTCAGGTCCTCGGCCCGGGCGGCGACCGCGTCCGCCGCGCCGCCCTCCGACGTCTCAGGGATCGTTTCGCTCATGCCGTCGAACGTAGGAAGCCGAGCCAGGACGGGGCCTCGCCCGATCGGCACAGTGCGCATCTGACTTTCGACAGAGGTCTCCGGCGGCCTGCCGGACGTAGCGTGACGACATGGAGTACGCGAGACGGTTCCCGGGCGGTGCGCGGGCCGCCGATCTGCTGCTGTGCCTCGCGATCACCGCCCCGCTGCTCCTGCCGGACCACGACGGTTTCGCGCCGACCGGCCTGCCGCTCGGCTGGATGCGGATCGCGGCCGCGCCGCTGCTGGCGCTCGCCGTGCTGATCTCCCGCCGCCGTCCGGTGGCGGCGGCCGCCGTCCCGGCCGCGCTGGGCTTGGCGGCCTCGCCCGAACTGCACACGGCGGTCGGTTTCGCGGTCGCGCAGGTGACGCTCGCCTTCCTGCTCGGCCACCGGGCCGCCGACCGGCCCCCGGCGCTGTGGCTCTTCGCCGGGGTGCTCGGGGCGGGCGGCCTGGCGCTGCTCGCGGCGCCTGACGCGGACTTCGAGGACGGCGGCACGCTCGTCGCCAACGTGCTGCTGGTGTTCGTGCTGCCCTGGCTCGCCGGTCAGGGAATGCGGCAGCGCGCCGAACTCGACCGCGCCGGCTGGCAGCTCGCCGAACGGCTGGAAAGGGAACGGCATCTGGTCGTCCACCAGGCGCGGCTGCGCGAACGCGCGCGCATCGCCACTGACATGCACGACTCCCTCGGCCATGACCTGGCCCTGATCGCGGTCCGCGCGGGCGGCCTGAAGGTGGCCGCCGACACCTCCCCTCAAGGAAGGGAGGCCGCCGAGGAATTGCGGCGGTCCGCGGCAGCGGCCGCCCGCCGCCTGCACGAGGTAATCCAGGTATTGCGCGAGGGCGACGAAACAGCGCCGCTGCGTCCGGCCGGGGAATCAGTGGCCGTACTGGTGCACAACGCGAAAGCCTCCGGGATACCCGTAACGCTGGACGACCTCCTCAGCGACGGCGACGCATTGCCGCCGATGACGGAACGGGCGATTTTCCGGGTCGTCCAAGAGGCACTGACCAACGCCGCCAAACACGCCGAGGGCGCGCCCATCACGGTGACGATGTCCCGGGACGGCAGGAACGCGGTCGTCACCGTCACCAACGACGCGCCCGCCGTAGGCACGACACCGCCCGTCCCGCCGCAGAACGCGAACGGCCACGGCCTCATCGGCCTGGACGAACGCGTCCGCCAGGCCGGTGGCACCCTGCACGCCCACCCCACCGCGAAGGGGTTCACCGTCACCGCCCACCTGCCCCTGTCCGCAGGCGCGCCCGCGACCCCGCCACGCGCCGCCTCCACCACCCGCGAACACGCCGCGACGACGCGCCGCACCGCACGCCGCAGAGCGCTGCACACCATCGGGCTGCCCACGGCCGGTATCACCGTGCTTCTGCTCTTCATGGCGCTCAACGATCATGGCACTGATAGCAGCTTGCTTGAGAAACACAAGTACAACGAGCTGCGCATCGGCGAATCGCAACAGGTGGTGGAAGACCGCCTTCCGGCGCGACAGCTTCGTCCAGAACACCGCCCCGCCCGCCCGAACGGCGCCGACGAATGCCGCTACTACGGCACGGACCCCGACTCATTCACCCCCGCTTACCAACTGTGCTTTACGGCCGGACGCCTGTCCCACAAAGACAAGGTCGTGCTGTCCCGCGTTGGGTGAAGCCCTTTGAATCCAGCGCGGCCATGGCGGGAGGGGAGCATCGTGGCAGTTGCTCCTGGTAGGACCGTTCTGATTCGGGTGTACAACAGAAAAGCTCACCACTGTGCAGTTCGGGCTGTTGGGCTGGTGACGGTGGGCGAGTTGCTCACGCACTGGCTCGCCACCCGTACCGGCGCGGCGTCCTTCATCAGTGGGTACGCGAGCCACGTCCGTCTCTACCTGGCCCCTACCTGGGCACGGTGGTGCTGGCCGAACTATCGGTCGCGCACCTGCCGGCGGTGTTCGCGAGCACCGCCCCCCACCATCAAGCACGAGAACGCCGCTGACGCCGGCCACACTGAACCGTATCCGGGCGACGCTGCGGACCACACTCAACGCCCCCATCCATCGAGGGCTGATCAGCGACAATCCCGCGGCCCGGGTCGAGTTGCCGACGGCCCGGCGCCCGCGAGGGTCGTGTGGACCGCGGCACGTGTGCGGCACTTGCAGGGTTATCGGGCGGTCGCCGTGGAGCGGGCGCGATGAGCGTCCACCGCCTTGCCTTGGTGAGGTGGGGGCTCGTCAGTCGGGCTGCTTGCCCCCGTTCTCGGCGTTCGGGGAGCCGGGGATCAGGGACGCGTAGACGATGATGTTGTCGTCGTAGTGGCCCCGCTCGCGGTCGAAGTTGCCGCCGCAGGTGACGAGACGCAGTTCCGGCCCGCCTTCGTCTCCGTAGACGCTCTCGGTCGGAAACCTGTCCTTGGAGACGCGCTTGACGCCGTCGACGCGGAAGACCGCTGCCGTGCCGTCCTTGCGGACGACCTCGATCCGGCGTCCCTGGCGCAGCGCGCCCAAACTGTAGAAGACACCCGGCTCCTTCTTGGAGTCGACATGGCCGACCAGGACGCTGCGACCGTTCTCGCCCGGCGTCGGCCCGGCCCGGTACCAGCCGACCTCGTCGACGCGGCTTAGCGGTGGTACCCCAAGCGCCCCGTCGGGCTGGACGTCGACCGGGACGACCGGTGCGTCGACCTTGATGGACGGAATCCTGATCTGTTTCGGGACGGATGCGGGAAGTGCCTGCTCCGGGTTCGGGGCCGGGGCCTTGGGCATGTCCGCGACCGACGCGGGCGGTTGCGGTGGTGCGTCCAGGCCGGTCGGCCGGAACCCGACGACGCACAGGGCGATGCCCGTCGAGGTGATCACGGCGGCCAGCCAGTACCGCAGATGGACCGATCGGCTGCTTGGCTTTGCCTCGCTCATGGGCTCAGCCGAGACCTTTTGTACTGCTGCGGACCCGCCGCCCTGAACCCGGCAGCACCAAAGGAATTCTCACGTTCAACGTAAACTATCCTCCTTAATAGGGGGCCGACAATTCATCTATCTCGAATGCGGCGGAATATCACCGATCCGGGAGGCGGAAGGAGACGGCGGCCGGTTGCCACCTTGGGTGACCGGCCGGCCGCCGAACGGTCCGCTCCGCACCTCAGGCGACGTTCCTCGCCTGGCGGCGCCGCGCGGAGATCGCGATACCCGCGCCAAGGACGAGCGCGCCGATGCCGGCACCGGCCAGCATCGGGTTCGCCGCCACGGAGGTGCCGCCGCCACCGGCGGAGACGCCGCCGACTGGCTTGATCCGCTTCAGGTACTTTGCGAAGACCCAGCCATGGCGCTGCTCCACCGGCACGTCCCCGCGCAGCTCGACCCAGCCGTCGTGGCTCGTCTTGCAGTCCGCGTTGAGGTGCGTGCCGAACTTCAGCGCCGGCGGGATCACCTTGCCTCGCGGCGTCTGGTGAACCCTGAGCCCGTCCCGCGCGGTGACCTCGTAACGGCAGATGCTGCTGACAGTGGGCTTCTCCGGCGATGCGGTGGTCGTCGCCGCCAGGGCGGTGGCACCGCCGCTCAGCAGGGTCAGGCTGCCCGCCGCCCCGGCCGCCGCGACCGCCATGCCGGTACGCGCACTACTCCTCATTTTTTCTCCCTCGAACAAGTGATCTCGGCGTTTGCCGGAGGTTTCCGGCATCGCCTTTCTTGATCACGCTGCCCGGAGGGATGCCACACATGTCACTCTGGTCGCAAATACTGGGAATAGTGATCGCTAGGCATGGTGAAAGCCCCACCCAGGCGGATCTCGAATCGATAAACCGATCATGTAGGGCAACGGCGACATTTCTGGCGCTCCAGCCGTACTTGGGGATTTCGGTCTGATTGAAGCCGGAATGCTCTATCCGCGTGCGGCGACCTGCATGCCTTTCGGGTGCTGCTGGGGCGGCCACCGGACACGCGCCCGAGGAGATCATCGGGCTGTGAGAATCCGATATCGAGTTCACCGACTCAGGAGTGCGGCTACGGCGGGTCAAGCGTCGCGCGCACCTGGTGCGGCATCGCAGCTTTCCCGATCGGGAGATCGCTGCTCTTGCCGAGGTCGGTGGCCGGCTGGACACCTCCGGCCTCATCCGCCGCTTGCTGGCCGTCACCGCCCGGGCTCGGCAGGACGCGGCGTTGCCGGACGCGCCGCCGTTCTTGCAGACGTCGGTGCGCTCCGCCTACCGGTGTCTCGGCCATGGTGTCGGCGCATCTGGCCAGTGCCGCCTTCGTCGATGCCGAGCCGGTGCTGCAGTCGCACCCGCTGGTGCCGGGCTTCGCGGTCCCAAGGTTTGGTGAGACGGCGGACAGCACAGATGTACGGGCAACAGATGCCTCGCCCGACCGCCCGACCACAGGAGCCGGGCGAGGCGATTCCAAGACGGTGCGGTGACCCGATGCAGGGAACGCTCCTGCTGCTCCTATCGGGCCCCGAGGGTCGTAGCTCGTCGCCGCTTGACACAGGAGAGGTGGTAGCTGGACAGGCCCGGCAACCGCGGGGACAGAATCTCTCAGGGGTAGACGTACAACGCGTCGTAGACGTCCATGCCGATGAAGTGCAGGACGCCGCGGTAGTCGGGCCAGTGTCCGTGGGCGATGCCGTAGTCGCCGTCCATGCTGCAGACATCGCAGCCGAAGTAGCCGTCGGCGATCTTGTAAAAACCCTTCGGCATCAACGGCAGGGTCAGACATCTGGACGGTTCCGAGGGCGGACCCGCCGCGTCGGCGGAGGTCGGCGGCGCCGACAGCGCGACGACGGCCATGAGGACGGCGCCGGACATGAGAACGTCCTGCGTCCTTGACGTCATTCCAGCGGGTCGTGGCCCCAGTTCATCAATGAGTAGCGCCACTTGGTCTCCGTGACGTCGCCGGAAGGCCGCTGCGCGAGATGGCGATGGACGTGGCCGACGACCTTTCTCATGTGCGCGTAGTCCCGTTCGCTCAGGTCCGAGCTCTTCGTGCGTAGAAGCTTGACGATCCTGCGGCCGGACGCATGGCCGGTCGATTCTCCGCCGCCGTCCTTCTGGCCGACCGACTGCGATTCTTCAGTCTCCAGCCAGCGCTCCAGTTCCTCGGGACCCATATTGACGACCCTGGCGAACTCGGCCGCCACCTCCTCGTCCCGCGCATCGAGATCTTTGGTCCTGTTCTTGCCCATGTGCCTCGCGGTACCCGCCCCCGAGACGGGTAGTCACCACAGAACACCTGGTCAACCCGGAGATGGACATGCCCGCAGAACCCGATCGACACGGCTTCGCCTTCCACCACCGCCCGCGGTCGCTGCTCGACGTCCGGGCCGACACGCGCCACGCCGAGGGCTCCGGGGGAGCGCGGCGAACTGGACGAGAGGGACACCGGCCAGGCGGCACGATCGGCTGCGAGGCGAGAGCCCCGGCAGAAACTCAACAGGCGGTGGACGCTAGCGCCGCAGAGGAACGGCTGTGCCTGGTGACCGGCGCCAGTGGCTACATCGGCGGCCGGCTCGTGCCGGAACTGCTGGACGCCGGCCACCGGGTGCGATGCATGGCCCGCTCGGCCCGGCGGCTGCGTGATCACCCCTGGGCCGGACGCGTGGAGATCGTGGAGGCCGATGCCACCGATTCCGCGGCGACCCGGCGCGCTTTGGACGGAGTGGACGTCGCCTACTACCTGATCCATGCGATCGGCGGCAAGGGCGGCTTCGCGGAGGCCGACCGCCGGGCGGCCCGCACCTTCGCCGGCGCGGCGCGGAAGGCGGAGATCGCACGCCTGGTCTATCTCGGCGGCATGAACCCCGAGGAGGAACTGTCCGCGCATCTACGGTCGCGTGCCGAGGTCGGCGAGATCATGCTCGGCAGCGGGGTCCCGGCGGTGTGGCTACGGGCCGCGGTGATCATCGGCTCGGGTTCGGCGTCGTTCGAGATGCTGCGCTACCTGACCGAGCGGCTGCCGGTGATGGTCACGCCGCGGTGGGTGCACACGCGCATCCAGCCGATCGCGATCCGGGACGTCCTGCACTACCTGGTGGCCGCCGCCGACCTGCCCGCGGACGTGAACCGCGGGTTCGACATCGGCGGCCCGGACATCCTCACCTACGCCGACATGATGCGACGCTGCGCCGCCGTGGCCGGGCTCAGGCACCGGATCATCGTGCCGGTTCCCGTCCTGAGCCCGTGGTTGTCGAGTCTGTGGGTGGGGGCCATCACGCCTGTTCCCGGCAGCCTCGCGCGTCCGCTGGTGGAGTCGCTGCGCAACGAGGTGGTGTGCGCCGAGAACGACATCGCCGAGTACCTGCCTCCGCCGCCTGAAGGGCCGGTCGGTTTCGAGCGCTCTGTGGCGCTGGCACTGCGCCGGGTCCGCGACGCCGACGTCGCGACACGGTGGTCGTCGGCGAGTACACCGGGCGCTCCCAGCGACCCGCTGCCGACCGATCCGGCCTGGGCGGGCGGCAGCCTCTACACCGACGAGCGAGCCTGCCGGACGGACGCGACGCCCGAGCGGTTGTGGGAGGTCATCGAAGGGATCGGCGGGGGACGCGGCTGGTATTCGTTCCCGATCGCCTGGCGCGTCCGCGGCGCCCTGGACCGGCTGGTGGGCGGGGTCGGGCTGCGGCGCGGCCGCCGGGACCCGCACCGGTTGCGCGTCGGGGAGACGGTGGACTTCTGGCGGGTGGAGGAGAACGAGGCGGGGCGGCTGCTGCGGTTGCGCGCGGAAATGCGGCTGCCCGGTCTGGCCTGGCTGGAGTTCGGCGTGCATCGGGACGGCCCCCGCACCGTCCTCGCGCAACGCGCGGTGTTCCACCCCAGGGGTCTGGCGGGGCACGCGTACTGGTGGGCGTTCCGGCCGTTCCACGACCGGATCTTCGGAGGGATGTGCCGGGGCATGGCCCGCGCAGCCGAGCAGGAGCGTACGGAAGGAACGGCTGACTCGCGCCGGGCGCCGTGACGCGTCGGAACGGCCGCCGGTTCCGCAGGCCACCCACCGGGGAACTCCGCCGCCCCGGTTCACCGCCGTCCTGGATCACTGGCTGCTCGGGATCATCATCAGCGTCACACGGTGCTGACGTGCCCCGAGTTACGTGGTGTCGGTCTACCGGAATCTCATGCCGGCTGTCGGGTGGGGTGGATCCTCTCGTACTCGATCGGGGTGAGCATCCCCAGGGCACTGTGACGCCGTCGGCGGTTGGTCGTTCTCTTTGGGCGGGTGTGGTGTGGGCGACTGGGTGCTAT
>NZ_VCKW01000124.1 GCF_005889715.1 Actinomadura soli
GGGAGGGGCGGGGCCAATTGGCCTTTCGCCCTGAGGGGGGCCGAGACGACTTGGGCGGTGGCGAAGGCGTGGTGGACGAGGTCCGGGTCGAGGTGTGACGGCTGGCCCGTCGCCTGGGCCAGGTCCCAGGCGTGGACGAGCGGCTCCAGGATGTAGGCCTCCAGGTAGTCGGCCAGCGGCAGGTGGCCCAGGGCGCCGAAGGGGATGGGGGCCTTCAGGGCGTCCGGGGTCAGCGCGGCGGTGCATTCCTTGCGGGCCGTCCGCCAGCTCATCAGCACGTCCCCCGGGACGAACCGGGACGGGTCGTGGCTGACGTCCGGCACGGGGTCCTCGGCGGCCAGGGCCCGGACCAGGTGCTGCCCGCCGGTGACGTGGCCGGCGACGTCCCGGGCGGTCCACCCCGCGCAGGGCGACGGCGCGTCCCAGCCGTCCGGGGAGACGCCGGCGACCAGGCCCTCGAACATGTCGAGGGCCCGGTGGTAGCCGCTGAGGTTCTGAGCCATCTGGTCAGTGACGCGCGATCCGACCGGCCTGTCAAGCGCTATCGCGAAGGTCGCCTCCCTCGTCCGGCCGAGCGGGTCAGGCCGCGGGGCCGCCCCGCCGCCGGAGCATCTCGTTCATCAAAGTGATCTCGGAGCGCTGACCCTCCACCATCGTGCGCGCGAGGCGGCGCACCCGGTCGTGGTCCGTGCGGGCCAGCACCGCCTCGGCCATGGCGACGCCGCCGCGGTGGTGGGCGGCCATCAGGCGCAGGTACAGGACCTCGGCGGCGCGGCCGGACGCCTTCTCCAGGTCGGTGAGCCGCTCCCGCGTCGCCATGCCCGGCATCGCCGCGGACGCTCCCGGGTGGCCGCCGTGCCCCGACATCCACCGCATGGGGCCTGCCGGGTCGGTCTTGGGGAGGCCCCACTCGTCCAGCCAGGCGGTCATCATGCCGATCTGCGCGGACTGGGTGCTGATGATGTCGTAGGCCAGCAGCCGGACGTCGCGGTCGTCCGTCCGGTCCCTGACGATGAACGACATCCGCACCGCCTGCGCGTGGTGGGCGCTCATGTCGCGGGCGAACCCCGCCTCCGGGCCGTCCCTGGCCGGCCCGCCCGAGCGGGACACGGTGAGCGCCACCAGCGCCGCGCCGGTGAGGAGGACGAGGGCGGCGAGGACGACGGTGACGCGCCGTCCCCGCCGCGCGTCCTGGGTCACGGCGTGTCCTTCGCCCCGTCGCACGGTGCGCCGGGCTCGGGGGTCTGCGGGCCCTTCACGAAGGCCCGCAGGAACTCGTCGGCGCGCTTGTCGGAAGCGTCCTGGAGCTTGATCTGGCGGCCCCAGGCGCTCAGCGCGATCGGGGCGTCCAGCGACGGGTACGGGCTCAGGAACGTGTAGTCCGTGCCGGTGACCTTGGCCTTGAGGGCGTCGAGCTGGGCGGCGGCCAGGCCGGGGCGGTAGGTGATCCAGACGGCGCCGTGCTCCAGGGAGTGCACGGCGTTCTCGTTGCGCAGCGGTGTGTCGTACACGCGGCCGTTGCAGTTCTGCCAGGCGGAGTCGTGGTCGCCGCCCATGGGCGGGTTGTTGGCGTAGTCGACGGGGCTTGAGGTGTGGTTACGGCCCAGGTCGTCCTTGATCACCATTCCGGCGATGGACGCGGAACCGTCCGCGGACGACGGCCTGGACTGCATGAACGCATAACCGATGGCGACGGTCGCGACCAGGCCGATCAGGGTGAAGAAGGCGATGGCGCCCCATGGCGTCTCGCGCTGCGTGAGCGCGTCCTTCGGCTTGCGGGCGTCCTTGTTGCGGGCGCTTTTGGACATGAGAGCGGTCCTCTCGATGCTGTGGCTGGATGTCGGACAGAAGGGCAGCGCCGCATCGCGGTGGACGTCGATACGGCGGGTGCGGGCGGCCTTACGGCCGGTCTGTCACAGCCGGAGCACCTGGAGAGCGGGCCGGAACACGGGTCTGGACGTGCGCGCGGCGGCGGGGAGGAGCGTCCAGCCGACGCGGGCGGGCAGGCGAGCGGCCGCACGGCGCAGCGCGACGGCCAGGCCGAGCAGGACGAGGGTGAACAGGGCCGCCAGGCACAGGCACGCGTCCATCGGCGTCTGCGCGGGCCGGTCCTTCAGGGGCGCTGTCAATTCCTTGTCAGCGAGCCTGTGAAGGCCGTGGAGCGCCGAACCACCGGAGCCGGGGGTGTGATGGCCGGTGGCCGCGGACGCGACGGCCACGGGCACGCTCACGGCGTGCTCGGTGCACACGCGGTCCACCGGGCCGTGCCGCAGCCCGTAGCTGAAGATCAGCCCGCCCACGACGAAGAGCACCACGAGCAGCCCTGCCGGCCCGTGGCGCCTGCGCGGGGTCGTACCGGACACCGTCACGCTCCTGAATGCGACTTTCGCGCCGTTCCAACGCGGGAGCCCGGCCCCGGGTTCCCCACGCCCGGAGCTTAGGCGGTGGGAAGCCGTGCGTCCGGCGATGTCGGCGCCGCGAGATAGTGTCGGAGCGTGACCAGCAGGGCGGAATCGGGCGAGCCGGAGGGCCTTTTCGACGCGCCGGTCCCGGAGCGCGGGCCGGCTGTGCCTGCGGCGGGCGCCCCGGCGGCGTCCGGCGGGGCGGACGTGCGGCAGCCGCTCGCCGTGCGGATGCGCCCCCGCGCGCTGGACGAGGTCGTCGGGCAGGCCCATCTGCTCGGCCCCGGCACCCCGATCCGCCAGCTCGTCGACCGGGACGTGCCGATGTCGCTCGTCCTGTGGGGCCCGCCCGGCACCGGCAAGACCACCCTCGCCACGGTCGTCAGCCACGTCACGTCCCGGCGGTTCGTGGAGATCTCCGCGGTCAGCGACGGCGTCAAGCGCGTCCGCGCCGAGATCGACCTGGCCCGCCGCGAGCTCGGCATGGCCGGGCGGCAGACCGTCCTGTTCGTCGACGAGGTCCACCGGTTCAACAAGGCCCAGCAGGACGCGCTGCTCCCCGCCGTGGAGAACCGCTGGGTGTCGTTCATCGGCGCCACCACCGAGAACCCGTTCTTCTCCGTCATCAGCCCCCTGCTGTCGCGGTCGCTGCTGCTGACCCTGGAGCCCCTCGGCGAGGACGAGCTGCGCCAGGTGATCCACCGGGCGCTCGCCGAGGAGCGCGGCCTGGACGGCGCCGTCACCCTCGACCCCGCCGCCGAGGACCACCTCGTCCGGCTGGCGGGCGGCGACGCCCGCCGCGCCCTCACCTACCTGGAGGCCGCGTCCCTCGTCGTCGAGGACGGCGGCGCGATCGACGTCGGCGTCCTGGAGAAGGCCGTCGACCGGGCCGCCGTCCGCTACGACCGCGAGGGCGACCAGCACTACGACGTCATCAGCGCGTTCATCAAGAGCATCCGCGGCAGCGACCCCGACGCCGCGCTCCACTACCTGGCCCGCATGATCGAGGCCGGGGAGGACCCGCGCTTCATCGCCCGGCGGCTGATCGTCCACGCCAGCGAGGACGTCGGCATGGCCGACCCGACCGCGCTGCCGACCGCGGTCGCCGCGGCGCAGGCGGTGGAGTTCGTCGGCCTGCCCGAGGCCCGCATCAACCTCGCCCAGGCCGTGATCCACCTCGCCCTGGCGCCCAAGTCGAACGCGGTCATCACGGCCGTGGACGAGGCGCTCGGCGACGTGCGCAAGGGCCTGGTCGGGCCCGTCCCCGGGCATCTGCGCGACGCGCACTACAAGGGCGCGGCGAAGATCGGGCACGGGGAGGGCTACAAGTACGCGCACAACCACCCCGGCGGAGTGGTGAAACAGCAGTATGCGCCCGATTCGGTCGACGGGCGGGAGTACTATCGGCCGACCCGGCACGGCGCCGAGGCCCGGTTCACCGAGGTCCTCGCGCGGATACGGTCCGTCCTGCGCGGCTCGCCCGGCGAGGGACGCGACCGCCGCTGATCGATCTTGTCCGGCCGGTGCTCCCGCCACGCGGTGCGGGGGACCGGTAAGGTCGATCAGGCCATGCCCGGCGCGGAGAGCCGGAACCGCACGAACGGAAAGCCCTGATGCTCACTGGTGGACAGCTCGCAGGTCTCATCGTGGCCGTTTTCTGGGCGGTGCTCGTCACGTTCATCGCGATCACCCTGCTGAGGCTCGCCCGTCTCCTCCGCGAGGCCGGCGAGGTCGTCCGCGACATCGGCGACCAGGCGGGCCCCCTGATGGACGACATGGCCCGCACGGTCCGGCGCGCCAACGAGCAGCTCGGCCGCACCGACGTCATCACCAAGCAGGTCGCGGGCGTCACCCAGAACGTCTCCGCCGTCACCACCGTCATGACCTCGGTGGTGGGCGGCCCGCTGGTGAAGGCCGCCGCCTTCTCCTACGGCGTCCGCAAGGCCCTCGGCGGTCGCGAAGGCGACGACACCGGCCACTCCGGCGACGCCCGCTCCCAGCAGGACCGGCCCCGGCAGGACGAGCCCCGCCAGAGGCGTTCCCGCAACGGCCGGTCCCGGGCCGCGCGGCCGGAGCTGCAGGCCCGGTCCTCGGGCAGGGGACGCAGATGAAGCGGCTGTTCTGGCTCTCCGTCGGCGCGGGCGCCGGCGTCTACGTCTCGCACCGCGTCAAGCGCCGCGTCGTGCGGTTCACGCGGGCCTGGTCCCCGGAGGGCGTCGCGGCGCGCGCGGTGTCGACCGGGCAGGGCGCGGGCGAACGGCTGAGGCATTTCGCGTCCGACGTCCGTACGGAGATGAGGGCCCGCGAGGAGGAGCTGCGCGAGGCCGTCCGCATGGACCAGGCCCCGCCGGACGCCGGGCTCTCGCAACCTCGCCGGGTGCTGAGAGCGCGTTACACGATCATCGATCACATCGACCACGACAAGGATGGCCACTGATCATGGAGTCGGCAGAGGTGGCACGCCGCTTCCTCACGTTCTTCGAGGAGCGCGGGCACACGGTGGTGCCCTCGGCCAGCCTGGTCGCCGAGGACCCGACCCTCCTGCTGGTCAACGCCGGCATGGTCCCGTTCAAGCCGTACTTCCTCGGCCAGCGCACCCCCCCGTCGCCGCGGATGACCAGCGCCCAGAAGTGCGTGCGGACGCCCGACATCGAAGAGGTCGGCAAGACCACCCGGCACGCCACGTTCTTCCAGATGCTGGGCAACTTCTCCATCGGCGACTACTTCAAGGAGCAGGCGATCCCGTTCGCCTGGGAGCTGCTGACCCGGTCCCGGGACGACGGCGGCTTCGGGTTCCCCGAGGACAAGCTCTGGGTGACGGTCTTCACCGACGACGACAAGGCCGCCGGCCTCTGGCACGACAAGGTCGGCGTCCCCCTCGACCGCATCCAGCGGCGCGGGATGGAGGACAACTTCTGGTCGATGGGCGTCCCCGGCCCGTGCGGGCCCTGCTCGGAGATCTACTATGACCGCGGCCCCGAGCACGGCCGCGAGGGCGGACCGGTCGCCGACGAGGACCGCTACCTCGAAGTGTGGAACCTCGTCTTCATGCAGTACGAGCGGGGCCCGGGGGAGAGCAAGACCGACTTCCCGATCTTGGGCGACCTGCCCGCCAAGAACATCGACACCGGCATGGGCCTGGAGCGCATGGCGGCGATCCTGCAGGGCGTCGACAACATCTACGAGACCGACACCCTGTGGCGCGTCCTCGACCGCGCCGCGGAGCTGACCGGCGCCCGGTACGGCCGCGAGCACCGCGCGGACGTGTCGCTGCGCGTCATCGCCGACCACGTCCGCAGCGGGACGATGATGGTCGCGGACGGCATCCGCCCCGGCAACGAGGGCCGCGGCTACGTGCTGCGCCGCATCCTGCGCCGCTCCATCCGCAACCTCCGCCTCCTCGGCGGCGAGGACGCCGGCCTCATGCACGAGCTGACCGCCGTCGCGATCACCGCGATGGGCGAGCAGTATCCCGAGCTGGTCCGCACGGCCGCGAACATCCACACGGTCATCGACGCCGAGGAGGACTCCTTCCTCCAGACGCTCCGCACCGGCACCGCCATCTTCGACACCGCCGTCGAGGAGACCCGGCGTTCAAGCTCCACGACGCTCGCGGGCGAGCAGGCGTTCAAGCTCCACGACACCTACGGCTTCCCGATCGACCTGACCCTGGAGATGGCGTCCGAGCAGGGCCTCCAGGTGGACGAGGACGGATTCCGCCGCCTCATGCGCGAGCAGCGGGAGCGCGCCAAGAAGGACGCCCGCGACAAGAGGACCGGCAACCTGGACGTGTCCGTCCTCGACGAGCTGCTCACCGGCGCCGGCGGCAAGGTCGACTTCATCGGCTACCGGCACCTGCTCGGCGACGCCCGCCTGGTCGGGCTGCTGGTGGGCGGCGCCAACGCGCCCGCGGCCGGGGAGGGCACCGAGGTCGAGGTCGTCCTCGACCGCACCCCGTTCTACGCCGAGGGCGGCGGGCAGCTCGCCGACCACGGCCTGATCAGGCTCGGCAACGGCGCCGTCATCGAGGTCACGGACGTGCAGTCCCCCCTCGCCGGGCTCGTCGTGCACCGCGGCCGCGTCGTCAGCGGCGAGGCCCAGGCCGGCGACTCCGCGCACGCCGAGGTGGACGTGGAGCGCCGCCGGGCGATCTCCCGCTCGCACACCGCGACCCACCTGGTGCACGCCGGGTTCCGGCGCGCTCTGGGCGAGTCCGCCGCGCAGGCCGGGTCGGAGAACTCGCCGGGCCGGTTCCGGTTCGACTTCACCGCGTCCGGCGCCGTCCCCGCGACCGTGCTCCGCGATGTCGAGGACGAGGTCAACGAGGTCCTCGTCGGCGACCTGGACGTCCGCGCGTTCCACACCTCGATCGACGAGGCCCGCGCGATGGGCGCGCTCGCGCTGTTCGGCGAGAAGTACGGCGACGAGGTCCGCGTCGTCGAGGTCGGCGACTACTCCCGCGAGCTGTGCGGCGGCACGCACGTCGCCCGCTCCGGGCAGCTCGGCCTGATCAAGGTGCTGGGCGAGTCGTCCATCGGGGCCGGGGTCCGCCGCGTCGAAGCCCTTGTCGGGATCGACGCGTTCCGGTTCCTCGCCCGCGAGAGCGTCCTCGTGGCGCAGCTCGCCGAGCAGATGAAGGCCCGCAAGGAGGAGCTGCCCGAGCGCGTCTCGGGCATCGTCACGCGGCTCAGGGACGCGGAGAAGGAGCTGGACAAGCTCCGCTCCCAGCAGGTCCTCGCCATCGCGGGGTCGCTCGCCGACGGCGCCGAGGACGTCAACGGCATCGCGTTCGTCGGGCACCGCGCCCCGGACGGCACCGGCGCCGACGACCTGCGCAAGCTCGCCGTCGACGTCCGCGGCCGCCTCACGTCCCGGCCCGCCGTCGTGATGGTCGCCGGCGTGCCGAAGGACCGTCCCGTCGTGGTCGTCGCCGTCACCGGGGGCGCCCGCGACCGGGGCCTCAAGGCGGGCGCGCTCGTCGGGCTCGCCGCCAAGGCGCTCGGCGGCGGCGGCGGAGGCAAGGACGACCTCGCCCAGGGCGGCGGTGCCGACCCGTCCGCCATCGGCGACGCCCTCGCCGCGGTAGAACAGGCCGTAGGGGCCGCGTGAGCCCGGGATTTCGGGGCAAGGACACCGGGACCGGCCCGCCGAGCGGGGGCGAGGCGATGAGGCGGGGCACCCGGTTGGGGATAGACGTGGGGAGTGTCCGGATCGGGGTCGCGCGCTGCGACCCCGGCGGGATCCTCGCGTCGCCGCTGGAGACCGTGAAGAGCGGCAAGGGCGACGTCGACCGGATCGTGGCCCTCGTCGCCGAGCACGAGGCGATCGAGGTGGTCGTGGGGCTGCCGACGTCGCTGTCGGGCCGCGAGGGCCCGGCCGCGGAGGCGGCCCGCAGGTTCGCGGCCAGGCTCGCCGACCGGCTTCCCCCGGACACGGTCCGGCTGCACGACGAGCGGCTCACCACCGTGACGGCCGAGAGCGGCCTGCGCGCCGGGGGCGTCCACGGCAGGGCGCGGCGGGCGGTCGTCGACCAGGCGGCCGCGGCCGTCCTGCTCCAGGCGGCCCTTGACGCGGAACGGTTGACTGGGCGTCCCCCAGGCGAGATCGTCCGGGGAAGCTCATGAACGACTTGGACCTTTTCTCAGACCCGTACGGCGACGGCCGCCCGTACGACGAGCGGTACGGCAGGCGCGATCAGCGCCGCGTCCGCAAGCGGCAGAAGCGGCGCAGGCGCAACAGCCGCGCCGCCGCCCTGTTCGCCCTGGCGTTCCTGGTCGCGGTGTTCGGCACCGGCGGCGTCCTCGGGTACGCGTGGCTGGACGACAAGCGCCACCCGCCGGACTACGACGGCCAGGGCTCCGGGAAGGTCACCGTACAGATCAAGGACGGCGCGAGCGGCTCGGTGATCGGGGCGACGCTGGAGGAGCACCGCGTGGTGAAGAGCTCCCGCGCGTTCGTGCAGGCGTACACGAAGGAGGCGCGCGCCGCCAGCATCCAGCCGGGCTTCTACCAGATGCGACTGAGGATGTCGTCGGCCGCGGCGATGGCGCTGCTGCTGGACCCGAAGTCCCGCGCCGGCAACCAGATCACGATCCCGGAGGGCCGCCGGGCCGTCGAGACCTACGAGCTGCTGGCGAAGAAGACCGGCATCTCGGTCAAGGAGTTCCAGACGGCCGCGAAGAAGCCTGAAGCGCTCGGGCTGCCCCCGTACGCGAAGGGCAAGGTCGAGGGCTACCTCTACCCGGGACGCTACGACCTCGACCCGAACGGCTCGGCCGAGCAGATCCTCAAGCAGATGGTCGCCCGCTTCAACGAGGAGGCGCAGAGCGTCGACCTGGTCGGGAAGGCGCGCGAGGCGGGCATGAACCCGGCGAAGGTCATCACGCTGGCCAGCCTCGTCCAGGCGGAGGGCGGCAAGCCCAGCGACCTGCCGAGGATCTCCCAGGTGATCTACAACCGGGTGGAGAAGGGCATGCCGCTCCAGTTCGACACGACCGTGCTGTACGCGCTCAACAAGCGGACGCTCACGGTCACGAACCAGGACCTGCAGGTCGACTCGCCGTACAACACCTACAAGCACAAGGGCCTGCCGCCGGGCCCGATCGCCAGCCCCGGGCCGGAGGCGATCGAGGCGGCGCTCACCCCGGAGGAGGGGACGTGGCTGTTCTTCATCGCCACCGACCCCACCAACAAGATCACCGAGTTCGCCACGACGGAGGCGGAGCGGCTGCGCCTGGAGAAGAAGTTCCGGGCCTGGCAGAAGGCGCACCCGGGGCAGTGACAGGGGAGACGACGCGGCGCGCCGCCGTGCTGGGGTCGCCGATCGCGCATTCGCTGTCGCCGGTGCTGCACCGCGCGGCGTACGCGGCGATGGGCCTGGACGCCTGGACCTACGACGCCGTCGAGTGCGGCGAGGACGGCCTGGCCGGGCTGCTGGACGGCCTCGGCCCCGAATGGGCGGGGCTGTCGCTGACGATGCCGCTCAAGCGGGTCGCGCTCGGCCTGGTCGACACGGTGTCGGACCTGGCGGTGAAGGTCGGCGGCGCCAACACGATCGTCCTGCGGGACGGGCGGCGGCACGGCGACAACACCGACGTGCACGGCATCGTGACGGCGCTGACCGAGGCGGGTCTGAAGGCGCCCTCGTCCGCGCTGGTGCTCGGCGGCGGCGCGACGGCGGCGTCCGCGCTGGCCGCGCTCGCCGGGCTCGGGACGGACGAGGCCGTCCTCGCCGCCCGCACGCCCGGGCGCGCCGCCGAGGCCGCGCGGGTGGGGGAGCGGTTCGGGCTCGCGGTCCGGGTCGTCCCGCTCGACACGGCGACCGCGCACCTGCCCGCCGAGCTGGTGGTGTCGACGCTGCCCGGACGGGCGGCCGACGCGTTCGCCGGGCCGGTCGCCGCGTCCGGCGCGGCCCTGTTCGACGTGGTGTACGCGCCGTGGCCGACGGCGCTCGCGGACGCGGTGGAGCGGGCCGGCGGGACGGTCGTCGGCGGGTTCGCGATGCTCCTGCACCAGGCCGTCCGGCAGGTGGCGCTGATGACCGGCCGCGAGGACGTCCCCGTGGAGGCGATGCGCGCCGCCGGGGAAGCGGAGCTGGCCCGCCGGTCCTGACCCGGGTCAGGGCGGGCCGCGCTGGGTGCGGCGCCGCCTCATCGACTCGTTGACGCCGGTGAGGACGACCGGCAGGATCACGCTCAGCCAGAAGTCCTTCCAGCCCCAGATGCCGGCCGCGACGCCGAACGCGCTGCACAGGCACACCAGGACCAGCAGGGACGCTGCCCAGTGCCGCCGCGCGAGCGCCACCGGGTCGACCAGCCGGCGGTTCGGCAGCAGGTCGGCCAGCGGACGTTCCCGCGCGTGGGCGCGCTGCACGACCGCCGCGTCCGGCAGCCAGTGCACCACGTCGGCGCTCCCGGCGAGCGGGAGCCGGGCGAGCGCGATCAGGGTCTCCAGGCGCCACCACAGCGTCCACAGGGAGGTGCGCCCGCTGCCCGGGTAGCCGTTCCAGCGCGGGCCGGCGACCTCGCCGCGGGTCAGCGTCCGGAACGCGCGGGCGACGGCCGGGCCGTGCGGGCCGCGCGGGTCCCGCAGCAGCGCCGTGAGCGCGATCGGCAGCCCGTGGTGCCAGAGCGCCAGCCGCCACACCGGCTTCGACCCGGCGCCCTGGGGCGAGACGTCGTAGGTCTCGATCCAGGTGTGCTCGTCGTCCGGGTCGAGGTTGGCGAGGAGCCAGTCGTAGGCGTCCAGCAGCCGCTCGGACCGCAGGTCCGGACGCGCCTCCGCCAGCGTCACCAGCGCGAACGCCGTGTGTGTGACGGTCGGCCTGGACGCCTGCGTCGGCCCCCAGCCGGGGCGGTGCGCGGTCCGGTCCGCCGTGAGCCACTCCACACCCCGGTCGACCGCCGGGTCGTACGGGTTGAGCTGGCTGAGCGCGCGGAGCGCCAGGCACGTCAGCCACACCCGGGACTGGCAGCCGAGCAGCGACCCCCAGCCGCCGTCCGGATTCTGGTTCTGCAGCAGCCAGTGGTAGGCGCGCCTCAGGTCGGGGGCGTCGTCGCGAAGGTCGCAGCGGGCGCGGGCCAGGAACCGCGCGATCCAGCCGGTCGCCTCCACGACCGGCATGCCAAGGCTGGTCTTGGTGGCCCAGCCGCCGTCCCGGAGCGCGTCCTGGGAGCTCGTCTGGCGGGCGGCGAGGAACGCCAGGCCGTCGTCGAAGTGCTCGAACGGACGGCCCGCCTCCACGAACGCCAGCAGCCCGAGGGCGGTCGCGGTCGTGCCGGGCTCGGGCCTCGTCAGCTCGTGGTACCAGCCGCCGCCGGTGCCGAGGGCGGGGGCGTAGGCGTCGCGCAGGACGTCCAGCGACTCGTTCAGCCGGGTGTCGAGCACCGCCATGTCGATGACGGCCGCGTCCTCGCTCGGACGGGACGCGCCGCGCCACAGCCGGACCCGTGGCCGGGGCGTGGCGGCGGGCGGGTCGGCGCGCGGCGCCGGTGCGGGGAGCTGGGGTGTCTGGTTCACGATTCTGCCTTCTGTTCCTTATGTGCCCGCAAAGTCAATCCCCGTACCCCTTGCGCCTGATGTCGCTGTCCGCGCCCGTACACAACCGTGGCGACGAGGATCGCCCGCGCGGGCGCCGGGCACGCTGGAAGGCGAGCGATTCCCCGCGACCCGTGAAGCTGGAGGAGGCTTGGCCGAGCCGACGGCGTGGACCGCGCCCGTCCACGAATGCGTCCTGTGCCCGCCCCTGCGATTCCGGTTCAACGGCATGGCCGACCTGCCGGGGGAGTCCGGCGTCATCGCGCGCGACGCCGACTTCCTCCTGATGCCGGACGTGGCGCCGCTCGCCGAGGGGCACGTCCTGCTGGTGACCCGCGAACACCACCAGTGCGCCGCAGCGTTCGGCCCGGCGCTGTGGGAACGCGCCCTGCGATGGCGCGACCGCGTCGCCCGCCTGTACGACCGGGCCTACGGGACGCGCGAACTGCTGCTGTTCGAGCACGGCCCGGCGAGCTCCCAAGGCGGAGGCGCGTGCATCGACCACGCCCACTGGCACTTCCTCCCCGGCACACCCGGCGTCCGGACGATCGTGGAAGGACGCGGCCTCCCGGCAGCGCCTGCCGACCACGCCGCGCTCCGGGCCTTCCTGCGCACCGGCCGCTCTTACCTGCTCATCGAGGAGGACGGCGTCGCGACCGTCCATCCCGGTGACGGGGTCCGGAGCCAGTTCCTGCGCTGGGCGGTCACGGCCGCCGGGCAGAACGGCACATGGCGCTGGCAGGAGACGTTCGGGCTTCCGGCCAGCAGGCGCCGTTTCCTCCGCACCCTTCAGGCGCTGCGCGGAGCGGCGGCCTCCCCGCCGGACGCGGACGACCCGCCCGACAGCCACCAGTAGAGCTCCGACGCCGCCAGCCGGTCACCGAACCCGGCGCGCTCCACGCCGTCGCCGTAACCGGTCGGGTACTCCATCAGCAGCCCGTCCCGCTGGTACGCGAGCGCGTGCTCCAGCGACGTGTCGCCGAAGCGCAGCAGCCATAGCGGACGGCCCGGCACCGCCCGGTCCAGCACCGGGAGCAGCTCCCGCACCTCGTGCACCGCGGCCGCGCTCCCGAGCAGCCGCGCCAGCGTGGGTGCTTCGGAGATGACGAGGTCGGCGAGCGCCAGCATCGGCAGTACCTCGTCCGCCGGGAGCCGCGCGTCGACGTCGTGCGGGACGAGGTCGAACGCCACCCTCGTCCCCGCGTCGCGGGCGATCCGGGCCGCCGTGTGCAGCGCCGTCCTCGACACCGGGGACAGCAGCGAGTACCCGTCGGTGACCAGCACGTCCGCGGCCTCGATCCCGGCCGCCGCCGAGCGGACCTCCGCCGCGGTGAGGCGCCGCCCCGGCGGCTCCTCCTGGACGACCAGCAGCCGCACCCCCGGCCCCGTGTCCGGGCGGCGGCCGTCCGGACGGCCGCGCAGCATCACCGACACCCCGTTCGGGATCCCGGGCTCGACGCGCAGATGGTCGTCGGCCCCGATCCGCCGCAGCTCCCGGCGGATCACCGGCGTGAAGTCGTCGTCGCCGATCTTGCCCAGCACGCCCACCCGGCGGAAGTAGCGGGTGGCGCACCGGGCCAGGTTGACCGCCGTCCCGGCGACGATCGCCCGCGCCGGCGCGTAGGTGAGCCGGTCGGCGTCCACCTCCGCGAACCGGACGTCCGGCAGCGTCGCGCGGACCTCGATCCCCACGTCCCCGATGACGAAGACGTCGAAGCGGCGCTCGTCCACGCCGTCCACGCCGTCCCCACTGTCAACGCCGTCCACGCCGTTCAGGCCGGGCCACTCCGCCGGCGATCGGGACGAGGCCATGTCGTCTGCTGGTCCTTCGGCGGGGTCAGCCGGGCGCGAGCAGGAACGCCCGCATCACCGGACGCAGGCTCGGGATCAGGTCGTAGGCGCTCACCTCGGGCAGCGGCACCCAGGCGCAGCCGTCCAGGTGGTCGCCGGTGTCCTGGTTCTCCAGGGTGGCGTCGAGCGTCACCGGCCTGCACCGCCGCGCCGCCGCGACCACGCGGATCTGACCGCCACCGGCGATCGCCGAGCGGTCGGGCATGAACCACTGCCACAGATGGAACGGCGGCCCCGGGTCGATCTTGAGGCCGACCTCCTCCCACACCTCCCGGCGGATGTGGTCGTCCAAATCCAGGTCGTCCTCCACCTCCAGCCGCCCGCCGGGCACCTCCCAGCGGCCGGGGTGGAACGGGTCGGACGCCGACTTCCGGACGAGCAGCAGCCGCCCGCCGGAGACGATGAACGCCTTCTGGGCGAACGCCAGACCGATCGGGGACAAGGCGGTGAGGGGACCGGCCGTGCCGGCCTTGACCGAGGGCATCGCGGGAACTACCTCCCTTGGTGCCGGCCCCACCGGGCGTCGAGCGGAGCCCGTCCGTTGATTGGCGGTGGGTGGGGGCTGGAGGGGCCGTCTTCGCTTCACCGTAACAAGGCGCGGCCGTGATGCCGAGAGGTCCGCCGGGCCCAATGCCCCTCGCCTCATCGTCGCGGCCACAGCGGGCAGGGACGACCGGTCGCGTCCCGCCCGGCCGACCGGGCCCGGGAATGGGCTGGACGTCTCCGCCGTTGAGGAGGGTGGCGTACCTCACGCGGGTCCCACGAGGACGGCCAGGGCATGGCGCATTAGGCCCTAACAGATGGTAGTCTTTGTGGCCGACCGGCCCTACGCGCGTGACCGAAAAGGGAGCGAGCGCTGGGCGCACAAGCGGAGGCCACCTCCCACCTGACCGGCCTGGCAGGCCGGTGGGTCTCGGTCCGGCGAGCGGGCACATGCCCGTGGCGCCGTCGTCCCTGGGCGGCTCAGCCGGCCGGGGAGACCGAAGGTGGCCCCGTGCGTGAGTCGTGCGGGGCTTTTTTCGTGGGAGCCTCGGGGTACGACCGGTCCAACGACGTGAGAACGGCCCCAAGGAGGTCCCATCAGCGCCGAACCGCGTATCAACGACCGCATCCGCGTGCCTGAGGTCCGGCTCGTCGGCCCGAACGGCGAACAGGTGGGCATCGTGCCCATCGCCAAGGCCCTTGAAATCGCGCGTGAGTCGGACCTCGACCTCGTCGAGGTGGCGCCCACCGCGCGCCCGCCCGTCGCCAGGCTCATGGACTACGGCAAGTTCAAGTACGAGTCCGCGATGAAGGCCCGGGAAGCGCGGAAGAACCAGGCGCACACGGTCATCAAGGAGATCAAGCTCCGGCCGAAGATCGACCCGCACGACTACGAGACCAAGAAGGGTCACGTGGTGCGGTTCCTGAAGGCCGGGGACAAGGTGAAGGTCACGATCATGTTCCGCGGTCGTGAGCAGTCCCGTCCCGAGCTCGGGTACCGGTTGCTGCAGCGGCTCGCCGACGACGTCGAGGAGCTCGGCTTCGTCGAGTCGCGGCCCAAGCAGGACGGCCGAAACATGATCATGGTGATCGGTCCGCACAAGAAGAAGACGGCCCGCGGGCAGGAGACCGAAGCCGGCACCGCCTAAGGCCGCCGGGACCGTACGCGGCCCGCGACGAGCCGGGGCCCGGCTCAGCGGCCTCGGGGGCGGTCCCACCTCCGCGTCCTCGCGCAGAGCGGGGTCACGGCGCACGTACATTGAAGCCTGACCTGGTGCGCCCCACGGATCCGAGCGGACGGACCCGTGCGATGCGCCGATCAGGTACGCCCCCGTGCCGTCCGCACGGGGGCCGGGACAACAGGGAGACGACGGCGACCATGCCGAAGACCAAGACCCACAGCGGTGCCAAGAAGCGCTTCAAGCTGACCGGCACCGGCAAGGTGATGCGCCGCCGCGCCAACCGCAACCACCTGCTCGAGCACAAGCCGTCCAAGCGGACCCGGCGGCTCGGCGGCCCGGCCGTGGTGGCCGACGCCGACGCCAAGAACATCAAGAAGCTGCTGCGCAAGTAGCACTCGACCAGGAACATCAGCGACCGGCCGAGGCCCGGACGGCCCCGGCCCCCACGAAGGAGTTCAGCACGTGGCACGCGTGAAGCGGGCGGTCAACGCCGCCAAGAAGCGTCGGGTCGTCCTGGAGCGGTCGAGCGGCTACCGCGGTCAGCGTTCGCGCCTGTACCGCAAGGCCAAGGAGCAGCAGCTCCACTCGATGACCTACGCGTTCCGGGACCGCAAGGACCGCAAGGGCCAGTTCCGCCGGCTGTGGATCCAGCGGATCAACGCCGCGGCCCGCGCCAACGGCATCACCTACAACCGGTTCATCCAGGGCCTGAAGGCCGCGGACGTCGAGGTCGATCGGCGCATGCTCGCCGAGCTCGCCGTCAACGACGCGCCCGCGTTCGCCGCCCTGGTCAAGGTCGCCAAGGACGCGCTCCCGGCCGAGGGAAGCACGGAGGCCGCCTGATCCGGGTCTCCCGGACACGGGCGGGCGGAGCGATATGGCGGGCCGCGAGCTGACCTCCCTGCGGTCACCGAGGGTGAAGGCCGCTCGACGGCTCGCCAAACGCGCCTTCCGCCGCCGCGAGAACCGGTTCCTCGCCGAGGGGCCGCAGGCGGTGCGGGAGGCGCTGGAGATCCCCGGCGGCCTCGCCGAGCTGTTCACCACGGCCGAGGCCGAGGCCCGCCACCCCGACCTGGTCCTCGCCGCCGAGCGCACCGGCGCGCCGGTGCTGCGCGTCAGCGGCGAGATCATGGCCGAGCTCGCGCAGACCGTCACCCCGCAGGGGCTGCTGGCGGTCTGCGAGTTCGTGGACGTGCCGCTGGGCAAGGCGCTGGAGGCGGGCCCGCGGCTGGTGACCGTCCTCGCGCACGTCCGCGACCCCGGCAACGCGGGCACGGTGCTGCGCACCGCCGACGCCGCCGGGTCGGAGACCGTGGTGTTCACCGACGCGTCCGTCGACCCCTACAACGGCAAGTGCGTGCGGGCCTCGGCGGGCAGCCTGTTCCACCTGCCGGTCGTCGTCGGCCCGCGGTTCGACGAGCTCATCCCCGAGCTGAAGGCCGCCGGGCTCACCGTCCTCGCCGCGGACGGCGCCGGCGACCGCACCCTCGACGACGCGATCGACGGCGGGCTGCTGGCGCGTCCCACCGCCTGGGTGTTCGGGAACGAGGCGTGGGGCCTGCCCGAGGAGATCCTCCGGCATGTCGACGAGGTCGTGCGGGTGCCGATCCACGGGCGCGCCGAGAGCCTGAACCTGGCGACGGCCGCGGCCGTATGCCTCTATGCCTCGGCCCGCGCCCAGCGCGGGACGTGACGGACCGCACATGCCGCCGGTCGCGGCGGTTCTGTGCGATCCGTGATCGGATGGCCGCAATCGGTCGCCTTTGCTGCCGCCTTCCGGCCGGTGAGCTGCGAAGATGAGCTGCGCGCGGGCGGCGGCCGGGGGGCCTGCCACCGTGCCGGACTCGTCCGCAGGTAGGAGCCGGAGACGGGCCGGGCGATGGATCCGCCCAGGTAGGCCCGGTGCTTACCGTGTTGATCAGTGCGTTTACCAGGTGCGGCGACGATGCCGTGCAGAGTGGGGGCGAAGTGATGAGCGAGGACATCAGGCCGGCCAGGAGGGCGGGCCGGCGCGGACCGGAGGTGAGGTGCCGGACGGCCCGCACCACCGGCCCGTCGCTCGCGGCGCCGCAGTTCCCCGCCGCCCAGGATCCGGGCGTCGCGGGCGAGCTGGAGGTCGAGCTCGCGATGGTGCGGGGCGAGTCCGCCGTCGTCGTGGTGACCGGCGAGATCGACCTGCGCACGGCCGACACGCTGTGCGCGCGGCTCGTCGAGGCGCGCGGCGAGGGCCCGCGCCGGCTGGTGGTCGACTTCTCCGCCGTCGCGTTCTGCGACGCGGCCGGGCTCGGCGCCCTGGTCGGCGCGCACAACAGGATCGCGGTGTCCGGCGGTGAGATCTCGCTCGCCGGGGTCCGTCCGGCCCAGCTGCGGCTGCTGCGCATCACGGGGCTGGACCGCCTGTTCGCCGTCCACCCGGACGTGGCCGCCGCGCTCGCCGAGCACGACTCGTCCACCACGTCCAGGTGAGGTCCGCCGCCCCCGCCGACATGGTTCCTGGTGAAAGGGCGTTCCGGGGCCGCCGGAACCCCGCCCGAGGGCCACACATGCCTTGCCGCAGAGGGCTTTGCGGGTCCCGCAAGACGCCCGACTGCGGCTAGAGTCTCTTCTCGACAGGCCGCGTTCTCTTCGGTGCTCTGGAGGCCGCTGTGGGCGGAGAGGAACCCCCTCGCGTGGCCGCACGCGCGCCCGCAGAGGGTTCCGCGGACGGTCCCGCGCCCGGGCCGGGCGGCGTCCCGCCGGACGACCTGCCCGACGGCCTGATGGTCGCCGGCCGCGACGCCCGCGTGGTGATGTTCAACGCCGCCGCGGTGCGGATGACCGGGGTCACCGCCGCGTCCGCCCTGGGCCGCGACTTCCGCGACGTCCTGCCGCTGCACGACGCCGAGGGCCGCGACTGGTGGAAGTGCCTGGCCCCCTACGACGGCCTGTCCACCCGCACCCGCCACCCCGAGCGCGTGCTGTTCCTGCCCGGCGGCGCCGAGGTGCTGGTGACGGCCGCCTACCGGCGCGACGGCGACGGCCGGGTGGAGCGCTTCACGGTGTGCCTGCGCGACGCCCTGCAGCGCGCCCGCCGCGAACGCGACCGCGCCGACCTCGTCTCCACCGTCGCCCACGAGCTCCGGTCCCCGCTGACCAGCGTCAAGGGGTTCACCGCGACGCTGCTCGCCAAATGGCACCGCTTCAACGACGACCAGAAGCGCGTGATGCTGGAGACCGTCAACGCCGACGCCGACCGCGTCACCCGGCTGATCACCGAGCTGCTGGACGTGTCCCGCATCGAGGCCGGCCGGCTGGAGATGCACCGCCAGGTCGTCGACCTGCCCGAGGAGGTCCGCAAGGTCATCGCGGGCCGGGTCGCGGCGGGCGAGCCGGAGGACCGGTTCAGGTTCGAGTCCCGCGGCGTGCTGCCGGAGATGTGGCTCGACCCCGACAAGATGGACCAGATCCTCGGTAACCTGGTCGAGAACGCGGTGCGCCACGGTGCGGGGACGGTCACCATCGTGGTCGAGCCGGACGCGCACAAGGAGGGAGCGGCCGTGTCGGTGCGCGACGAGGGCGAGGGCATACCGCCCGAGGCCGTCCCGCGCGTCTTCCGGCAGTTCTGGCGCGGCCCCGGCGGCAACCGCCGCGGCGGCACCGGCCTCGGGCTCTACATCGTCAAGGGGCTCGTCGAGGCGCACGGCGGCGTGATCACCGTGCGGCGGGCGCCCGGCGGCGGCGCCGAATTCCGATTTACCGTGCCCGCAGGGGCCCCCGACTACGCCACCTGAGCCCGGCGCGTATCGCCGGGACGGCCGGTCGCCAGGGTGCCTGGGCGGGCCAGCGCGTTTCGCGCACGCTTTCCGGATCTTCACCGCCCGCGCACTAGACTGCGGGCGTCCCACGCCGACCGGAGTCGATCACACAGCCATGTCTGCACCCAACAAGTCCTACGATCCCGTCGAGGTGTCCGCGTTGCAGCCGGAAGAGCTCGAACGGGCCCGCGACGAGGCCCTCGCCGCCATCGCCGCCGCGGCCGACCTCGACGACCTGAAGCAGGTCCGCCTGGCGCACGCCGGCGACCGCTCGCCGCTGGCGCTCGCCAACCGCGAGATCGGCGCGCTGCCGCCCGCGGCCCGCGCCGACGCCGGCAAGCGCATCGGCGCCGCCCGCGGCGCCGTCGCCCAGGCCGTCAAGAAGCGCCAGGGCGAGCTGGAGGACGAGCGCGACCAGCGCGTCCTCGTCGAGGAGACCGTCGACGTCACCCTGCCGTGGGACCGCGCCCCGCGCGGCGCCCGGCATCCGCTGACCACCATGCAGGAGCGGATGGCGGACGTCTTCGTCTCGCTCGGCTTCGAGGTCTCCGAAGGCCCCGAGGTCGAGGCGGAGTGGTTCAACTTCGACGCCCTCAACTTCCTGCCCGACCACCCCGCCCGCACGATGCAGGACACGTTCTTCGTCGAGTCGGAGGGGTCCGGCCTGGTGATGCGCACGCACACCTCGCCGATGCAGATCCGGTCGCTGCTGTCGCGCGAGCTGCCGGTGTACGTGGTCGCGCCCGGACGCACGTTCCGCACCGACGAGCTGGACGCCACGCACAGCCCCGTCTTCCACCAGCTGGAGGGGCTCGCCGTCGACGAGGGCCTCACCATGGCCGACCTGCGCGGCGGCATCGACGCGTTCGTGTCCGGCATGTTCGGCGAGGGGCTGAAGACGCGGTTCCGGCCGTACTACTTCCCGTTCACCGAGCCGTCCGGCGAGGTCGACATGCAGTGCTTCGTGTGCCGCGGCGCGTCCGCGGAGCCGGGCGGCGCGCCCTGCCGGACGTGCAGCTCGGAGGGCTGGATCGAGCTCGGCGGCTGCGGCATGGTCAACCCGCGGGTGCTGGTCGCCTGCGGCGTCGACCCGGACCGCTACAGCGGCTGGGCGTTCGGGCTGGGCGTCGAGCGGGCGCTGATGTTCCGGCACGGCGTGGAGGACATGTACGACATGGTGGAGGGCGACGTCCGGTTCACCCTCCCGTTCGGGATGGAGATCTGATGCGGGCCCCGCTTTCCTGGGTGCGCGAGTACGCCGAGCTTCCGGCCGGCGTCACGGGCCGCGCGCTGGCCGCCGAGCTGATCGCGGCGGGCCTGGAGGTCGAGACCGTCGAGCAGGCGGGCGCCGACATCACCGGCCCCCTCGTCGTCGGCGAGGTCCTCTCGTTCGAGGACCTGACCGAGTTCAAGAAGCCGATCCGCTACTGCCGGGTCGACGTCGGCAAGGCCAACGGCACCGGCGAGCCGCAGAACATCATCTGCGGCGCGACGAACTTCGCGGCCGGCGACCACGTGGTCGTCATCCTGCCGGGCGGCGTGCTGCCCGGCGGGTTCGAGATCGGCGCCCGCAAGACCTACGGCCGCGTGTCGGAGGGCATGATCTGCTCGGTCACCGAGCTCGGCATCGGCGACGCCCACAGCGGCATCCTCGTCCTGCCGCCGGACACGCCCGTCGGCGCGGACGCCATCGAGCTGCTCGGGCTGCGCGACGACGTCCTCGACATCGCCGTCACGCCCGACCGCGGCTACGCCCTGTCGATCCGCGGCATCGCCCGCGAGGCCGCCACCGCCTACGGCGTCCCGTTCAAAGACCCGGCTCACGTGGATCTGCCCCCGAAGAGAGGGTCGAGCGGAGCTCGTCCTTTGAATGGTGGTGGGCGGGGGCTGGAGGACGGTGGGGAGGCGTATCCGGCGAGCATTGCCGACGCGACCGCGTGCGACCGGTTCGTGCTGCGCGAGGTGCGCGGCTTCGACCCGGACGCGCAGACCCCCCTGTGGATGCGGGTCCGCCTGCACCGCGCGGGGATGCGTCCGGTGTCGCTGGCCGTCGACATCACCAACTACCTGATGCTGGAGCTCGGGCAGCCGCTGCACGCGTTCGACCGGGGCAAGCTCACCGGCCCGATCGTGGTGCGCCGCGCCGCCCCCGGCGAGAAGCTGGAGACGCTCGACCACGTCATGCGGACCCTCGACCCGGAGGACATCCTCATCACCGACGAGTCGGGCCCGATCTCCATGGCGGGCACGATGGGCGGCCTCGCCACCGAGATCGACGAGCGCTCGTCCGACATGGTCATCGAGGCCGCGCACTTCGACGACATCGGCACCGCGCGGATGAGCCGCCGCCACCGGCTGCACAGCGAGGCGTCCTACCGGTTCGAGCGCGGCGTCGACCGCGAGCTGCCGCTGTACGCGTCGTACCGGGCGGTGCGGATGCTCGCCGAGCTGGGCGGCGCCGAGGTCATGCCCGGCGTCACGCACGCCGAGGCGCCCGTCGAGCCGGTCACGGTCACGATCGCCGCCGGGCACCCCGACAAGGTCGCGGGTGTGACCTACGGACGGGACGTGGTCGTGCGGCGGCTGGAGCAGGTCGGCTGCACCGTCGAGGGCGATGACGTCCTCACGGTCACGCCGCCGTCGTGGCGTCCCGACCTCACCGACCCGAACGACCTCGCCGAGGAGGTCATCCGGCTGGAGGGGTACGAGAACATCCCGGCCAGGCCGCCGCGCCCGATCAAGGGGAAGGGGCTGACCGTCCGGCAGCGGCTGCGCCGCCGCGTCGGCCGCGCGCTGGCCGGGGCCGGGTACGTCGAGGCGCTGGCGTTCCCGTTCGTCGCAGAGAAGGACTGGGACGCCCTGCACCTTCCCGCCGACGACCCGCGCCGCCGCACACTGCGCCTGGCGAACCCCATGTCGGAGGAGGAGCCGCTGCTGCGGACCACGCTGCTGCCCGGCCTGCTCAAGGTGCTGGCGCTGAACGTGGGACGCGGCTTCGGCGACACCGCCCTGTACGAGTTGGGCGTGGTGTTCCGCCCGCACCCGGACGCGCCGGAGCGGGCGCCGCGCCTGGCGGTCGACCGGGGCCCGACGGCCGACGAACTGGCCGCCCTCCAGGCGGCGCTGCCCGACCAGCCGCACCGGGTCGCGGTCGTGCTGTCCGGCGAGCGCGAGCCGTCCGGCTGGTGGGGCGGGGGCCGTCCGGCGCTCTGGGCGGACGCGATCGAGGCCGCCCGCACGGTGGCCCGCGAGGTCGGCGTCGAGCTGACGGTGAAGGCCGACCAGCACGCGCCGTGGCATCCGGGCCGCTGCGCCGCGCTCTACGCGGGTGACACGCTCGTCGGGCACGCGGGCGAGCTGCACCCGCGCGTCACGAAGGCGTACGGGGTGCCCTCGCGGTCGTGCGCGATGGAGCTGGAACTTCGCCGCCTCGGCGACCCGGCGACCGTCCGCGCGCCGCACGTGTCGAGCTACCCCGTCGCCACGCAGGACGTCGCGCTGATCGTCGACGACGCGGTGCCCGCCGCCGAGGTGGAGGCGGCGCTCCGCGAAGGCGCCGGGGAGCTGCTGGAGGCGATCCGGCTGTTCGACGTCTACACCGGCGAGCAGGTGGGCGAGGGCCGCAAGTCGCTCGCCTACACGCTGCGGTTCCGCGCCCCGGACCGGACGCTCACCGCGGAGGAGACGTCGCGGGCCCGCGCCGGAGCCGTCGCCTCGGCGTCCGAACGCACCGGCGCCGTCCCACGCGGCGCCTGACCGACGAAAACCGAACGCGCGCCCCGGGCCTCGCCCCGGGGCGCGCGCTCGCGTCTGCCGCCCGTTATCAGGTAGCCTGGCCGACGTCACATCGCCGCCCGGCAGGGGAGTCCATTGAGGATCTGAGGTCCGACACCGCGCACCGGCCGTCCATCGGCCCGCGCACGTGACCTCAGTACGGACTCCCGTCTCGCCGGGCTTTTCCATGCCCGCCGGCGCGTCGCGCGGCCCGCGGTGTCTCCATGCGTCCCGCATCTGCTCATCACCATGGAGGCCCTCCCTATGTCTTTCGCCATCGTCTGCTCGGACCTCTCGTTCGCCTGGGAGGACGGCACCGCCGTCCTGGACGACCTGGACGTCGCGTTCGGCGCCGGCCGGACGGGCCTGATCGGCGTCAACGGCTCCGGCAAGTCCACCCTGCTGAAGATCATCGCCGGTGAGCTGCGTCCCGCGTCCGGCACCGTGACCGTCGAGGGGGAGGTCGGCTACCTCCCGCAGAACCTCGTCCTGGACGGCACCGCGACCGTCGCCGGCCTGCTCGGCATCGGCGAGGTCCGCGCCGCGCTGCACGCCATCGAGCGCGGCGAGGCCACCGACGCCGACTTCGCCGCCGTCGGGGACGGCTGGGACGTCGAGGAACGCGCCCGCGCCGAACTCGACCGGCTCGGCCTCGACCACCTGGACCTGGACCGGACCGTCCCGACCCTGTCCGGCGGCGAGGCGGTGATGGTCGGCCTCGCCGCGAAGTTCCTCGCCCGCCCGGACGTCCTGCTGCTGGACGAGCCGACCAACAACCTCGACCTGGACGCCCGCCGCCGCCTGTACGACGCGGTCGCGTCCTGGACGGGCGTGCTCGTCGTCGTCAGCCACGACCGCGAGCTGCTCGACCGGGTCGACGAGATCGCCGACCTGCGCGACGGCGCCGTCCGGATGTTCGGCGGGAACCTGTCCGCCTACGAGGAGCTGCTCGCGGTCGAGCGGGAGGCCGCGGAGCGGACGGTCCGCGCCGCCGAGACCGAGGTGCGGCGCCAGCGGCGCGACCTGGTGGAGGCGCACGTCAAGCTGGCCCGCCGCAGGCGCTACGGCGCCAAGATGGAGGAGAGCAAGCGCGAACCGAAGATCGTGATGGGGGAGCGCAAGCGGCAGGCGCAGGTGTCGGCGGGCAAGCACCGCATCATGCACGAGGAGCGCCTCTCCGGCGCCCGCGACCGGCTCAGCGAGGCGGAGGACGCGCTCCGCGAGGACGCCGAGATCCGCGTCAAGCTACCCGCCACCCGCGTCCCGGCCGGGCGGACGGTCGCGACCGTGACCGGCCTGGCCGCGCCCGTGCCGGAGATCGGCACCCTCACCGAGCTGATCCTCCAGGGCCCGGAGCGGATCGCGCTGACCGGCCCGAACGGCTCCGGCAAGACCACGTTCCTGCGGGCGCTGACCGGCGACCGCGTCCCCGAAGGAATGACCGTCAGGATCGGTGTGGACGGCGTCCGGTACCTGCCGCAGCGGCTCGACGTCCTCGACGAGGAACTCAGCGTCGTCGACAACGTCCGCGAGCGGGCCCCGTCGGCGAAGCCGTCCGAGATCAGGGCCGGGCTGGCACGGTTCCTGTTCCGCGGCGCGCGCGCCGAGCAGCCCGCCGGGACCCTCTCAGGCGGCGAACGCTTCCGCGCGGTCCTCGCGTCCCTGCTGCTGGCCGAGCCCGCCCCGCAACTGCTCCTGCTGGACGAGCCGACGAACAACCTGGACATGGCGAGCACCGCCCAGCTGGCCCAAGCCCTCACCGCCTACCAAGGCGCCCTGATCGTGGTAAGCCACGACGTCCCGTTCCTACGAACCCTGAAAATCACCCGCTGGCTCCGCATAGACGGAACGACCGGCCTAACAGAGACCGACCCGATGTAGAACCCCCACCACGACAAGACCTCAGCCGGGTCCACGGGTCGTGCGGCCGGAGGCGCCCAGCGCCGGAGGTCGCACGACCCGACGAGCCGGGCGACCGGAGCGCCACGATCAAAAACCCGCACGGTCACGAAACCCGCAACCGTGGCGTGAGGATCGACCGGCTCGCGACGGGGGTTCCAGGGGGTCGCCCCCTGGGCAAGCTAGGTGAGTACGCGCTTGGTGAAGGTGCGCATCGACGCCCAGGTCAGCAGGATCGTCCCGCCGAGGATGGCCAGGAGGAACGCCCACGCCGGCATGTGCGGGACGTCCGGCGTCAGCGCGCTGCGCAGGCCCTCGCTCACGTACACCAGCGGGTTGAACAGGCTGACGATCTGGAGCCAGCGGATGTCCTCCAGCGCCGACCACGGGTAGTACACGCAGCCGAGCATGGTCATCGGCAGCAGCACCATCGCGAACAGCACCTGGACCTTCTGCGGGTTCATCAGCGTGCCCAGCAGCAGCCCGCCCGCCGCCGAGAGCAGCGACCCGGCGACCATCACCAGGATCAGGACGGGCCAGTTGTCCACGTGCACCTTGGGCGCCTGCCCCTCGGCGTGGATGAGCAGCACCGCGGGGAACACCAGGAGCCCGCCGATCAGGCCCTGCGCGGCCGCGGCGATGATCTTCTGGGCGGCCAGCAGCGGGATCGGCACCGGGGCCAGCGCCCGGTCGGTGATCGACTTCTGCCAGTTCAGCTCCATCATCAGCGGGAAGATCACCGCCATCATAGCCTGCATGATGATGGACGAGCCGACCAGCCCGGGCACGAGGATCGTGGCGAACGTCGGCCCGCCGGGACCGCCCGCCATGGCGCCGCCGCCGAGCTTCGGCAGGACGTAGGCGAACACGAACACGAACATCACCGGCTGCACCAGGACCCGCGTGAACGTGGACACGAAGTTCTTGCGCATGACGCGCCCCTCGCGCGCCATCATCGCGGCGAACGTGCGGGGGAGCGTCGCCCGCGCGGGCGGCGGC
>NZ_VCKW01000125.1 GCF_005889715.1 Actinomadura soli
ACCCACGACCCGCCAACCCGCTAGACCGCCGACACCGGCTTCCGCGCCGCCGGGTCGCGTCAGCCGGACGGCACCACGATGCTCCGCGGCTCGCCGAGATCGCGCAGTTTCCTCGCGGAGCGAATGCTCGGCGACCAGCGCGCACAGCTCGGCCGCGACCACGGCGAAGGGCCCGGCTCACGTGATCTTCGGAGATTGTTGGCGGCCGGATCGCCGGATCTTCACCCCGCTTGCGTAATCATCAGCGAGCTTGTTCTCCGCTGAGAGGGGCGTTGCCCATGCCACGGAAACTCACGGTCGTGTTGGTCACCATCGGGCTCGTCGCCGGTGCCGGCCCCGTTCCGGCGCAGGCCGAAGCGCGGCGTCCGGCGGGCGTGCCGGGGCCGCCGGACAGGGACGGTGCCGGTTCGGGCGAGCGCCCGGACGCGCGGGCGGCCGTCCTGCCGTCGTCGGCCACCATCGGGAAGCTGCGGTTCACGTCCACGACCGAGCTCGCGCCCGGTGTCGTGTTCAAGACGTTCGAGACGACCGGCATCGGCGGCCCGGTGCTCGGCGACCTGCTGGACGTGGACCTGCGCGGCCCCGGCGTCAGCATGGGCCTGCTGCATCCGCCGAACGTGGCCGCGCGGCAGAGGGTCTCGGCGATGGCGGACGCGCAGCGCGCGCTGGCCGGGATCAACGGCGACTTCTTCAACGTCAGCGAGACGCGTCCGGGCGTGGTGGCGACCGGGTCGTCGTCCGGCCCCGAGGTGGACGACGGCAGCCCGCTCAAGGGCGCGGTGCCGGACGGGCAGCGGTTCGGCCCCGCGCTGCCGCCCGGAACGTCCGCCGAGGACGTCATCGGCGTCGGCGCCGACAAGCGCGGGCATCTCGGACGCCTGCATCTGACCGGCACCATCCGGGCGGGCGCCACGCGGATCGCGGTGCGCGGGCTCAACCAGTACGCGCTGCCGGTGGGGAGCGCGGGCGCGTTCACCGACGAGTGGGGCGGCGTGTCACGTCAGCGCGCGGTGTGCGGGACGGACACCGTCCGGAATGCTCCCTGCAGCACGAACACCGCCGAGGTGACCGTCCGGCGGGGCGTGGTCACGAAGGTGGCGGACGAGGTCGGCGCGGGCGCCATCCCGCAGGACACGACGGTGCTCGTCGGGCGCGAGGACGGCGCGAACGCGCTGCGCGGGCTGCGTCCCGGCGACCGGGTCCGGATCGGCTACCGCTTCACGAGCCCCCGGAGGTTCAGCTTCGCCATCGGCGGCTTCCCCGTGCTGCGGGACGGCGAGCCGCTGGCCGGCCTCGACCCGAAGGGCCCGGCCCCGCGCACGGCCGCGGGCGTGAGCCGCGACGGCCGCCGGATGTACCTGGTCGTGGCGGACGGCCGATCGGAGCGCAGCGCCGGCCTGACCGTCGCCGAACTCGCCTCGCTGCTGGACGAGGCGGGCGTGGACGACGCCGTCAACCTGGACGGCGGCGGCTCGTCCACGTTCGTCACCCGCAGCGGCGGGAAGTCGGTCGTGCGCAACGTGCCCTCGGACGGCCGGGAACGCGCCGTCGCCAACGGCATCGGCGTCTTCGTGGACGGCTCCCGCCCCTGAGAACGGGTGAGGCGCCGGCGGGGAGGACGTCGAGGGCGTCGTCCCCGCCGGCGCGATCGGCCGCCCGAGGCAAGCGGCCGAGGCGGGTGGCCGGAGCGATGGCCACCGGCCGGAGGCCGGGTGGTTACCGGCCGAAGGCCAGCATGACGTGGCCCTTGTCATTCGGGTAGTTGGTGAACATGTCGCCGGTCAGGACGTAGACCATCCCGTTGGCGACGACGGCGCCGCCGCCTCCGGCGAGGGAGCCGCCGCGCCCGGTGCCGCCGTTGACGGTCGGGAAGTCGGCGATGGTGTCGAAGCTCCACAGCACGTCGCCGGTCTCGGTCGAGTACGCGCGGAACTTGCCGTCCATGCTGCCCTCCCAGACGAGTCCCGGCGAGGTGGTCACCGCGGGCGGGTGACCGAGCCGGCACACGTTCGGGTACTGCGCCGCGCCGCCGGTCGTGCAGCCGTCGGACGGGTTCGGCTTCTTCCAGATGATGTGGCCGTTGGCGGGGTCGATCGCGAACAGCGTGCCCGGGTTCGCCATGTAGGTCGCCACGTAGAGGCGCTGGCCGTCATAGCTCGACCCCCACTGGATGCCGCTGAGCCCGCCGCCCGGCATGGGCTCGGACAGCTGGCGCTGCCAGACGATCTCGCCGGTGGCGGCGTCGAGCACGTGGTAGACGCCGACCTTCTGGCCGATGCCGATGAGGCGCCGCCCGTTCGCGGTGAAGATGTTCGCCGTGGCGCCGAGGTCGAAGTCGAGCGCGGTGCCGTCGGGCAGGTTGGGGCAGTACTTCTGGTCCTCGGGCGAGGGGCTGTTGCATTCCCGGCGCCAGGTGTCGACGTCGGTCATCTTGCGCGTCCAGCGCGGCTCGCCCGTCTCGGTGTTCAGCGCGAGGACGGAGTCGAAGTGCCCGCCGCTCCCGCTGTAGTTCTGCCCGGTGCCCACGTAGAGCGTCTTGGTGGACGGGTCGATGGTGGGAGAGCTCCACACGCCCGCCCCGGACGGGCCGTAGCGCGGCTGGCCGTTCGGCCAGGTGCCGTCCTGCTTCGGCTCGGGGACGGTGTAGAAGCGCCAGTCGAGCTTGCCGGTCTTGATGTCGCGGGCGTCGACGTGGCCCCGGAACCGGCAGCAGGGGTAGTTCTTGCCGTTGAGGTTCTCGCCGCTCGACGTGCCGACGTAGACGCGGCCCTGGAAGACGATCGGGGAGCTGGTCAGGGTGGCGCCGGGGAAGTCGTCGATCCGTTCGGCCCAGGCGAGCTTCCCGGTGGCCTGGTCGAGGGCGTACAGGTAGCCGCGGGTGTCGCCGAAGAAGATCTTGCCCTCGGAGATGGACGCGCCGTCGCGCACCTGGGTGAAGCCGGTGCCGACCGTGGACAGGTCGAACTGCCACTTGAGCGCGCCCGTCTTCGCGTCGGCGGCGCGGTAGACGCCGTCCGGCCCGCCGAAGTAGATCGTGTCGCCGACGACGGCCGGCTGGCTGCGCGGCCCGCCCGCCTGGCGCGGGTAACCGAACGCCCACTTGAGCTTGAGCTCGCCGACGTTCTTCGGTGTGATCTGGTCTTCCGCGGCGGCGTGCCGGCTGCCGAGGAGGTCCTTCGTCCAGGTCGGCCAGTCCGAGTCGGGGGCCCGCTGGTGCCCGGACGCGGCGGGCCCGGAGGCGACGGCCCCGCTCACCAGCAGGCAAGCGGCGACGGCCAGTGCGGCCGCCCGTCTTATGGGACGCATCGTCAGTTTTCCCTTCGGGAATTGGGAGCTTCGAGGGTGGGGCTCAGGAACCTCGGGAGTTCCTGGAGCCGCGGGGATTGCGGGCGGCGCGGGTGGCGCGGCCGCCGCGGGAGCTTTGGGATCCCCGGGAGTTCTGGGAGCTTTGGGAGCGCCGGGAGGGGCCCGGCAGGGCTCCCCTGAGCAGGCGGTCGCGCAGAGCGCCCGTGTTGCGCCGGCTGACGGTCAGTCGCGTACCGCCGACCCTGAGCGTGCACCGCCCCGACTCGACGACCATCTCGTCGATGTGCGCGAGCGAGACCAGGTGCGACCGGTGGATGCGGACGAATCCCGCGTCCCGCCACGCCTCCTCCAAGGCGGCCAGGGAGACCCTGACCAGGTGGCTTCCGGCCCCGGTGTAGAGGCGCGCGTAGTCGCCGTGGGCCTCGGCGTACCTGACCTCCGACCGCCGGACGAAATGCACGGCACGCCCCAGCCCGACCGGGATGAGCTCGTCGGCGCCGGTGTCCTTGACGACGACCACGACGACCAGACGTTCCTCGTCCTCGGCCGGGCGGGGCGGCAGTCGCCCCTGCTGTGCACGGCTCTGCGGCTGCGTACGATTCTGCGACTGTGCCAGTTCCTGGGTTGGTGTTCGACTCGGAGCTGGCGTACGACTCTGAGACTGTGTTCGACCCTGAGACGCGGTAAGACTCGGCGGGGGTGTTCGGCTCTGGAATGAGACCGGACGAGAATGAACCGCTGTGGCTCGCATGCGCTCATGGAATCCGCGCGGCCGGGGGCGTTCAAGAGGCCGATGCGAAATCTGGCACGTAGCGCACAATCTGCGGCATTCCACGTCAATCCGCCTGGTCGATGAAGTGCTCAGTCAGCCGATTACCGTTATCCAGATTACTTACCGAAGGCCATGTACTTCTTCCAGAAGTCGCAGTGGTGCTGCCTTCCGATCTCCCTGGTCATCTCGCTGTCACCCGCGGGCACCAGCGACATGACGCCTTGGTCGGACTCGGTGAACGGCGTCCACAGCGGGGTGCCGTCCACGGTCGGGTTCCCGGTGCGGGCGAATCCCGTCCACTGGGCGGTGAGCTGCTTGCCGAACGACGCCTGGTTGGGCGTCAGCGTGGTGTTGCCGAACGGGCTGAGGAAGATGCTCTCGCTGATGTGGTACGACCCGTTGGGCTTGGTCGCGTCCAGGAAGAACATCGGCGGGGCGTCGGCGTTGTCGGTCTGGTAGGCGAACAGCTTGATGTGCTTGGCCATCCGCTGGTCGTTGATGAGCGCCGGGCAGACGGAGTTGGAGTCGGCCACGATGGTCCGGTACGCGATGAACGGCGAGGGGTCCGGGAACCGCTCGATCGGGTACAGCTTCATGACCTCGTCCGCGGCGTCGCCGTACTGCTGGCGGATGTTCGCCTGGTACTCGGCGGGCGTGTTCGCGGACGGGAGCTGCGTCTCGTCGCGGTCGACGCCGTGCATCAGCGCGACGTTGTTGAGCTTCCCTTCGGCGAACGCCTGGGCGGGCGACATGGGCAGCACCTCGCCGTCGACGACGGGCCCTTGCGTCCCGACGTCCGCCCCGACGCCGCGGCCGGTCTGGTCCAGGAGCCGCTGGACGGGGACGGCGCGCAGGCAGGCCGCCACGTCGGCGGCGTTCCCGCAGCCCACGGCCGCCGCGAAGCGGTCGGCGGCCTGCTGTGCCTCCGCCCGGGTCGGCAGGTCGGCGGCGCAGTCCTGCGGCTGCCACTGCACGTCGTTGCCGCGCCGCGAGTTGTACTCGCCGCTCTGCGGGATGCCCTTGTGGAACAGCCCCTTCGCGGTCGGCGAGGCGGTGTTGGCGCACACGCTCGACCCGCCCGCGGACGCGCCGTAGATGGTCACGTTGTTCGGGTCGCCGCCGAACTTCGCGATGTTGGCCTGCACCCAGCGCAGCGCGGCCTGCTGGTCGCGGAACGCGTAGTTACCGGAGGTCTCGCCGAACGCCTTGTGCGACATGAACCCGAAGATGTTGAGCCGGTACCGGACGCCGACGTGCAGGACGCCGCCGTTCTTCACCAGGTGCTTGCCGTCGGACGGCGCGCCGAACCGGAACCCGCCGCCGTGCAGTTCGACCATCACCGGCAGCGGCTTGCCGTCGGTCCGCTCGGGGGCGGTGACGTTCAGCCGGAGGCAGTCCTCGTTCGTCGAGCCCTGTCCGAGCCCCGGTGGCTGCGGGCAGGTCGGGCCCGCGGCGTTGGCCTCAAGCGTGTTCGTCCAGGGAGCCGCCGGTTGCGGTGGAGCCCAGCGCAGATTTCCAAGCGGCGGCGTCGCGTACGGAACACCGAGCCAAGTCTTGACACCATCGGCTATCTGGCCGCACACCGGGCCTTTGTCCGTCTGGACGGTCGTGCCACTCGCGCATACCAGCGCTTTGCCGGAGCCGTTGTGCCCGGCGTCGGCGGCCTGTGCCGCGGGGAGCACGGGAGCGAAGGCGACCGCCGCCGCGCCGATCGCCGGGACGATCCATTTACTGATTTTCACGCCCGACGTGTTCCTGCCGGATCTTCTCGCGCCCGAGGCCGTTGTTCCGGTCCTCTTTTTCGGCATTCTCATGCTCGGCGTCCTTTACCGTCGGCTACAGTTCGACGGGCTCCCGGCAGGCGGTAATTCCGCGCCCGCCGCCCGTCCCCCCAGCGGGTGGACGATAAGTCCGGCATAAGCCGACGTAACAGGAGAATTCGCGCCGTTCCCGCTGAGCGGTGCCGCCGACTCGCCAAGCGGTGCCACCCCACCGGCGGACGGCCCCGGCACAGCCTCCGCGGCCGGTCAGTCAGGCGGTCCTGGGCCGATCCCGGTCGCCGGGAGCGCGGCTGGCGCGGTCGCGGGCACACCATTACTCTACCAAACAGTTGTTAGAATAACGCCGGGCGAGCGCGAGGGCGGCAGCAGATGGATCTGGAGTTCGGGGCGGCGGACGAGGAGTTCCGCGCGGAGGTACGGGCGTGGCTGCGCGAGCACGTCCCGTCCGGGCCGCTGCCGTCGCTGGAGACCGCGGACGGCTTCGCGGCGCACCGGGAGTGGGAGCGGACGCTCGGCCGGGCACGGCTCGGCGCCGTGTCGTGGCCCGAGGAGTACGGCGGGCGCGGCGCGTCCGTCCTGCGGTGGCTGATCTTCGAGGAGGAGTACTACGCGGCCGCCGCGCCGGGACGCGTCAGCCAGAACGGGATCAACCTCCTCGCCCCGACGCTGCTGAAGCACGGCACGCCGGAGCAGCTCGCGCGCGTCCTCCCGCCGATGGCCGGGGGCGGGGTGATCTGGGCGCAGGCATGGTCGGAGCCGGGCGCGGGCAGCGACCTCGCGGCGCTCCGCGCGACCGCCACCCGCACGGACGGCGGCTGGCTGCTCGACGGGCAGAAGACGTGGAGCTCCCGGGCCGCGTTCGCCGACCGGGGTTTCGGCCTGTTCCGCTCCGATCCGGGCGAGGCGCGCCACCGCGGGCTGACCTACCTGATGTTCCCGCTGGACGCGGACGGCGTGACGGTCCGCCCGATCGGGCGGCTGGACGGAAGGCCCGCGTTCGCCGAGCTGTTCCTCGACCGCGTGTTCGTCCCGGACGAGGACGTCATCGGAACGGCCGGCGACGGCTGGCGCGTCGCGATGGCCACCGCGGGCAACGAGCGCGGCCTCACCCTCCGCAGCCCCGGACGTTTCATGGCGGCGGCGGAACGCCTCGTCCGGCTGTGGAAGGAGCGCGCGGACCCGTCAGACCCGGCGGACCCGTCCGGCATGGCGATGCGGGACCGGGTCGCCGACGCCTGGATCCGGTCCCGGGCCTACCGGCTCAAGGGATTCGAGACGATCTCGCGCGGCGACGACATCGGCTCCGAGTCGAGCCTGAACAAGGTCTTCTGGTCGGAGCTGGACGTGGCGCTGCACGAGACCGCCCTCGACCTGCTCGGCCCGGACGGCGAGCTGGAGTCGGAGTGGCTGGAGGGCTACGTGTTCGCGCTCGCCGGGCCGATCTACGCGGGCACCAACGAGATCCAGCGCAACGTGATCGCCGAGCGGCTGCTCGGCCTGCCGAGGGGGTCCCGGTGAAGTTCGTCCTCTCCGCCGAGCAGCGCATGTTCGGCGAGACGCTGCGCGCCGTCCTCGCGGAGTCGGAAACCCCGAAGACCATCCGCGCGTGGGCGGCCGGTGACACGGGCCCCGGCCGGGCGCTGTGGTCGTCGGTCACCGAAGCGGGAGTGTTCGCGCTCGCCGTGCCGGAGGGCTCCGGCGGCGCCGGGCCGCTGCCGGTCGAGCTGTGCGTCGCCGCCGAGGAACTCGGACGCGCCGCCGCCCCCGGCCCGTACGTGGAGACCCTCGCCGCCGCCGAACTCCTGGGCGGGGGCAAGTCGCCGTGGCCGGCGCGGATCGCGGGCGGCGAGGCGATCGTGTCGCTCGCCGTCCCGCACGCGCTGGACGCCGACATCGCCGACCTCGTCCTCACCGTGGACGGCGCCGAACGCGAACCCGGAGAGCCCGCCACGTCACTGGACCCGGCACGGCGGCTGTTCCGCGTCCCGTCCGCCGCTCCTGGTTTCACCGATTTCGGCGCGCTGCTGTGCGCGGCGCAGCAGATCGGCCTCGGCCGGTCGCTGCTGGACGTGTCCGTCGCCTACGCCAAGACCCGGCGGCAGTTCGGACGTCCGATCGGCGAATACCAGGCGGTCAAGCACCACCTGGCGAGCGCGCTGGTCGAACTCGAGTTCGCGCGCCCGCTCGTGTACGGGGCGGCGCTGTCGTACGGGACGCCCGACTTCGCGCGGGACGTGTCCGCCGCCAAGGCCGCCGCGTCCGAGGCGTCCTACGCGACGGCCAAGACAGCGCTTCAGGTGCACGGCGCGATCGGCTACACCGACGAGTACGACCCGTCCCTGTGGATCCGCAAGGCACGCGCCCTGTACTCGGCTTGGGGCACCCCGTCCGAGCACAAGGCGCGCGTCATGGCCGCGCTCTGAGCTCGACGCGGCGGACCTTGCCGGACGCGGTCTTCGGGAGGTCGTCCGCGAAGACGACCTCCCGGGGGACCTTGAAGTTCGCGAGCCGCTCGCGGCAGTGCCCGATCAGCTCGTCCGCCGTGACGTTCCGCCCCGGCCGGAGCCGCACGTAGGCCCGCCCCACCTCGCCAAGGCGCACGTCGGGGACGCCGACGACACCCGACTCGGCGACGGCGTCATGGCGGGCGAGCACGTCCTCGACCTCGGCCGGGTAGACGTTGAAGCCGCCGACGACGAACATCTCCTTCGTCCGTCCGGTGATGGTGAGGTTGCCGCGCTCGTCCAGGCGCCCCCGGTCGCCCGTGTCGAGCCAGCCGCCGTTGCGGATCGTGTTCGCCGTCGCCTCCGGGTCGCCCAGATAGCCCTTCATCACGTTGTAGCCGCGGACGAGCACCTCGCCGTCCGTCCCCGCCGGGACCCTCGCGCCCTTCTCGTCGACGATGGCGACTTCGACGTCCGCGATGGGCCTTCCGCAGGTGGTGGCGATCGTCTCGGCATCGTCGTCCACCGAGCAGGCCGACACCGTCCCGGACGACTCCGTCAGCCCGTACGCGGTCACGACCTGCGGGAACAGCTCGGCGCGGATACGCCGCACCAGCGCCACGGGCACGTCCGCCGCGCCCGTCACGGCCAGCCGGAGCGAGGAGAGGTCCCGCTCGCCGCGGCCGGGGGCGTCGAGCAGCGAGGTGTAGATCGTCGGCGGCCCCGGCAGGACCGTGATCTTCTCCTGCTCGATCAGCCGCAGCGTCTCCGGGACGTCGAACGTCCGCTGGAGCACCATCGTGGCGCCCGTCAACAGGCAGGCCAGGACGCCCGCCTTGTAGCCGAACGAATGGAACATCGGGTTGACGATCAGGTACCGGTCACCGGCCCGGACGCCCGTCCGGCCCGTCCACGCGCGGTAGGTGCGGACGTTCTGCTCGTGCGTGCACATGACGCCCTTGGGCTTGCCCGTCGTCCCGGACGTGAACAGAACGTCGGCGATGTCGTCCGCCCGGACGGCCGCGGCTCGCGCATCGGCCTCCGTCTGGGGGACGGCCTTGCCCGCGAACTCGTCCCACGTCCTGACGCCCGGCCGCGCGGGCCCGTTGAGCGTGACCACGGCCTCCAGCGCCGGAAGCCCGGACACGACGCCCGCCCCGTCCAGGCCGAGCATTCCGGGATAGTCGATGCCGAGAAACCCGTCCTCCACGAAGAGGAGCCTGACCTCGGCCTTGGCGAGCGGCCACCGCGCCTCGTCCCCCTTGAACCGCGTGTTCAACGGGACGAGCGTCGCCCCGGCCCCCATCGCGCCGAGCACGGTGACGATCCACGCCAGCCCGTTCGGCGCCCAGATCGCGACGCGGTCACCGGGCTCGATCCCGGCGCCGACGAACGCGCCCGCCGCCCGCCGGGCGCGCTCCCGCAGCTCCGCGTGGGTCACCCGGACGTCGCCGTCCACGACGGCCTCCGCCTCCGGAAACTCCTCTGCGGCCCGCGCCAGCGTCCCCGGAATCGTCAGCTCGTCCATAACCGTTCATCATGGGCGCGGCCGGGCCGACCGGGCGAAGCCTCATCCCGCTCACCGGTACGCGGCGGCGTCAGTCGTCCGGGCCTCGGCGCAGCCCGCCGGACGGGCGGCAAGGCGGTCCTCATCTGGAGCAACGGGACCGCCGTCCTGCACGACCTCGGCATCGCCCTGGACGGCGCGGGCAACCGCATCGACAGGATCGACGCCCTGACCTCGGACGGCCGCCTGCGCACCACCCAGGACATCGCCCACACCGCCGCCCGCTTCGGCTTCGAGACCAAGGCCATCGCCCGCCGCGACCTGATGGACCGCCTCGCCGACGGCCTGCCCGGCGGCCTCGTCCGCTACGGCATGACCTGCGAGCGCATCTCCCAGGACGGCGACCGCGTCACCGCGACCTTCGGGGACGGATCGTCCGCCACCGGAGACCTGCTCATCGGCGCGGACGGCCACCACTCGATCGTCCGGCGCCACCTGTGGGGCGACGGCGCGGTCCGTCCGGCGACCTTCGGCACCTGGCAGGGCCTCAGCCCGATCGACGTCGACCTCACCGGCACCCACCGCCACTACATGATCACCGGACGGGAGGGCGCGTGCGGGCTCATGCCCGCCGGGGACGGCCTCCTGCAATGGTGGTTCGACGTGCGCTGGTCCCCCGCCGACCCGCGCCCCGCCTCCCCGCTGTCCGGCCTGAGGCGCCGCTTCGGGCACTGGGCGGCGCCCGTCCCGGAGGTGCTCGCCGCCGCCACCGACGACGACCTCGAGTTCTTCGGCCACCACTGGAACAAGGTCCGCCGCGTCTGGGGAGACGGCCGCATCACGCTGGTCGGCGACGCCGCCCACACCATGCCGCCCACCCTCGACGCCTCTTCCCGGAAACGTCCCAGACCACCATGCTCGCCCGCTTCAGCAACCGCCTCAGCGCCCCCGCGTCGCGAAGCGACACGAAGGTCCCTTAGGCGACGTAGGACGCACGCGTTTCAGACGCGGACCGCGAGCCCCGGGTACTCCAGGACGAATCCCGTCTCGTCGTAGACGAGGCAGGCGGTGTAGTCGAAGGCGGGCGCGTCGTAGTAGTAGCGCTGGTGCCGTTCGGCGTCGGGCAGCCGCCGGTAGGTCTGGTCCAGGCGGGAGACGGTCAGGTCGGCGGCGCGGACGTAGGCGGCGGGCGCGTCCGCGGTCTCGTCCACGGCCAGGCGCAGCCGGTGCACGGGCAGCGCGTTCGTCATGGCGGACGACTCCAGGTCGACGTCGAGGCAGCCGTCCAGTTCGGGGACGTGCAGGCCGTCGACGAGCCACCGTCCGGGCCCGTCCCGCCGGAGGCTCACCCGTCGCCCCTCGATCGGGTGGACGATCTCGGCGCCGCGCGTGTGCCAGTCGTCGTCCACGTCGATGACGTACTCGACGGCCCAGGGCGTGCCGTCCTCGACGGCCGTGGTGACGCCGTGCAGCGTCCAGCCGCCGCCCGTCCGGGTCGATCGGAGGACCTCGAACCCGGCACGCGCGTCACGGTGACGCCAGGCCGCCGCCGGCGGCGGTTCCGCGAACATGCCGCCCATCGTCTCGCAGGTCAGGCCCTCGGTCGAGTTTGGAATAGAGCATTCCGTTCTGATAGAGCGGCCGCCCACCCCGGCCCGCCACCCGGCGATCGGGCGGCGGGCCGGGCGGTCGCCAACAGGCTCAGCAGGTGCCGAGCATCGAGGTCAGGGCGCTCTTCTCAGCGCTGTCGACGGTGAGGCCGTAGTACCACTTGACCTGGATCCAGGCGCGGGCGTAGGTGCAGCGGAACGCGGTGCGCGGCGGCTGCCACTGGGCCGGGTCCTGGTCGCCCTTGGACTGGTTGACGTTGTCGGTGACGGCCCACAGCTCCGGGCCGCCGAGGTCGTTGGCGTACGCCTGGCGGCGGGACGTCGTCCAGGCCCAGGCGCCGGAGGCCCACGCCTCGGCGAGCGGCACCATGTGGTCGATGTCCACGTCGGAGGCGAGGGTCCAGGTGGCGCCGTCATAGGGCGAGTACCAGGAGCCCGACGTCGGGTAGCACGCGGAGTCGGTGACGACGTTGGTCCCGTCCCGCTTCAGGACGGTCTCGCGGGTGTTGCACGCTCCCGAGATGGTGATCCAGTGCGGGAACAGGTCGCGGTTGTAGGTGCTGCCGTGGGACTCGGCGGTGACGGTGAGCGCGGCCAGCCGGGAGGTGGCCGTGGCGGCGGACGGGATGTTGGGCGGCGTCGCCGACGCCGGCGTCCCGAGGACGCCGATCAGCGCCGCGCCGAGCATGGCGGGCAGCAGGAACAGGGACGTTCGTCGCATGGGGGTTGCCCTCCTGCGGCCGTTCCCGGCCGGGGCCGGAGGCTCCTGTGAGGGCGGGAACGGCGGCTCTGCGACCGTGGCATTTCACGGTAAGTGTCTGAAATGTCACGCTTTGCCCAAGGTGCGGGCGCGGTTGGGCGGATGCTGCCGTAGGCTCCCCGGTCGCACCCGGCATGACCTGCGACGATGGCTCCGGCGGGAGCCGGTACGCGGGCGCAACGTACCGGTGAAAACCCTGCTAACTCGCTCTGTACGGAACGCTCCGGGCACCAAAGGTCCGGTCGCGGCGTCCGTTCACATGTCGGCGCCCAGGACCAGGCCGCTCGTCGGGACGCCCGTCCCGGCGGTGACGAGCACGTTGTGCACGTCGCCCGGCTGGTTCACCGAGGTGCCCCGGACCAGCCGGACGCCCTCCGCGATCCCGTTCATGCCGTGCAGGTACGCCTCGCCGAGCTGGCCGCCGTGCGTGTTGAACGGGAGCCGCCCGCCGAGTTCGAGGTTGCCGTCGGCGACGAAGTCCTTCGCCTCGCCCCTGGCGCAGAAGCCCAGCTCTTCGAGCTGCGGCAGGACGAGCGGCGTGAAGTGGTCGTAGAGGACCGCGGCCTGCACGTCGGCCGGGGTGAGCCGCGACTGCGCGTAGAGCTGCCGTCCGACCAGGCCCATCTCGGGGATGCCGGTGATCTCCGAGCGGTAGTAGCTCGTCATCATGTGCTGGTCGTTGCCGGAGCCCTGCGCCGCGCCCCAGATCAGGGCGGGCGGGTGCGGAAGGTCGCGGGCGCGTTCGGCGGACACGACGACGAGCGCCTGGCCGCCGTCGCTCTCCTGGCAGCAGTCGAGGAGGCGGAGGGGCTCGGCGATCCACCGCGACGCCTGATGGTCTTCGAGGGTGATCGGGCGGCCGTAGAACCACGCGGCCGGGTTGGTCGCCGCGCGGCGGCGGTCGACGACGGCGATCCGCCCGAAGTCCTCGCTGGTCGCGCCGTACTCGTGCATGTAGCGGCGGGCGAACATGGCGACCCACTGCGCGGGCGTCGCGAGCCCGGACGGCGTCATCCACGAGTAGGCGGCGCGGTCGGCGCTGACGTCCATGGGGCGGTCTGCCTGGCCGAGGCCGTAGCGGGTGCCGGAGCGTTCGTTGAACGCGCGGTAGCAAACGACGACGTCCGCGACCCCGGTGGCGACGGCCATCGCCGCCTGCTGGACGGTCGCGCACGCCGCGCCCCCGCCGTGCCCGACGCGGGAGAAGAACGTCAGCTCCCCGAGGCCGAGGTTCCGCGCGATGTGGATCTCGGCGCTGGTGTCGGCGGTGAAGGTGACCATGCCGTCCACGTCGGACGGCTGCAGGCCCGCGTCGGTGACGGCGGCGAGCACCGCCTCGCAGGCCAGCCGCAGCTCGCTGCGCCCGGAGTCCTTGGAGAACTCGGTGGCGCCGATGCCCGCGATCGCGGCGGCCCCCGGCAGGACGCTCATGCGCCGCTCCCCTCCGACCGGCCGTTCAGCTGGACGACGACGGTGCCGGTGACGTGCGGCCCGAGCGCGTTCACGCCGCGCACGGCGATCTCGACCCGGCCGTCCTCGGCGTGCTTGGCCGCGACGGTGCCGGTCAGGACCATCGTGTCGCCCGGGTGGTTGGGCGCGCCGAGCCTGATCCTGATCGCCTTCACGACGGCGGCGGGCCCGGCCCAGCCGGTGACGTACCGGTCGACCAGGCCATTGGTGGTGAGGATGTTCATGAAGACGTCCTTGGAGCCGCGCTCGACGGCGAGGGACGGGTCGTGGTGGACGTCCTGGTAGTCGCGGCTCGCGATGGCGGTCGCGACGATCAGCGTCCGGGTCACCGGGACGCTGAGCGCGGGCAGTTCCTCCCCCACGGCCACGTCCTCGAAGCTGCGGTTCACAGGGCGGCTCCCAGCAGGGCGAGGTCGGCGGACGCGCCGCCGAGCGTCCCGGAGATCTGCTTGCCCCACAGGAAGTGCCGGTGCACGGGATAGCCGACGTCGACGCCGATGCCGCCGTGCAGATGCTGGACGCGGTGGACGACGTTCAGCCCGCCCTCGTCCGACCACCATTTGGCGACGAGCACGGCCGATTCGGCGTCCTCCCCGGCGGCGATCAGCGAGACCGCGTGCCACAGGCAGACGCGCAGCGCGTCGATCTCGATGTAGCAGTCCGCGAGCTGGTGCTGCACGGCCTGGAACGCCGCGAGCGGGCGCCCGAACTGCTCCCGTCCGGCGAGATGCGCGGCGGCCAGGCGGAGCGCGCCCTCCGCGACGCCGACCTGGGTGGCGGCGAGCGCGACGCGGGCGAGGCGCAGCGCGGTGCCGAGCGCGCCGCCGCCGAGCGGGTGCGCGGGCGCGGCGTCCAGGGTGAGGTGCCCGGCGCTGTCGTGGGTGGTGGTCTCGGCGCGCTCCCACGACGCCCCGGGCGCGGACGCGTCGAGCAGGTAGAGGCCGGGGCCGTCCGCGGAACGGGCCGCGACCAGCACGTGGCTCGCGCCGTAGGGCGTCGGGACGGCCGCCTTCGTGCCGGTCAGGATCCAGCCGTCGCCGTCCTTGACGGCGGTGCAGCGCGGCTCCGCCGGGTCGGACGACGGGGCGAACTCGTCCAGCGCGAGGGTCGCCCGCCGCGAACCGTCCACGAGCGCGGGCAGGATCTCGCTCCGCGCGGGCGGCGTGCCGTGCCCGGCGACGGTCAGCGCGGCGACGACGGCGGGCCAGACCGGGACGGGCGCGACCGCGCGCCCCTGCTCCTCCAGCAGGACGGCGAGCCCGGCGGCCCCGAGCCCGGCACCGCCCGCGTCCTCCGGAAGCGCGACGCCGAGCAGGCCCGCGCCGCCCAGCGCGGCCCACAGCGTCTCGTCGAACCCGGTCACGGACCGTTCCGCGGCCCTGATCCGCTCCTGCGTGGCGTGGTCGGTGAAGATCTGCCGGGCGAGGTCCCGGACGGTCTCCAGTTCCTCGCCAAGGGTGAAGTCCATCAGGCGCCCTTCTTCTCGGCGGGACGGAACGCGGGCAGGGACAGATCGGGGTCCGGGTCGATCCAGTCGACGACGACAGGCATCCCGATCTCGACGTCCGCGGGGGCGACACCGGTCATGTTCGCGATCAGCCGCGTCCCCTCGGCCAGCTCGATCACCGCGACGACCAGCGGATACTCGAACGCCGGATGGCGCGGATGGTGGTTGACCACGTAGGTGTGGACATGGCCCTCGCCGGACGCCTCGACCGTGTCCCACTCGAACGAGCCGCACTGCGGGCAGCACGGCCCTGGCGGGTGCCGCAGCGACTTGCATTCGGCGCAGCGCTGGATGACGAGGCGGTGCTCGCGGGCCGCGTCGAACCAGAACGCATTGTCCTGGTTGATCGCGGGCCTCGGGCGGAGCGCCTTCGGCTCAGGCTTCTCCTTGGGACGGAAGCGGAGCGTCCGCCACCGCTGCGTCGCGACGACCTCGCCGTTCGCGTCCCGGTACGTCCTGACGGTGCTGATGAAGCGTCCCGCGCCCAGCGCCGTTTTCTTCTCCGGGGAGATCGACTCGACGGTCTCCTCGACGCTGACGCGGTCGCCCGGCACCAGCTCCCGGTGGAACTCGAACTCCGAGTCGGTCGCGACGACGGACGTGTACCCGCCTTCGGCGAGCAGCCCGTTCAGCTCGTCGGCCGCCGACGGTTCAGAGGCAGGTTCGGGCGCCGGGCGGACGGACGCCGCGTAGCCGCGCATCGTCCACCCCTGCATCATCGACGCGGGCGCCACGATCCCGTCGCGTCCTGACGCCCGTGCGGCCTCCTCGTCGAGGTAGACGGGATTGTCGTCCGCCATGGCCTCGACCCAATGGCGGATCATCGGGACGTTCACCGCGTCCTGCCCGAAGCGTGGCGCCATCAGCTCGCGTCCGGCCCACGACTGGAGCCGGGTCTCGTAGTCGGTCATGACCGCCTCGACCTCGGCAGTCCCAGCCCTTGGACGGCGACCATGTCGCGCAGCACCTCGTTGACGCCGCCACCGAACGTGTTCACGATGCCCTGCCTCGACAGCTGCTCGATCTGCCCGTGGAGCACCGCGCCCGGGGATTCGGGACGGATCCGCCCGGCCGCGCCGAGAATCCCGGTCAGCGTGCGCTGGACGTCGATGTGCGTCTCCGTCCCGTACGCCTTGGCGGCCCCGGCCTGCGCGCCGGTCAGCGTCCCCGCCTCCACGGCCATGGTCATCTTCCAGTTCATCAACCGCATCGCCTCCAGCCTGGCGTGCGCGCGGGCCAGGTCGGCGCGCACCCAGGGCAGGTCCAGGACGCCGTTCTCGCGGGCCCAGTCGCGGACGTCCTCCCACAGCCGCACCATCCGGCCGCCGAGCGCGGCGAGGCCGACGCGCTCGTGGTTGAGCTGGGTGGTGATCAGCGTCCAGCCGCCGTCGACGTCCCCGACCACCGACGACGCGGGCACCCGGACGCCGTCGTAGTAGGTCGCCGTGACGACCATCCCGCCGACGGTCTGGATCGGGCTCCAGGAGAACCCGTCCGCGTCGGTCGGCACGATCAGGATGGAGATGCCCTTGTGCTTGGGGGCGTCCGGGTTCGTCCGGGCGGCGAGCCAGATGTGGTCGGCGGTATTGGCGCCGCTGGTGAACACTTTGCCGCCGTCCACCACGAAATGGCCGCCGTCGAGGACGGCCTTCGTCCGCAGCGACGCGAGGTCGGTGCCCGCGTCGGGCTCGGTGTAGCCGATCGCGAAAACGATGTCGCCGGAAAGGATGCCGGGAAGGAAGGCGCGTTTCTGCTCGTCCGTGCCGTACCGCATCAGCGTCGGGCCGACGGTGTTCACGGTGACGAACGGAAACGGCAGCCCGGCCCGCTGCACTTCATCGAAGAACACGTACTGCTCGGCGATCGACTTGCCCTGCCCGCCGAATTCCACGGGCCAGCCGTAGCCGAGCCGGCCGTCGTTGCCGAGCATCTTGACGATCTCGCGGAACCGTTCACCGCCGACGCCCTGCTCCCCCGCCCGGCGGCGCACATCGGCCGGTAGCAGGCCGGCGAAATAGGCCCGCAATTCCGCGCGCAGCTCCCGGTGCGCCGCCGTCTCACGCAGATCCATGCCAACAACCCCTCACGGAAGGAAACGCTGCCTGCCGGCGGCGGCGAACTCCGCGCGGAGCGCCGCCTTCTCGGCCCCGGTCATCAGCGCGTATTCGGGCGCGCCCCGTCCGGCCCAGCGGTAGACGGGGTCGCCGGTGCGCCAGCCTTCGAGCTGCATCTCCTTCTTCCTGAGCTTCCCCGAGCCGGTCGCCGGCAGCGCGTGCGAGACGCGGACGAAGCGCGGCGCGCCCTTGGTGCCGAGATCGTCCTCGACGGCGAGGAACGCGGGAAGACCGAGATCCTCGAACTCCACGCCTTCGGGGATCTCGATCGCCGCCATCACCTGGTCGCCGGAGCGGGGGTCGGGGACGCCGAACGCGACCGCGTCCACGACCTTCGGATGCCGCCGGACGACGTTCTGGGTGAGCAGCGCGGAGATGTTCTCCGAGTCGACGCGGATCCAGTCGCCGGACCGTCCGCCGAAGTACAGGAACCCGTAGCCGTCGACGTAGCCGAGCAGGATCAGCGGCATCGTCACGGCTGCGTGGATCTGCCGGGCGTCCTTCAGCAGGTAGAGATCCTCGTACGGGTATTCGCGCAGGAACCGGCGTCCGACCAGCTTCACGCCGAGCCTGATCGGCTGGGGCATGACGGCGGCGAACTCGTGGATCGGCGCGTCGCCCTTGAACAGGTACATCGGGTTGACGAGCGAGCTGCCGGCGGTGAGTTCGAGGGCGTCGAGCGAGCCGTCCGCCTCCAGCCATCGGGCGACCTGGACGGCCTCGTCCAGCCAGAAGCCACCGGGCACGCCGTCGTCCATGTTGAGCTTGGCCGTGATCGCGATGCGATCCCCCACGGCGTCCCGCACCGCCCGCGCGATATCCCGCGACAACCAGGCCCGGTTCGCCAGCGGCCCGCCGTACTCGTCCTTCCGATGGTTTAGCTTCGGGCTGAGGAACGCGCTGGCCAGGTAGTTGTGACCGAGATGGATCTCAACGGCGTCGAACCCGGCCTCGATCGCCATCCGCCCCGCCCGCGCATGCCCCTGGACGACCCGCTCCAGGTCGGCCCGCGTCGCCGCCTTGGTGAAGCTCATGCTCGTCGCATGGAAGCGGCGACCAGGCGCGAGCGCCGGGGCCCCGTTCCCCTTGGGGTTCGCCACAGGTCTTGCGTGCCCGATCTGCGCAGCGACGGCGGCACCCTCGGCATGCACGGCGTCGGTCAGTTCGCGCATGCCGGGGAGGGCTTCGTCCGTCCAGAGGAGTTGCTTGCGATGGGTACGCCCGTCCGGCGCGACAGCGCAGTAAGCGACGGTCGTCATCCCGACACCGCCCGCAGCGTGCCGCACATGAAACTCGATCAGCTCGTCCGTGACGAGACTCTTCTTGCTGAGCCCCTCGTATGTCGCCGCCTTGACGATGCGGTTCCGCAACGTGACCGGCCCCAATTTCGCCGGGGCCAGCACGTCGGGTATCGGGTCGTTCATCCGGCTCCTCCGTCCGGACCCGACGTTAATCACCGGGACGCCCGCCCACGGCGAACATCCCGCTGACTGGGAGCGCTCAGCCCCGACCCTGCCCGGGAACATGCGCCCCTTCAAGGCCAGATCCAGCACCAGCCCCACGCACCGCCACCCCATGGGCAGAAGGGCAACCCGAAGCAGCTCCAGCCTCCGCACTGCCGCGTCATGAAACCCCGGCCGTGGTCGTCCCAAAGCGGACAGTGGCGGGCGCGGGTCCTAGGGGCGGGGGAGACTTGGCCGGACGAGGAGGTCGCCGATGGGGCGTCGGTCCGTGGGGGCTTTCAGTGCGCCCGGGTACGGAGAGTTAGCGCGGTTCGGCGACGCAGTCGTCCTTGCCGTGGACGAGGAGACCCGCGAGCGCGTCGTCCTGCGGTACGTGCCGATGCGTGCGCTGACCGATCGCCTGCGGTATGCGGCGTTCAGCGCTGACCTGGCTCGGCTGGCGGACGTCCCCGGCGGGAGGACGCTCCGGTTCCGGCGCTTCGTGGCGGATCCCCGGCTGGACAGGCCCGGCCTGTACGTGGGTCTCGGGGCGGGCGGGGCGCTCGTGTACGACGCGGTGCCGGGCATCGGTCTCGGGCGGCTGCTCGACCGCGGGCCGCTCAGCGCCGAGGCGGCCCTGGTCGTGGCCATGGACGCGGCGGCCGGGCTCGCCGACGCCCAAGGCGCTGGCGTCCGGAATAACTTGGTGGCGCCATGCCGGATCCTCATCACCGAGGATGGCCGCGTGCTGCTCGCGGGGCTGGCCCTCGGGACGGTCGAGGGGCCCGACCTGCTGCGGCGGGCTCCCGAGTTGTGGAGCCACGCGCCGGTCTCGGCGGACACCGACCGCTACGCCCTCGGTTGCGTCCTGTTCGAGTGCCTCACCGGCCGGCCCCCGTTCCCACGCGCGGCTCCGTTCAGCCTGATGGCGGCGCACACGACGGCTCCGCCGCCGCTGGACGACGTCCCCGCCCCGGTGCGCCCGCTGCTCGCCGTGGCGCTGGCGAAGGAGCCGCCGCGCGACCTGACGCCGGCGCGGGTCGCCGCGCAGGCCGCTGCCGCCTACGGCCCGGACTGGGAGAGGCGCGGGCGCGAGGTGCTGGCGGCGCGGGCGGCGGCATTCGTCCGTCCGTTCCCGGCGGTTCCGCCGGTGCCTCCGGCGCGACGGGACGTGCCGGTCGCCGTCCGGGCGGGCGTCGCGATCGCCATCGCCGCCGTGGTCCTCATCGTGGTCGCGGTGGTGACGGCGCTGGTGCCGGACGGCGACGACCCGCCGTCGGCGGCACCGGGCCACACGGTCACCCGGCCCTCGGCCGACCGGGTCACGAAATCGCGGCGGTCCAAGCCGCCCCGGCGGGCCGCGCCGCCGCCGGGGCGGTGCCCGGCGGGCGGAGGGTTGCGGATCACGCCGCGGAGCGGCGGACCGGGCACCCGCATCACGGTCAGCGGCGCGGGCGTCGTCGCCAACGGCAGGGTCCGGGTCAATTTCCACGCGGACACCATGGGCACCGCTCCGACTGACGGCGACGGCTGTTTCCGAGTGCGGCTTCCCGTCCCGAGACCGGACTTTTACTCCCATTTCCCCGGCGTCAGCTTCGACATCCACGTCACGGAATACAATTCGGCCGGGACATATGTGGGAAACGGTCCCGGCCGGGTCGGTTTCATGTTGGCCGGATAAGGCAACCAAACGCGATCAAGCACGCCTGCCGGAAGGGTCGGCTTACTCTGATGGCGACGTCAATTCCCGGACGTGATCGGGGGCGTGTTTTGGTCGAGCTCTACCTCGCGTACGGAAGGGCGGACGCCGAATGGGTCCGGAAACTGTGGCGCCGGCTCCACCGGCACGGGGTCGAGGCGTTCTTCGACGAACTCATCCTCCCCGGGGACAGCGTCATCCACTCGCTGGAACAGGCGCTCCGTGACACCACCGCGGGAATCGCCGTGTTCGGCCCCGGACTCGCGGGCGACCGCTGGGCGCTCACCGAGTACGACGCGCTGTTGCGCTCCTGCGTGGAAAAGGGGCTGCCGTTCATTCCGGTGACGTTCGGCGGCGCGCCGATAGCGCCCTTCGCCCGCGACTGGGCCTGGGTGGATTTCGCCGACGCCGGCCCCGGCGGCGAGAAGTTCGATCATCTGGTGGCCGGAGTGGTGGACACCCTCCGCGGCGGCGGAACGGCCGCCGAACTGCCGGAGAGGGACGTGCTCCGCGAACCTCCACGGCCCCTGCGCGAGCCCGAGCGGCGTTCCGTCGTGGTTTGCTACGCCCCCGCGGACGCCGAATACGGCAGGGGCCTGGTGGGGCGCGTCCAGGAGGCGGGCCTGCCGGTCTGGTCGGTGCGGAGCCTGCGCCCCGGCGACCGCCTCGTCTGGACGACCCGGCAGCAGCTCCGCCACGCGACGGTGGTCGTGGTGGTGATGTCCCCGGCCGCGCAGGACTCCGAGGACGTCACCCGCATGATCCTCGAAGCCCAGTGGCATGAGCGGCCGTTCTTCCCCGTGCTCGTCGCCGGGCGGAGGCACTACCTGCTGGCCGACCTGTGGTGCGCGGACGCGCACGCGGGCGGGCCGCTCGGCGACGGGCCCCTCGCGCATCTCGTGGCGCTCCACGAGGCGGCGCTGAGCGGGCGTCCCCTGCCGGAGCCGGAGCTGCCGTCGGCGTCGGCGCCGTCCGTGTTCCGGCCGTCCGGGGCCCGGCCCGGCCGCGTCCCGGCGTCGTTCGCGCTGAAGCGGCTGCGCGCCGCGCTGGCCGAGCGCGAGTTCGAGCACGCCGACCTGCTCACGACGACGCTGCTGCTGGAGGCCGCGAACCGGCTCCAATCCGGTGTGCTGGGGCGGCGCGACGCCGCCGCGCTGTCCTGCGACCTGCTGGCCGGGCTGGACGAGCTGTGGGCCGCCGCCACGGACGGCCGCATGGGGTTCCGCGCCCAGGCGGCCATCGCACCGGTCGGCGGCAGGGGCCACGCCGGTTTCCTCGCCCTGTCGACCGGGCTCGGCTGGCGCGTCTCCGCCGACGAGGCCGTGCCCGCCTACCGCGAGTTCGCCGCTCGCGCCCTCGGCCGGCCCGGCTTCTTCCCCACGCTGCGCAACCCGCGCGGCGAACAGCGCATGGACTGGTACGACGACTGGACCCAGACCGTGCTGACCGTCCACACCCGGCTACGAGAGTGCGGAGTCCGACCGTGACCCTGTTCCTGTTCCTGTTCGTCCTGGCGGCCGGAGCCGCGGCGACCGGCTACGTCTACTGGCTGGGCCGCCGTGTCGTGCCCGTCGACCACGTCGGCATCGTCCGGTGCGTGTGGGGCCGCCCCCACCCGGACGCGACGTTCCGGAACGTGGTGCCGGACACCGCGCGGGGCGTGCTGGCGGCCACCCTCCCCGCGCAGCGGCCGACGTGGCTGATGCCCTGGCTCTACACCGTCGAGCCCGTGCCGCGGATCTACGTCCCGGAGGGGATGGTCGGCCTCGTCGTCGCGCTGGAGGGCCAGAAGCGTCCGCGCGATCGGCAGGTGGCGCTGCCGCCCGTGGAGGACTGCGACCACTTCCAGGACGGAGCGAAGTTCCTGCGGGGCCGCGGCGAGGAGGGACCGCAGGCGGTGACGCTGCCGGGCGGCTCCTCCTACGCCATCAACACCGCGCTGTTCACGGTGCGGACCGTGCCGCGCACGTACGTGCCCGACGGGACGGTCGGGCTGGTGAAGGCGAAGGTCGGGAAGGTCCGCGAGGCCGGTCAGCCGTTCGCGCGGCACGTCCCCTGCGAGGACTTCCAGGACGGGGCGACGTTCCTGCGGGGCGGCGGTGAGCAGGGACGGCAGCTCGCGGTGCTCGCGGGCGGCACCTTCTACGACATCAACCCGGAGATATTCGAGGTGCTGACCACCGAGAACCTCGGCGCGGGCCGGGAGGGGCTGGTGGCCGAGCAGCTCGCCCTGACGTCCATCCCGGTGGGGCACACCGGGGTCGTGATCACCCGCGACGGCGACGAGCCCGACGAGAACGAGAAGGTCGGCCCGCGCGTCGGCGGGCACCGCAACTTCCGGCTCGCCTGGGAGTTCATCGATCGCGGCGGGCGCCGCGGCGTCCAGCAGGAGACCCTCAAGGAGGGCTCGGAGTACGCGCTCAACCCATGGTTCGTCCAGGTGCTGCTGGTGCCGACGTTCCTGCTGAACATGGAGTGGAACAAGAAGGACTCCGCCAAGCAGGGCAACTACGACGCCCGGCTGCACGAGCTGGATCTGGAGACGAGCCAGGGCATCCGGCTGCGGGTCGAGGTCTCGCAGTCCCTGCGGATCCCGTCCGCGGCGGCGCCGCGGCTGGTCAGCGAGTTCGGCAGCTCCCCCGACGCGGGGCGGCTGGCGGGCGGCGCGCTGACCGACGACCCGCAGCCCGTCCAGCGGTTCGTGGAACGGGTCCTCGGCGCCACCGTGGAGAACTACTTCGTGGAGATCACGGCCGACTCCACCGTGAAGGAGTTCCTGTCGGGCATCCTCGACATCCGCACGAACCTCAGCTCGCAGGTGCGCAACGCGCTCAAGGCGTGGGGCGTGGAAGCGGTGCGCACCAACATCGAACGGGTCAGGTCGCTGGACCAGGTGTACTACGACGAGCGGCAGCGGATCTTCAGCGAGGACACCCGGGGCGACCTCCTCGCCAGGCAGATGGAGCACGCCGACGCCGAGCAGGCGATCGAGTTCACGCGGATGGAGACCGAGAAGAAGCGCCTCATCCTGCAGATCGAGGCCGAGGCGGAGCTGCTCGGGGCCGACCACGTGCGGCTCTCGCGGATGATCCAGGACATGTCCAAGCTGCCCGTGCCGAACTACATCGGCGGCGACCTGTCGGGCTACCTGGAGTCCATGCCGATGAACCTGGTGCGCAACCTGCTGGAACAGCTCCGCACCGCCGAGAAGCCCCCGGAGACGGTCGCCGAAGCGCCCCCCGTGGCGCAGGTCGTGGCGTCCGAGGACGAGCCCGACCTGTGGGACGAGCCACCAGGCCCGCACGGGGGCGACGGCGGTACGAGAGAGGACACCTGACCGGGGGTCGCGGCGTTCCCGGCCTCACACGCGGGCGGGACGCTGACCGCGCAGGGCCCGGACCAGCACGTCGAACCTCTCCTCGAACGGCGCCGGATCGCGGAAGTCGACGCACCGGCGCTCGGCGAGGAACACCGGAAGCTCACCGGCGCCGTGGACGACGGGGATGAACCGCAGGCCGCGCTCGATCGACCGGGTCATCAGCGCGGCGTACTCCTGCCGTGTCACGGGCTCGTCCGGGGTGCGCCCTCCGACGATCATGAGCGCGTTCCGCGCCCCCCGGATCCCCGCCTCCACCCGCTCGACGAACAGGTCGCCCGCACCGACGTCCCAGGCGTCGAGCCAGGTCGTGAACCCGGCCGCCTCCAGCCGGACGGCGAGGCCCCTGGCCCACGTCTCGTCGTCGCGCGCGTAGGCGACGAACACGTCCCGGTCATCACCGGGTCCCCCGGACGGCGCGGACGGCGCTGCGGCGGGCGGCGCGAGCGTGGACGGCGGAGGGCCGGGAGGCGCGGACGGGATCGCGGCGCGCGACAGCCGGAACTGCCGGACCGCGTGGACACTGCCGACGACGCCCGCCGTCGCGGCGACGACGCCCGCCGCCGCGCCGACCAGGGTGATGACCAGCGACAGGTCGCCCATCAGTGCGGCCCCGGCCTGCCGGCGGCGTCCGAATGATCGAATACCGGGACCATGGTTGCCACCGAACCAGATTATTTGACCGTCGCACCAATGCAACAGCGGTTTCCATTCGCAGGGCGGCCGATAACTCCCCCCGGAAACCCGCTCATTGATCAACGAGATTTCCGGTAACGCCGAACGCCGGGCCCGGGCGAAGTGAGTGGCCCGAGGGGGCCGTTGGCGGACGTCCCGCTGAGCGGTACGGCCCGGTGCCGCCCGCGATCGGGGACGGTGAACTTGACCGGCGGCTGGACGCGATGGGCCGCCAGTTCGAGGAAACCGTGGCGCGGCTCACCGACAACCAGGAGGTCATCGCCGGGATCAAGGCGTTCCTCCGGATGCTCCGCACGGAGACCGCCTGAACCCGCGAGCCGATGGGCCGAAGGGCGGGCGCAGGTCAGCGCGGGGTGGGCCGGATCGGGCGGCAGATCAGCTGCCCGGACGCCGAGGCGAGCAGGGTCCGCTCGTCCGACCAGAGCCGGTTGCGGAAACCGATGAGCCCGTCCTCCGCCACGTCCGCGGTGCCCTCCCCGAACAGCCATTCCGCCGCCACCGCGGGACGATGGAACTGCACGTTCAAATCGAGGTTCGGGGCGATGAATCCGCTGTCCGGCGGGTGCGCGCTCCAGACCGCCGCCCAGGCGATCGTGTCCAGCAGGACGAGCTGGCGCGCGACGTCATCGGTGGTGTGCCCGGGAAATCGGTACCACGATCCGTAGTACGGCTCCCCGGCCGGGCGGTTCTCCTGATCGTCATGCCAGACGATGGGCTTGCCCACGAAGTTGTTCCACATCGGCGGCGGGGGAGGGTCCGGGTC
>NZ_VCKW01000126.1 GCF_005889715.1 Actinomadura soli
GGACGGGCGGGGACGCGCGGGTCATCGACACCGGGACCGGCCGGGTGCTGGCCACCTATCGGCTCGCGACCGGGCCGACGTTCGTCAACGACGTCATCCTCAGCCAGGGCGCCGCCTGGTTCACCGACTCCACCGACCCCGTGCTCTACAAGCTGCCGCTGGACGGCGGACGGCTGCCCGCCGCCGCGGTCCGGATCCCGCTCACCGGCGACCTCGTCTACCAGACCGGGCCGGGCAGCGCCGCCTTCAACGCCAACGGCATCACGCCGACCCCGGACGGCCGGGGCCTGCTCGTCGTGCAGTCGAACACCGGCGGGCTGTTCCGCGTCGACCCGGCGACCGGGGCGACCCGCCGGGCGGACCTGCACGGCGAGTCGCTGCCCGAAGGGGACGGACTGCTGCTGCACGGCCGGACGCTGTACGCGGTGCAGAACCGGTTCGACACCGTGGCCGTCCTGCGGCTGAACGAGGCGGGGACCGAGGGCCGCGTCGTCCGGCGGGTGACCGACGGCCGGTTCGACCTGCCGACGACCGTCGCGGAGTTCGGCTCCCGGCTGTACCTGCCCAACATCCGGTTCTTCAGCACGGAGCCGACCCCGCACATCTCCTACGAAGCCGTCGCCATCCCGCGCCCCTGAACAGCTTCGCCGATGGCCCGACATGACGGACGTTCGCCGTATGGCCTGACCGCCGCTCTCCATCCGCGGTCAGGCCACGCGGCCCCCTCCTAACCCGGGTCGTCCAGAGCCTCGTAGAGCCGGACGACCTGCTCGCACACCTCTGTGATGTCGGAGACGGGGAGCTTTCCGGTCTCGCCGGAGCGCGCGCACCAGCGGAACGACGCGGTCTCGCACCAGACCGTCAGGTCGCCGGGACCGGTGAGCATGCTGACGCCGAGTTCGTCCCTGCGCCGGAGGCGGTCGACGCCGCGCTGGACGAGGAGCGTCTCCAGGTTCCTCATCGCCTGCGGCTCGTCGACCCGCCCGGCGTTACGGCGGGCGTGCTCGGTGCGGGTCACGGGGAGCGCGAACCAGGTGGCCTTGCCGCGGACGGCCGGGGAGCTCAGCCGGGACCGGGTCGGATGATGCCCCCACCGCCCGTCCGCCAGAATCCGGATGATCTCCAGCCCGCGGCCGTGTTCGTGCATGTCACCGACCATCTCGCGGCGGCGGCGCCAGTGCCGGAGGGTGTCGAACGCCTTGACGACCAGCTCGTCGCGTCCGCGTTCGCCGCTCCGCTGGTACACCCACAGCTCGGCGGCGGGGAGCCCGTCGCCGGACGTGGCGTGCTGGAGCACGTTGGTCGCCAGCTCGCTGACCATGATGGCGAGGTCGTGGACGTCCTGGACGGTCAGCCCGAGCGCGGGCAGCAGTCCCTTGACCTGGGACCGCGCCACGGCGGCGATCGACTCGTCCCCCGGCAGGGGAAGGACGGCGCAGCCGCCGTCCTCCAGCCTCCAGGGAATCCCGCGCGCTGCCGCGGTCTTCGTCATGACGCCCACTCTCCGAGTTTCGCGGAGCCATCGTCGCAATTCAGACAATCGCGACATGAGCCTCCGTGGTTCGCGACTCGCTATGTGTGAATCACAGATCCAACTCTCGCACATCCCGGCGGCCGAAACCCACTACACGAGAAAGGTTCTCCCGCTGACAATGAGATGTTCACCGATACGCCCGTAGGAACCCAGAACGCTCCTGCCCGGCGTGGCCGAAACGCGTACCGGCGGTCGCGGGACGGCTCGGCGGCGGCGCTGTACCGTGGACGGCGCCTGAGAGAGGGCCGCACACATGAAGATCCCCCAGGGGTGCAGCCCTGGGGGATCCTGTGTGCGGCCCGGCTTCCGCCCCGGAGCCGGGTCGCGTCCTTCCGCCGGGGGCGATCGCCCCTCACGCGAGAATCACCAGGTCAGTGGTCGCTCCATTCGTCCGCGCTGCTCTTCCGCACGTCCGCGCCGCTCTACTGCGCGTCCGTGCCGCGCGGCCGGTGGTCCTTCTCGCGAGGGCAACGCCCGGTCAGCGGTCGTAGCGGCCGGCCCGGACGTCGTCCAGGAACGAGGCGAACACCGACCGGGGGACGACGTGCGCCCCGGCCTCCGGCGTCTTGCTGTCACGCAGCCCCGTGGCCGTCTCGAGGTCGGCGACCTCGACGCAGCCCCCGTTGCTGCTCGCGCTCGCGGTGGCCTTGAACCACCGTGCCTGAGAGAGGTTCATATCGCTTCTTCTCCTGGTAGGTCTTACTCCAGAGTCAGGCCCCGCTCCAGAGCCGGGTCGCTCCGGTGCCGGGTCTCCAGAGCCAGGTCTCACTCCAGCGTCGCGATCAGTTTCTCCAGGTGCTCCGCGGTGTCGGCGGTGCTCAAAGCCGCCGCGCGGATCTGCTCGAAGATCCGGTCATAGGCCTCCACTTTGCCGGGGGTGTCGATCTCCTGGATATCGGCGTCGTTCTCCAGGAAGACCACGGGCGGCTCGTCTCCGGGGAACCGGAAGATGTTGACCAGCGTCGACATGCCGGGGTGCAGGCCGTCCGACAGGCGGAGCAGCCGCAGCTCGACGTTCGGGCGCGCGGACGCGATCAGCAGGTGGCGGAGCTGGGCGCGGCGGTCGCCCTCGTCGCCCCACTCGTACATCAGGGACGCCTCGGTGATCAGGGCGATGAGCTGCGGGGCCGTGCCGTCGGTCCGGTCGAGGATCTGCTGGCGCCGCAGCCGCGCCCGCAGCGCCTGCTCGCGCCACTCCGCCGGCTTCGTCCCGGACGCCAGCAGGGCCTGCATGTACGGCAGCGTCTGCAGCAGCCCCGGCAGCACCAGCGGCATGATCACCCGGATGCTGGACGCGTCGCCCTCGTAACCGGGGAACTCGTTGTCGAACACGTCCGGGTACTCGCGCCACCAGGCCCGCTGCCGGGCCCGCGCCGCGAGTTCCTCCAGCTCGTCGAGGTCGCTGCCGGCGTAGATGCGCGCCAGGTCGCGGATGTCGCTGAGCTCGGGCCGCACCCAGGAGTTGGCCTCGAACCGGCCGACCTTGCCGCGGCCCCAGTTGAGCCGGTCGCACACCTGGTTGGCGGTGTAGCCCGCCTCGACGCGCAGGTCCCGCAGACGGCGTGCCAGCCCCCGCTTGGCGATGGTGGCCCCGTAAGCCTCGTTCAACGGAACCACCTCCCTTGACAGACGACCGCCATCAGCATACGCCTTCCGAATTTGTGAATCACAGATGCAGCGCCGATTCGGAACCCCGGTTCAGGACGCCGCGTTGTCGAACTCGCCCTTCTTCACCCCGTCGAGGAAGCACGCCCACTCGTTCTCGTCGAACACCGAGATGAGCCGGCCGGACGTGCGCAGCAGCGTCCATTCACCGGCGAACGCGACCTCGATCGCGCCCTCGTCGTTGCCGGAGCGCTTCCAGTCGAGGGCGTCCGGGTCGATGCCCAGCTCTTCCACGGTCGGCTTCTTCGTCATGCCGGCTTCCTCGCCACCGCACAGTATCCCCAGCGTGAGCCCTCGCTGTCGGCCGCCTCGGGGTCCTCGGCGCCCCATTCCCCGAGGTAGCAGACCTCCGCCGGCGCGCCCTCGTACGGCTGGACGATCTCCAGCCCGGCGAAGAAGCGCTCGATCTCCGCGCGCGGCCGGGGGTAGGCGCCACCGGACGACGACCTGGCGAACACCTTCTTGAGGTCCTCGATCGCCCCATCGATCTGCCGGTCGCTGGTGACGGCGGACAGGGCGAGATAGCTTCCCGGCGCCAGCCGGCTCATGTACTCCTGGATGAGGCCCCACGGGTCGTCCTCGTCCGACACGAAGTGGGTCACGGTCACCAGCAGCAGCGCCGCCGGCTCCGTGAAGTCGATCATCGCGCGGGTCTCCGCGTGCCCGAGCAGGGCGTCCGGGTCGCGGAAGTCGGCGGTGATGCACGCCGTGCCCGGGACGTCCCGCAGCAGCACCTTCGCGTGCATCTCGACCAGCGGGTCGAAGTCGGCGTACAGGATCCGCGCGTCGGGCGCGACCGCCTGCACCGCGTCATGCGTGTTGTTCCCCGTCGGCAGGCCGGCGCCGACGTCGATGAACTGCCGGACGCCGTGCTCGGCGAGCCACCGCACCGAACGCTGCAGGAACCCGCGGTTGGCCCAGGCGGTGTCCACCATGTCGGGCATGGCCTGGCGGACCTTCTCCGCCGCCTCGCGGTCGACCTTGTAGTTGGCCGTGCCGCCGAGGATGTAGTCGTAGATGCGGGCCGGGCTGGGGACGGTGATGTCCACCCCGGGAGGAGCCTGCTCGATCTCGCCCACCTGATTCGCCTCCGTTGCCGCGATTTGTGATGCACGAATTATGAAACAGCTTCCCCGCCCCGGCGATCGTTACGGCGCCGCGAGGACGAAACGTACAACCCTCCTGGACGGACGGGTCCATTCGCAGGGCGAGAGGTACGGCGGCGGCTTCCTAGCATGGCCGCGAAGCGTCGTGGCGAGCAGTTGCCGCGGTGATCGGAGGGGCCACGGTGATCGGAGGGCGTGATGAGTGGCGAGGGTGAGCTGCGGAACTTCGTCGACGGCGCGTTCACCCGCGGCGTCCGGCGGCGGCCGGATGGAGATCGTCGACCCGGTGACCGGGGAGGTCTACGCGACGGCCCCGCGATCGGGCCCGGACGACGTCGACCGGGCCTGCGCGGCGGCGGCGCGGGCGTTCGCCGGATGGCGGCGGACGACCCCCGCCGAACGGATGTCCCACCTGCTCCGCATGGCGGACGCGGCGCTGGCCGCGCATCCCGTGGCGGCGATGGTGTCGATCACCGGGAGCACGGCGGCGGGACGGGACGTCGCCCGGTCCGCGGCCGATCCGTCCCGGGCAGCGGTCAGGGTTTGCGGCCCACGGCGCAGTAGAAGTCCATGCCCCGGTCGGCGTAGAGGGTGCCGGGGTCGGGGCGCCATTGGGGCAGGGGCACCAGGCCCGGCTCCAGCAGGTCCAGGTGCTCGAAGAAGAGCTTGAGGCCCTCGGCGCTGCGCATGATGATCGGGGTGGCGCCGCTGTCGTTCCATTTCCGGGCGACCTCGTCCATCGCCGCGGTGTTGGTCTCGTTGCTGGGGCAGGCGATCGCCAGGTACGAGCCCGACGGGAACGGCTCCAGCACCCGGTTCACGATCGTGTACGCCTCGTCGGTGACGCTGAATTCGAGAATGCCGAGCAGCGTGACCAGGACCGGCTTTCCGAAGTCGAGCGTGCGGGCGGCGCCGTCCAGGATGGACTCGGGGTCGTGGAGGTTGGCGTCGATGAAGTCGGTGGCGCCCTCGGACGAGCTGTTGAGCAGCGCCCGCGCGTGCGCCAGCACGACGGGGTCGTTGTCGACGTACACGACCCGGCTCTCGGGGGCGAGGCGCTGCGCGACCTGGTGGGTGTTGTCCCTGGTGGGGATGCCGGTGCCGATGTCGAGGAACTGGCGCACGCCCTCGCCGATCACATGGCGGACGACGCGGCCGAGGAACTCGCGGTCGGCGCGCGCCCACAGGACGACCTCGGGGATCGTCGCCTCAAGCTGGTCGCCCACCTCGATGTCGGCGGGGTAGTGGTCCTTTCCGCCGAGCCAGTAGTCCCACACCCGTGCCGGGTGCGCCACGCTGGTGTCGATCTGGATCTCCGGCTCCTGGCCGGGCGCGTACGCATCACCGGTCACGACTTCGCCTCCCACAGGGTTTCGGCGGTTCGGGGTCCACGTTTCCATGGCATGTCGGTGCAGGCCCGTTCATTCTGGCCGCCCTGTCGAAAATCTGCAATCGGATCGTCCATTGCGAAAAATTGCGACCTCGACCGTTCAGTGCAGCCCGTCGAGGAGGGCCGCGAGCAGGTCGCCGGTGGCGGCCGGCGGGGACGCGTTGACCGACATCCGGTCCAGATGCCGCTTGTAGACCGACAGGTCGGCCTGCTTGTCCAGGTAGAGGGCGCTCGTCAGCTGCTCCATGTACACGATGTCCGGGAGGCTCGCCTCGGCGAACCGCAGCAGCGAGAACGGGCCCGCCATCGCCGCCATCGCGCTGCGCGCCTGCGGGACGATCTGGAGGGTGACGTCCTGCGCGCGGACCGCGTCGAGCAGCGCGGCGAGCTGGGCGCGCATGACCTCCCGGTCGGCGATGGGACGGCGCAGCGCGGCCTCGTCCACCAGCGCCCACAGCAGTGGGGGATCGGCGCGGCGGAGGATGCGCTGGCGGCGCATCAGCACGTTGACCCGGCGTTCGATCTCGGTCGCGGACGCCATCGGGTGGCCGAGCCCGAGCGCGGCGCGGGCGTACTCCTCGGTCTGCAGCAGCTCGGGGACGAACCGCGTCTCGTGGACGCGCAGCGCGGACGCCGCCTCCTCCAGCCCGATGTAGACCTCGAACCAGGGCGGCAGGATGTCGCTGTAGCTCTGCCACCAGCCGGGCCGGTTGGCCCGCTCGGCCAGTTCGAGGAGGGGTTCGCGCTCCTCCGCCGCGATCACGCCGTACAGGGTGAGCAGGTCGGCGACGTCGCGCTTCTTGAACCCGACGCGGCCCAGTTCCAGCCGGCTGATCTTGGACGCGGACGCGCGGATGGCCTCGCCGGCGTCCTTGGGCGAGATTCCGCGGCTCTCGCGCAGCCGCCTGAGCTGCCCGCCGAGCAGCATGCGCAGGACCGTGGGACCGCTGCCGCTCTGGCCGCCGGGGCCGTTCTGCCCGCCGTGGGCGCTGTGGCCACTGTTGCCGAAATCGTGCACGCGGCGATTCGTCTCCGGGTTGCCGTTCGGTTGAAGTGCGTTCACTTCCGCTCCCGTGCGCCACTCAACGGCACGTCTCGATTGCACACTGTGATGCCGACAGTAGTACTGATTGAGCCGGGTTATTACCGTCTTCGCCTTCGGTGAATGCGCCGAAGCTCGGGGCGTCGTCCGGGAGTCGGAGTTCGGGCAAAGCGGTGGCCGGGCCGCACGGGGGCCACGGCCCGGCCTGATACTTCTCATCATCCGCTTTTCAGGACGTTCTGACCAGATGGCCAGGCCATACTTCCTTCGAGAAATTTTCATATGGTGACGGCACGGGCGGCATCGAGGCCACTCTCGCTCTTTGAACGTGTTCAACTCTGGGTTAGGCTCGTCCCACGACGCGAGGGGCGGCCGATGAAGGTAGTGATTCCCGGGGGGACCGGACAGGTGGGCACGGTCCTCGACCGCGCCCTGACCGCCGCGAACCATGACGTCGTGATCCTGACCAGGAACCCGCGACGCGACCGCGAGATCCACTGGGACGGCGAGACCCTCGGCCCCTGGGCGGACGCCATCGACGGCAGCGACCTGGTGATCAACCTGGCCGGACGCAGCGTGAGCTGCCGCTACACCCCGGCCAACCTGCAAGCCATGATGGATTCGCGCGTGCGCTCCGCCCGGGTCGTGGGCGAGGCGATCGCGGCCGCCGCGCGCCCGCCCCGGGTGTGGCTGCAGATGAGCACCGCCACCATCTACGCCCACCGCTTCGACGCCCCCAACGACGAGGCGAGCGGAGTGATCGGCGGCGCGGAACCCGGCGTCCCGCGCTACTGGGCCTACAGCGTCGAGATCGCCAGGGCCTGGGAACGGGCCCAGGAGCGGGCTGCGACACCGTCCACGCGCAAGGTCGCCCTGCGCAGCGCCATGGTGATGAGCCCCGACCGCGGCGGCGTCTTCGACGTCCTGCTATGGCTCGCGCGGCTCGGACTCGGCGGCCCCGTCGCGGGCGGCGCGCAGTACGTGTCCTGGATCCACGACCGCGACTTCGTCCGCGCGATCGAGTTCCTGGCCGCGCGGGACGACCTCACCGGCCCGGTGAACCTCGCCGCTCCCGCCCCTCTGCCGCAACGGGCGTTCATGCGCGCGCTGCGCGCGGCCTGGGGCGTTCCGGTGGGCCTGCCCGCGACGGAATGGATGGCGAGATCGGAGCGCTCGCCATCCGCTCCGACACCGAGCTCCTGCTGAAGAGCCGCCGCGTCGTCCCCGGCCGCCTGCTGGACGCCGGATTCACGTTCGACCACGCGCAATGGCCGGACGCCGCCGCTGATCTCGTACGGCGAGTGCGCACCCGGCGCGCCTTTTCTGCTCAAGGGGTCAGGGAGATGTTCCAGAAGGCGGCATAGCGGCCGCTGCGGTGCAGGAGGTCGTCGTGGTCGCCCTTTTCGATGATTCGGCCGGCGTCCAGGAAGACGATGTGGTCGGCGCGCTGAATGGCGCGCATTCGGTGGGCGACCATGACCACCGTGCGTCCCGCCATCAGGCGTTCGATGCCTTCGTGGACGGCCGCCTCGTTCACCGGGTCCAGGGCGGAGGTGACCTCGTCCAGCAGGACGATGGGCGCGTTCTTCAGCAGGGCTCGTGCGATCGAGACGCGCTGGCGCTCGCCGCCTGAGAGCAGGGCGCCGCCCTCACCGACGTTCGCCGCCCATCCCCCGGGCAGGCGTTCGATGACGTCGTCCAGCCGTGCCGCGGTGGCGGCCGCCCGGACCTCGGCGTCGGAGGCGTCCGGACGGCCGAGACGCACATTCTCCTCAATGGTGCCGTCAAAGAGGTAGACGTCCTGGAAGACGATGGCGATGTGGGCCATCAGTGTCTCGGTGTCAATGGCGCGTACGTCCACGCCTCCGATGCGTACCGCACCCGCGTCAACGTCGTAGAACCGGGCCAGCAACTGCAGCAGAGTGCTTTTCCCCGCGCCTGACGGGCCGACGACGGCGAGCCGCGTGCCCTGCGGCACGGAAAGCGAGACGTCGTCGATGACCGTGCGGTCGCCGTGGTGGAAAGTGACCGAGTCGAATTCCAGGTCGTGGCGTTCCGGACGGATCGGCTCGCGGGGTTCGGGGAGTGGTTCGGTGTTCAGCACCGCGTCGAGCCTGGCCAGCTCGGAGCGGGCGCCGCGGAGCTTGCCGCCGATGTCCGACAAAGACAGCAGGGGGTCGGCGCACCGGGCGGCCAGGACGAGGATCGTCAGGACCTCCGCGGCGCCGATGTTCCCGCCGAGCGCGAGGTAGGCGCCCAAGGTCAGCAGGACGGTGAACATCGCCTGCACGGTGAGCGTCAGGCCCACCGCGCCGGGCAGCGCAGACAGGACGGTGCGGCGGGACGCGCGCCGCAGCTCGCGCAGCGAGTCGTCCAGCAGCCGGAAGCGTTCGGCGGTGCGGCCCCCGGCGCGCAGCACGGGCTGGGCCTGGAGGTATTCGATGACCCGTCCGGTGGCCTCGTGGTCGCGTTCGGTGCGCTCGGCGTCGGCGGCGGCCATGGCGCGTCCCGTCCAGAGCTGGATGGCCGCGACGGCGGGGACGGCGACCAGCGCGGCCAGCCCCAGCTGCCAGTTGAAGGCGAGCATCACGAGGACGATCGTCAGGGGCGTCACGCAGGCGGAGATGTACGGCGCCATCAGGTGCGCGATCACGGCCATCGCGTCCAGCACGCCGCGGCCGGCGAGGACGGACACCTGCCCGACGCGGCCCGGGCCGTACCAGCCGATCGGCAACCGGGCCAGATGGTCCCCGAGCCGGTGGTACATGCCGCGCAGGAGGGTCGTCCCGACGCGGAACCCGGACAGGTCGCCGGCGTAGCGCAGGACGGCGTAGACCGCGACCGCCGCCCCGAACGCGATCAGCCACGGCCAGGCGTCCTCGGGCGTGCTCCCGAACAGGGCCCGGAGCACCGGGACCAGCAGCGCGTACGACAGACCCTCGACCACGGCGGCCGTCGTCATCAAGGCCACGGTGCGGCGCACCGGGCGGGCGTATTGGTGTCCAAGGACGCGCAGCAGCATGGGAATCATCGGGACTCGCCTCCTTGCAGGACCTTGGCCTCGTCCGATCGGCGCCAGAAGGCGGCGAACCCGCCGCCCCGCGCCAGGAGTTCGGACGGCGTGCCGCGTTCGGCGATCGAGCCGTCCTGGAGCATCACGACGGTGTCGGCGTCCGCGATCGTCTCCAGGCGATGGGCGATGACGAGCACCGTCCGGTCGCCGTCCAGCGCCGCCAGGGCCCGGCGCACCGCCTGCTCGGTCTGCGGGTCGGCGAACGCGGTCGCCTCGTCCAGGACCAGGACGGGCGCGTCGGCGAGCAGCGCCCGGGCGAGCGAGATCCGCTGCGCCTCGCCGCCGGACAGCCCCGCCTCGTCCCCGATCACCGTGTCGTAGCCGCGCGGCAGCTCCAGGATCCGGTCATGGACGTTCGCCAGGCGGGCGGCGCGGACCACGTCGTCGAGGCCGGCGTGCGGCACGGCCAGCGCGATGTTGTCGGCGACCGACGCGCGCAGCAGTCGGACGTCCTGGAAGACGAACGAGACCGTCCGGTGAAGGTCGCTGCCAGCGATTTCGCGCAGGTCGACGCCGCCCAGGACGACGGCGCCGTGGGTCGGGTCGAAGAACCGCGGCAGGAGCTGGACCAGCGTCGACTTTCCGCTGCCCGACGGCCCGACGAGCGCGGTGACCGTCCCGGGTTCGAGGACCAGGTCGATCCCGCGCAGCACCTCCTGACCGGTCTCGTAGCCGAACCGGACGTCACGGAGTTCCACCCGGTGCCCCTGGGGCGGGGTCGGATTCGCGGGCTCCGGCAGCGGTTCCACGGCGAGCACGTCCCGGATCCGGCCCACGGCGCGGCGGGCGGCCTGGAGGTCGTCGAAGCCGTGGCCGAGGGCCGCGACCGGAGCGGTCAGGCCGAGCCCCAGCAGCAGGAAGGGCAGCAGGTCGGCCGGGGCCAGGCCGCCGCTCGTGATCAGGGCCGCGCCGCCGATCAGCACGACCAGCAGCACGAACGGCGGCGACAGCGCCAGCTGCATCCCCGCCGCGATCGGGGACAGGCCGCGCACCCACCGGTAGAAGGTCGCGACGAAATCGTCCACGGCCGTGAGGAAGCGGCGGTGCGCGCGGCCGGAGCCGCCGAACGCCTTGACCACCGCGATGCCCTGGACGAACTCGACGGCCGAGCTGGAGATCCGTCCCATGGCCTCGTCGAACTCCTTCTGCTCGCGCAGCCGGGCCGAGGTCATCATCAGCGGGACGAGCGCCACCGCCAGGACCACCGGTGCCAGCGTGATCAGCGTCAGCCGCCAGTCGACGGTGAACAGGTAGATGAGCGACACCAGCGGCACCACGAACGCGGCGACCAGCTCGCCGGGGGCGTGGGCGATGAACGGGTGCACCGCGGCGACGTCCTCGCCGACGACCTTCGCCAGCTCGCCGGTCCGGCGGCGGGAGAACCAGCCGATCGGGACGCGTCCCAGGCTCATGGCGAGCCGGCGGCGGAGCGAGAGCTGCACCTGGCCGTCCAGGAGGTGGCCGATGCCGGACGACGCGGCCGTGAACAGCAGCCGGACGAACAGGCCGGCCGCGCCCGCGATGACGACCGTCCAGACGTGGCCCTCATCGATCGGGCCGGGGGCCAGCAGGGTGCGTCCCAGTTCGACGACCGCCAGCAGCGGCGCCAGGCCCGCGACCGCCCCGATGACCTGAAGGATCACCACGGCCGCGAAGGTCCATGCGTAGGGGCGCAGCGGCCCCGCGATGCTCGACTTTTGGAACATGTTCCTAAAGTACAGCACGGAAGCCGGGCGTCGAAGGCCCGCGCACCCGCCGATGTCACCCGGAGGGCCCGGCGGGCAGCATGATGGGACGGTGCCAGCACCACGAGACCGCCAGCGCCCGCCCACCGCGCCGTCCGACCAGACAGCCTCGTCCGGCCGGGCCGCGTCACCGGGGCGGCCCGCGTCGTCGGGGCGGACCGGCCGGCCGCCGACGACGTCCCGCGCCGAGATCCTGGCGGCCGCCCGGCGGCTCATCGACCGCGACGGCTGGGAGGCGCTGACCATCCGCCGGCTGGCCGCCGAGACCGGCGTCGGGGCGACCACGCTGTACCACCACGTCCGGGACAAGGACGACCTGATCGTCCAGCTCGTCAACGAGCACGTCGACCAGGTCGCGCGCCCCGAGCTGCCCGCCGGCCCGCGGGACCGGATCATCGTCGCGTGGACCACGATCCACGACGCCCTCGCCGGCTGGCCGTGGGGCGCGGAGGTCCTCACGGCCGACGGCTTCCTCGCGCGCCTGGGCGATTCGGCCCTGTGGTTCGTCGAGACCATCGTGGCCGGCGCGGTCGACCACGGATGCACGCGCCTCCAAGCCGTCGACCTTTTCCGGAGCATCTGGTATTACACCGTGGGCGAAATCCTCGTCCGCGCGCACACCGTCCGGCGGAAGGACGACATCGGCGACGCCGACAGCGAATTCAGCCTCCGGGCCCTGGACGCGTCCCGCTATCCGCATCTGGCCGCCATAGGCGACCAATGGCCGGCGCGCGCCTCTCTCGATCTTTACCCCCAGGTCCTCCACATCCTGGTCGACGGACTGCTGGCCAATGCCACGAAGAAACCCCGTTAGCCCCTCCGAATAAGGGCGCCGGTGCTGATTCAGCGCCCGGCGGGTTCCCACCACTCCAGGTTGGCGGACGCCTGGGCCACCGGCTCGATGACCTCCCACGCCTCGGCGATCAGCCCGCCGTCGAACCGCCAGATATCGACGACCGCGACCTCGGGCCCGCCGTCGGGGAGCCGGCGGCGCGAATACATCATCACGTGATCACCGTCCGCCAGCACGTGCTGGACCTCGACCTCCATATCGGCGATCCTCTCCCACGCCGCGCGCACCGCGGCGAGCCATTCCGCCTTGGTGGCCGACGAATCCGGCCTGTGATGGACGAATTCGTCGCTCAGGACCATTCCCAGCGCGTCGACGTCACCCGTCTCGATCAACTCTGCCATCGCCTTTTGCACGAGGCTCTTGTTCTCGTCGCTCATGGACCCAGTGTTTCCGCCGACCGCGACGCTTGTCGATGAAATCCGACTTCATGGCGCCCGGCGCCACGATGAGTAACCTGACGTTCGTGCACACAATCGGGGAGCTGCTGCGGCAGTGGCGCCACCATCGGCGCCTGAGCCAGCTCGACCTCGCGATCGCCGCCGACGTCTCGGCCCGCCACGTCAGCCTGGTCGAGACCGGCAAGTCCAACCCGAGCGCCGAGATGGTCCTCCGCCTCGCCGACCATCTCGACGTCCCGCTGCGCGATCGCAACCGGCTCCTGCTCGCCGCCGGTTTCGCCCCCCGCTACACCGAACGGCCCCTCGAAGACGGCGCGCTCTCAGCCGCCAGGGACGCGATCGCAAGGGTGCTCCACGCGCACGAGCCCTACCCGGCGCTGGTCTTCGACCGCCACTGGAACATCGTGATGACCAACCGCGCCCTGGACCCGTTCCTCGCAGGCGTCGCCCCCGACCTCCTGGAACCGCCCGTCAACCTCGTACGCCTGGGCCTGGATCCGCGCGGGCTCGCTCCCCTGGTCGTCAACCTGGCCGACGTCCGCGCGGTCTTCCGCTCCCGGATCACCCGCCAGCTGGCCACCGCCCCCGACCCCGGCCTGACCGCCCTGTACGAGGAACTGCTGAGCCCCGCCCCCGGGGACGCGACGGGCCGGCCGGTCGGATCCGACGTCCTGATCCCGATGATCATCCGCTTCCAGGGTCGTGAGCTGCGGCTCTTCTCGACCATCACCGCCTTCGGCACCCCGCTGGACATCACCCTGGACGAGGTGGCGATCGAGTCCTACTACCCGGCCGACGCCGAGACCGCCGCCTACTTCACCACCGCGTCCGGTCACGCGTAAGCACCTGGAAGCACCCGGAAGCACACGCCCCCGGCACCGGCTCGCACCGGCCCGTTCTGGGGCGTTCCGCGCTGCTCAGCTGCGGTGGAACGGTCCGAAATTTGCGTTTCGAACTATTGACTCCCCGCTGAACGTGAACTTATCGTTCCGGCAACACGAACGACGTATCGCTGAGCCGAACGAAAGGGGGGCGATCCGTGGGCAGTATGAGCCCGGGGGCGGCGACCGCTCTCGTCGACAGGTACCTGCAGCTGTGCGAGGACCGCAAACTGGACGAAGCGGGCGCACTCCTCGCCCCGGGCGCGCGGCTGGTGTTCCCCGGGGACCGGGTGTACACCACGCTCACGGAGATGGCCGCCGGGTCGGCCGCCCGGCACCGCTGGGTCCGGAAGGAGCGGGAGCGCTACTTCGAGGGCGTCGCGGACGGCGGCGCGGCGACCGTCACCTCGCTCGGCACCCTCTACGGCGAGGACCCGGCCGGACGCCCCTTCTCGGGCGTCCGGTACGCGGACGTGTTCGTCCTGCGCGACGGGCTGATCGTCGAGCAGCACGTCTACAACGACCTCGCGGTCGCCGGCATCGGAGCGGCGCCGGCGGCGGAGGACCCCGGGACGCCCGCCTAGGGGCGCGCCCCGGCAGAGACCCATGTCAACCCTCGGACAGAGACCCATGCCACCCCGCCCGACATCACCGCGGCCGACGTGGGCTCCATCCTGGCCGCCAAGGAGAAGGGCGTGCCGATCAGGGCGATCGGCGGGCTCGTGCAGAACTGGCCGTGGCGGATCGCGGTGAAGCCGGGCAGCCCGATCAGGTCGGGGACCGACCTCAAGGGCAAGAAGATCGGCGTGATCAGCCTCGCGTCCGGCTCGGCCCCCTACGCCAAGGCGTTCGCCAAGGACGCGGGCCTGGACGGGGAGAAGGACATCGACCTGCTGCCGGTCGGCATCGGCACCCCGGCCGCGTCCGCGCTGAACACCGGCAAGGTGGACGCGCTGGCGCTCTACACCGCGCCGTACGCGGCGATCGAGAACTCCGGCACCAAGCTCCGGTATCTCCCGAACTCCGCCGCCTTCCAGGGCATCCGGTCGCTCACCTTCGCGGCGCGCGAGGACACGATCAAGAAGAAGAAGGACGCGCTGACCCGCTATCTGCGGGCGGCCTACCAGGGGCTTCTGTTCTCCTCCGTCCAGCCGGAGGGCGCGATGCAGGTCGGGTTCAAGACGTTCCCGGCGATGCTGTCCGGCCAGTCGGCCGAGCAGCGGCTGGCCGGCGACACGAAGGTGCTGCGGAGCTTCGTCGACAGCGCGACCCCGGCCCAGGGCGAGCCGGCGTCGTTCACCGGGATGGTCTTCCAGGCGGCCACCCTGTTCCCGTGGCGGACGATCCTGCAGAACGTCATGGTCCCGGTCCAGGTGCAGCGGCTGAACGCCCGCGAGTACCGGGGGCGCGCCGAGGACCTGCTGCGGATGGTCGGCCTGGAGGACTTCGCCGGCAAGTACCCGCACGAGCTGAGCGGCGGCATGCAGCAGCGGGCGGGCATCTGCCGGGCGCTGGTGCACAACCCGGCGGTGCTCCTCATGGACGAGCCGTTCGGCGCCCTGGACGCGATGACCCGCGAGTACATGAACGTCGAGCTGCTGCGGATCTGGCGGGAGAGCGGCCAGACCATCGTGTTCGTCACGCACTCGATCTCCGAGGCGGTCTTCCTGTCCGACCGGGTCGTCGTGCTCAGCCCCCGGCCGGGCCGGATCGCCGAGATCGTCGACATCGACCTAGGCCGTCCGCGCGATCTCGGGATCGTGTCCTCGGACGCGGCGGGCGTCTACGTCAAGCGGATCCGCGAGCACTTCAGCGCCTCCGGCGTCATCGACTGACGGGGTCCCTCATGGCATCGACACAGAAAACGCAGAAGCAGAACACGTCCGAGCAGGGCACGTCCACGCAGAAGACGGCCACGGGCACGGGGGCCGCCGCGCGGGCGGGCGAGTCGCGGCGGCGGGTGCTCGATCCGCGGGAGCGGCCGGAGATCCTGCTGGTCCCGGCGGTCTTCGCGATCGTGATGCTCGGCGGGGAGTTCCTTGCCACGCCGCTCGGGATCGACGAGTACACCCTGCCGCGGCCGTCGCAGATCTACGAGGCGCTCGAAGGCCAGCTCACCGACGGCCAGTTCTGGGGGCACCTGCGCGTGACCCTCCAGGAGGCGCTGTTCGGGTACGCGATCGGCGTCGGCGCGGCGATGCTGCTCGGCACGCTGATCTCGCAGGTCCGGCTGGTCGAGCGGACCCTCATGCCGTACATCGTGGCGTTCCAGACCGTCCCGAAGGTGGCGCTGGCGCCGCTGTTCGTCGTCTGGTTCGGCTTCGGCATCAGCAGCAAGATCGTGATGGCCGCGGTCATCTCGTTCTTCCCGATGCTGGTCAACGTCGTCGAGGGGCTGCGCTCCGCGGACGCCGACCGGATCCAGATGCTCACCGTGTTCGGCGCCGGACGCTTCCAGATCTTCCGCATGGTGCGGCTGCCCACCGCGGTGCCGTTCATCTTCGCCGGGCTCGACATCGGGATCGTGTTCGCGATCCTCGGCGCGGTCGTCGGCGAGTTCATCGGCGCCAAGGAGGGGCTGGGCTACCTTCTCCTGCAGAGCAACTTCAACTTCGACATCGCCGGCATGTTCGCGGTCCTGGTGGTGCTCTCCGTGCTCGGGCTCATCGCGCACTTCCTCATCCGGCTCGCCCAGCGGCGCGTGGCGTTCTGGGCCGAGGAGAACAGGGTGATCGGGGCGTGACGGACGCGAACGTCCCGGCCGAGGAACCCATGACGACCAACGACCCCGACCCCGATCCCGGCATCGGCACCGACACGGACACGGACACCGATATCCGGATGGACCAGGCGGAGGAGAACGGCTCGGGCTCCAAGGGCCCGGCGCGCTCGGGCATCGCCCGGGCCCTCGCCGTGATCGACGCCATCGCCCGCTCGCCGCAGGCCCAGGGCGTCTCGATGATCGCCCGGGAGACCGGCCTGTCCAAGGCGGTCGCCCACCGGATCCTGCGCGAGCTGGTCAACGGCCGGTTCCTGCGCTTCGACGAGACGACGAAGGTCTACCGGCTCGGGCCCGGCGCGCTGGGCATCGGGCTTGCCGCGATGCGCGAGCTGGACGTCCCGGCCATCGCGCACCGCCACCTCGTCGCGCTGTCGGAGCGCACCGGGGAGACGACCACGCTCTCGCTGCGCCAGGGCTGGTCGCGGGTGTACGTCGACCAGGTGCTGTCGTCGCACGAGATCCGCATGTCGGTCGCGCTCGGCTCCAGCCATCCGCTGCACGCGGGGTCGTCGTCCAAGGCGATCCTGGCGGCGCTGCCCGACGGCGAGGTGGACGACTATGTCGCGCACCACAGGCTCGACAGCGTCACCGACGCCACCATCACCTCGGCGGGGGCGCTGCGCGAGGAGATCGGCCGGATCCGGGCGCTGGGCTACGCGGTCAGCTCCGGGGAGCGCCAGTCGGGCGCGGCGAGCGTCGCGGCGCCGATCTACGGCGCGGCCGGGCAGCCGATCGGGTCGATCTCGGTGTGCGGGCTGCAGGACATGTTCACCCGCAGCCGCAGCAGGTCGCTCGGCGACCAGGTGATCGCGGCGGCCGCCGCGATCTCCGCCGACCTGGGCCGCCGCCCGCCCGGCAGCACGGCTCCCGCCGCCGCACCGCCGCGGCACTGATCGTGTCCAGATTTCACTTGGGGGAATGAATGCAGGACGGTCCACTGCAGGGCCTGCGGGTCATCGACGCCTCGACGATCCTCGCCGGGCCGCTGTGCGCGCAGATCCTCGGCGACTTCGGCGCGGACGTCGTGAAGATCGAGCACCCGGTCACCGGCGACGGCATGCGCGGGCACGGCAGGTCCAAGGACGGCACGCCGATCTGGTGGAAGGAGATCTCGCGCAACAAGCGGGCGCTGGCGCTCAGCCTCTCCGCCCCCGAGGGCGCCGAGATCCTGCTCAGGCTGGCCGCGCGGTCGGACGTCCTGATCGAGAACTTCCGCCCGGGGACGCTGGAGCGCTGGGGCATCGGCCCGGACCGGCTGCACGAGGCCAACCCGAGCCTGATCATCGTCCGGGTCACCGGCTTCGGGCAGCGCGGCCCGTATGCCGGACGTGCCGGGTTCGGCACCCTCGCCGAGTCGATGAGCGGGTTCGCGTACATGACCGGCGAGGCGGACGGGCCGCCCACGCTGCCCGCGTTCGGGCTCGCCGACAGCCTCTGCGGGATCGCGGCCTCGTCCGCGACGGCGATGGCGCTGTGGCACCGCGACCGCGACCCGGAGCGGCGCGGCCAGGTCATCGACCTGAGCCTGCTGGAGCCGCTGATGACGGCGGTCGGCCCGGCGCCGACCGTGTACGACCAGCTCGGCGTGGTCGAGGAGCGGCACGGCAACCGGTCGACCAACAACGCGCCGCGCAACACCTACCGGACGGCGGACGGCCACTGGCTCGCGGTGTCGACCAGCGCGCAGCGGATCGCCGAGCGGGTGCTGCGCCTCGTCGGCCACCCCGAGGTGGTCGAGGAGCCGTGGTTCGCGACGGGCCACGGCCGCGCGGCGCACGCGGACCTGCTCGACAAGTTCGTCGGCGGCTGGATCGCCGGACGCACCCGCGAGGACGTCATCGAGGAGTTCACCGCCGCGGGGGCCGCCATCGCCCCCGTCTACAGCGCGGCGGACATCGTCGACGATCCGCACATCCGGGAGACGGAGATGCTGACCAGCGTCCCCGACCCGGACTTCGGGCCGATGCTGATGCACAACGTCATGTGGCGGATGTCGCGAACGCCGGGCCGGATCCGCTTCACCGGACGCGCGCTCGGCGCCGACACCGACGCGCTGCTCGTCGACGAGCTCGGCCTCGACCCGGCGGAGGTCGCGAGCCTGCGCGAGCGCCGGATCGTGACCTGACCCCCGGCCGGATCGTGACCTGACCCCGACCGCCCGAACCCTCAAGGAATCCGGAGACAAGGCCCGCAGTGACCTCTCAACCAGCGACCGGACACCCCGACCTCCTCCTGGCGGCCGTGCGCGCCGGGGTGACCGTCTACGACCTCGCCCGCCCGATGTCCATCGGGATGCCGCAGTCGCCGAACCATCCCGCCTACTGGCACACGCTGCCGCGGCGGCACGGCGACCGGACGCGTCCCGACGGGGGCTCGGCCGCCAACGACATGATCGTCACGGGCACCCACGTCGGCGCGGGCGACGTCGTGCTCGTCCGCAGCGGCTGGGGGCGGCTCTTCACCGACCCCGACCGCGACGCCTACATCGGCGCGAAGTCCGGCGTGCCGGGCGTGGCCGAGGCGGGCGCCCGCTGGCTGGCCGGGCGCGGTGTGCACGCCGCCGGCGCGGACACCATCGCCTTCGAATGCCTGCCGCCAGGCCAGGGCCACAGCGTGCTGCCCGCGCACCGCGTGCTGCTGGTCGAGTCTGGGATCTACATCATCGAGACGCTCGACCTCGAAGAGATCGCGCGCGCGGGCGTCCACGAGTTCACCTTCGTCCTGGCGCCACTACCGCTGGTAGGCGCGACCGGCTCTCCTGCGCGCCCCCTCGCCCTTGTCTCATTGGAGCGTTCCGATGGCTGAGCGGGAGCTGCCGAGCGAGCCGGAACTGGCACGCGAACTCGCGGAATTCGCCGCCGCGACATCGTTCGCGACACTGCCGGACGACGTCGTCGACAGCGTCCGCAAGCGCGTCCTCGACGTGATCGGGCTGTGCGTGGCGGCGCACCGGCTACCGACGAGCGCGGCCGTCCTGGAGTACGTCCAGGATCAGGGCGGACGCCCGCAGGCGCACGCGATCGGCGGCGGCGCGGCCGTGCCCGCACCCCTGGCGGCGCTGGCCAACGGCGTGCTGGCGCACTCCCTCGACTACGACGACACGCACCTGCCGTCCGTGCTGCACCCGAGCGCCTCGGTGGTGCCCGCCGCGCTGGCCGCGGGCGAGCGCGCGGGCGCGTCCGGCCGCGGCACGATCCGCGCGATAGCGGTCGGGCTGGAGGTCTGCGTCCGGCTGGGCATGGCCGGATACGACGCGCGGGCGGGCAACTCGACCTTCTTCGAGCACGGCCAGCACGCCACGTCGATCTGCGGCGCGCTCGGCGGCGCGGTCGCCGCGGGCCTGCAGCTCGGCCTGGACGGCGACGGCCTGCTGGACGCCCTGGGCGTCGCCGCGTCGATGGCGTCCGGGCTCATCGAGGCCAACCGGACCGGCGGCACCGTGAAACGCCTGCACTGCGGATGGGCCGCGCATTCCGCGGTCACCGCGGCCGAACTGGTCGGCCGCGGCTTCACCGGGCCGCCGACGGTCCTGGAGGGACGCTTCGGCTTCTTCCAGGCGTTCCTGCGCGGCGAGTACGAGCCGAAGGAGATCACCGAGGGCCTCGGCTCCGACTGGGCCGTCCCGGGGATCTTCTTCAAGCCCTACCCCGCGAACCATTTCACCCACGCCGCCGTCGACACCGCCATCGCGCTGCGCGAGCAGGGCCTCGCGGCCGACCGCGTCGCGTCGCTGACGCTCGGCGTCCCCGCCCCGGTGATCCGCTCGATCGGCCGGCCGATCGAGCTGAAGCGCGCCCCCGAGACCGGCTACCAGGCGCAGTTCTCCGGCCCGTACGCGGTCGTCGCCGGGCTGCTCGGCGGCGGCGGGCTCGGCGTCGGGCTCGGCGACTACACCGACGAGCTGGCCCGGGACCCCTACCGGCGGGCGCTGATGGCCAAGGTGGACGTGGTGGCCGACGACCGCGCGACGGAGATCTTCCCCATGCAGTTCCCCGCCGTCCTCACCGCCCGCGACGTCGACGGCCGCGAATGGCGGCACGAGGTGCCCGTCAACCGGGGCGGTCCCGACCGTCCCGTCAGCGACGCGGAGCTGGAGTTGAAGTTCCGCGACAACACCCGCGGCCGGCTGTCCGCGGACGCCGCCGCCGGCACCGCCCGCCGCGTGCGCGGGCTCGCCGACCTGGCGGGCGTCGGCGACCTGCTCCGCCCCCTCGCGGATTTCCAGGACCGGGACACGAAGGAAGAGACCCATGGCTGAATACGATCTGCTGGTCAAGGACGTCAAGGTCGTCACGCACGAGCAGGACGACCCGTTCGAGGCGGACATCGCCGTCCGCGACGGCCGGATCGCCCGCGTGGCACCCGGCATCGACGCGGCGGACGCCGCCCAGGTGGTCGACGGGCGGGGCCGTCCGGCCTTCCCGGGCGTGGTCGACGCGCACCAGCACTGGGGCATCTACAGCCCGCTGGCGGAGGACACGGTCACCGAGAGCCGCGCGTCCGCGCAGGGCGGCGTCACCACCGCGCTCACCTACATGCGGACGGGGCAGTACTACCTGAACAAGGGCGGTCCGTACGCCGACTTCTTCCCCGAGGTCCTGGACGCGTCCGCCGGACGCTCGCACATCGACTACGCCTTCCACCTGGCGCCGATGTCGTCCGGTCACATCACCGAGATCCCGGACCTGATCGAGCGTTTCGGTGTCCCGTCCTTCAAGATCTTCATGTTCTACGGCGGCCATGGGCTGCACGGCCGCTCGTCCGACCAGAGCTCGTTCCTGATGACCCCGAAGGGCGAGCGGTACGACTACGCGCACTTCGAGTTCGTGATGCGCGGCGTCCAGGCGGCAAGGGAGCGGTTCCCGGACCTCGCCGACGAGATCTCCCTGTCGCTGCACTGCGAGACCGCGGAGATCATGACCGCCTGCACGAAGCTGGTCGAGGAGGCGGGCGACCTCACCGGCCTGGCCGCCTACCACGCGTCCCGTCCGCCGCACTCCGAGGGCCTCGCCATCTCGATCGCGTCCTACCTGGCGCACGAGACGGGCCTGCCCAACATCAACCTGCTGCACCTTTCCTCGGCCAAGGCCATGGACGCGGCCGTCCGGATGGCCGGGGCGTTCCCGCACGTCAACTTCCGCCGCGAGGTCACGATCGGGCACCTGCTCGCCGACATCGACACCGCGCACGGCACAGGCGGCAAGGTCAACCCGCCCCTGCGCCCACGCGACGACGTCGAGGCGCTCTGGCGGCACGTCGCCGAAGGCACCGTCGACTGGGTCGTCAGCGACCACGCCTGCTGCCGCGACGAGACCAAGTTCGGCGAGCCCCGCGACGATGTGTTCCTGGCCAAGTCGGGCTTCGGCGGCGCCGAGTACCTGCTCGCCGGGATGCTCACCGAGGGCCGCAGGCGCGACCTGCCGCTCGGCCGGATCGCCGCCCTGACCTCGTGGAACCCCGCCCAGCGGTACGGCCTGCGCGGCAAGGGCGCGATCAAGGAGGGCCTGGACGCCGACTTCTGCCTCGTCGACCCGGACAAGACCTGGACCGTCCGGGCCGAGGACTCCGAGTCCGCGCAGGAATACACGCCGTTCGAGGGTTTCGAGCTGACCGCCCAGGCAACCGACACTTTCGTGCGCGGACACCAGGTGCTCGACGCGGGAAAGATCGTGGGCGGCCCCGTCGGGAAGTACGTCCACCGGCCGGTGCGATGAGATCGGCCCTCTACGTCCCGGGCGACCGGCCGGAGAAACTGGCCGGCGCCCTGACCCGCGGCGCCGACGCACTGATCGCCGACCTGGAGGACGCGGTGGCCCCCGGCGCCAAGCCCACCGCCCGCCGCACCGTGGCCGCCTGGCTGACCACCCTCCCGCAGGACGCCCCAGAGATCTGGATCAGAATCAACCCAGGGGAAGCGGGCCACGAGGACCTACGCGCCCTAGAACCCGTCCTGCCCACAGTCGCCGGCATATGCGTCGCCAAGACGGAAACACCGGCCGACCTAGCGACCATCGACAAACTCCTAGGCCCGGCGAAGGCCGCACTCTGCCCGGTCCTGGAAAGCGCAGCCGCGGTCCTGGGCGCCCAGGAGATCGCCCGGGCGCCCCGGGTCGTCCGGCTGCAACTGGGCGAGGCCGACCTGTGCGCGGACATCGGCGTCGACCCCGGCGCCGACGAACGCGAGTTGCTCTGGCCCCGCTCGCAGATCGTCCTGGCCTCGGCCGCCGCCGGAATCGACCCGCCGCTGGGCCCCGTCAGCACCGACTTCCGCGACCTGGACCGCCTGGCCGAATCGACCCACGCACTCCGCCGCCTCGGCTTCCAGGGCCGGGCCTGCATCCACCCGGCACAGCTCCCCGTGGTCAACGAGGTGTTCACGCCATCACCCGACGAACTCGCCCGGGCCCGCGCACTGGTGGCGCGGTTCGAGGCAGCGGGGTCGGGCGTCGTCCAGGACGAGTCGGGCCGCATGGTCGACGAGGCCGTGATCCGCCGCGCCCGCCGCACCCTGGCCCAGGGAAAGGTGACCCGTTGAGCCGGATCTGGTTCCAGAAGCACACGGTCGTCGGCCGCAACCCCTGGCTGGACGAGGGCTACGAACAGCACGCCCGCGACGTCCTGGGCGACCGCGCGGACGTGGAGTTCCACGCCCTGCCCGCCGAGGTGTACGAGACGAAGATGCCCGCCGACCACGTGAGATACGGCCAGCTGGAAGTCTTCTTCTCCTGGTACTTCGCCGAACGCGCTGTCGAGGCCGAACGCCGGGGCTACTCGGCCTACGTGATCGGCACCAGCCAGGACACGGGCCTCGCCGCCGCGCGCTCACTGGTCTCGATCCCGGTAGTCGGCTACGGCCAAGCGACCTTCGACTTCCTCCGCACCCAGGGCCTCCGCTTCGGCATCATCGGTTTCGTCCCAGCCCTGGAAGAGGCACTGCGCCACAACCAGACCCACTACGGCTGCGCCGAGGAGGTAGACCGCCTACGCACCCTCTTCGCCCCGGCAATCACCCGCCCCTGAGCGCCCCACACCGCCGCCCCGCCGGCCGACGTGTCAGGAGTCGCGCCCGAACGCGGCGGCGACTCGTTCGGCGATCGGCAGGTCCGTCTCGCAGTGCGAACAGGTCGCCGTACCGAACATGTGCAGGAGCTGGCGCGCGACGGTGTGGCGCTCGTCCCGGACCGCGGTCTGGTAGAGGGTGCCGGGCGCTCCACTCAGCTCGCCGGGATCGGCCGGCCGCAACGGTGTCGTGATCACGTCATCTTCGATGGCGTAGTCCTGATGGGTGGCAAAGGAGTCGCGGTCGCCCAGCACAACGAACAGATCGGCCGCACAGGACGGGCAGCTGATCTCGTATTCCTCGGTGACCAGATTCTCCAGATGCGAATCCCACACGTCGACGCCTTCAAAGGCCATCAACGCCTGAAGCAGGTAAACATAAGTGGAGGTGTCTTCGGAGGCCGCGAGCGTCCGGAGCGTGTCGTCGGTAAGGTCGCGCAGCATCGAGATCTCCGCCGAGTACCGCTCCCGGACGTCGAACACCTGGTGGTACCGCTCGTCGGCCCCCAAGATCGCTCCCGCCAGCAACAGCGGCTCGACCCTCTCCTCAGCCGCCCATCGGGCCGCGAGCTCACTCAGATACGGCAGCGCCGCCAAACTGGCCGGAAAAACAGCGCCCTGCGGGCACAACCGAGCCCACAGCCGCTCCCAAAGCTCCGAAGAATCGGGCGTGAGCCGACCAAGAAGACCAGGAATGGAAGCCGCCGACCCCTCAGCATCCTGCAACCCAGACCAGTCCGTCATAGGCAGATCAAACCAGACCTGGAAGCCCCAGCGGCACCCTCAGTGCGGAATGCCGTCGATCAGGTCGCGCGCACCTTTGCGAAGCAGATCACTCGCCACATATGCGCCCAAGTCCCCGCCCTTGTCCGGCGGCGACAACTCATGTGAGTGCACGAACACCGACCCGTCACGGGCGAACACCATCCCACTCAAGCTAAGCTGCCCGTCCCGCTCCACCCGAGCATGCCCCGCAATCGGGCTGTTGCAATGCCCCTGCAGCCCATGCAACATCGCCCGCTCCGCACTCACGCACCGCCGGGTGTCCCTGTGGTCCACCAACCGCACCAGTTCCACAATGTGGGAGTCGGCCCGGCGGCAGTCCACCGCCAGCACCCCCGCCCCCACGGCCGGGACGATGTCCAGCACCTCGCCCGCCCGCTCGATACCGAGCCGCGCCAGACTCGCCCGCGCCAACACGATCGCGTCGAACCCTTCCCCCGAGTCCAGCCGTCCCAGCCGGGAGTTGACGTTGCCGCGCAGATACTCCACCCGCAGATCAGACCGAATCTGCCCAAGCTGCGCCCGACGCCGGACCGCCGAGGTCCCCACCCTCGCCCCCGGCCGCAAATCCGCCAGACACTGAACCTCACCCTCCATCGGGAACAACATCACATCAGCGGTGTCATCACGCTCGACGTACGCGGCGAACACCAGCCCCTCCGGACGCGGCACATCACCCGGCACGTCCTTGAGGCAGTGCACCGCGATATCCACCCGCCCCGCCAGCAGCGCCCGGTCGATCTCCCGCATGAACGCACCCTTGCCGCCCAGCTCACCCAGATACCCCCGATGCCGATCCCCGGCCGTCTGAATCCCGACCACTTCAACCCGCACACCGGCCAGCTCCTCCAGCCGCGCGGCAACCCCACGCGCCTGCACCAACGCCAACGGCGACGTACGCGTCCCCAACCGAACAACCC
>NZ_VCKW01000127.1 GCF_005889715.1 Actinomadura soli
GCCCGGCCCGATAGGCGATCCGGGCGAACCTGCCACGAAAATGTCAGAAACGCTCCGAGGACGGCGTTCCTGGTAGACAAGGGGCGTGCGGGCGGCTCGGTTGATCTCGATGGTGCTGCTCCTGCAGTCGCGGGAGGCGATGACGGCGGGCGAGCTGGCGCGGGAGCTGGAGGTGTCGGAGCGCACCGTCTACCGCGACATGGAGGCGCTGTCGGCGGCCGGGGTCCCGGTCTACGCCGAGCAGGGCCGCGCGGGCGGGTACCGCCTCGTCGGCGGCTACCGGACGCGGCTGACCGGCCTCACCCGCGAGGAGGCGGAGGCGCTGTTCCTGTCCGGGCTGCCCGGCCCGGCCGGGGACATGGGCCGCGGCGACGCGGTGGCCGCGGCCGAGCTGAAGGTCCTCGCGGCGCTGCCCGCGTCGCTACGGGACGCGCCGTCGCGGGCGGGCCAGCGGTTCCACCTGGACGCGCCGGGCTGGTTCGGCGAGTCCGGGCCGCCGCCGCTGCTGCGCGACCTCGCCCGGGCGGTCTGGGAGGACGAGGCGGTCGAGCTCGGCTACCGCCGCAAGGACGCCGAGGTCACGCGGACGGTGGAGCCGTACGGGCTCGTGCTGAAGAACGGCACCTGGTACCTGGTCGCGCGGGTCGGCGGCAGGCCGCGCACCTACCGCGTGGACCGGGTGACGGGCGTCCGGCCGACCGGCTCCCGCTTCGACCGCGACGAGGACTTCGACCTCGCCGCGCACTGGCGGGAGCAGGCCGCGTCCTTCGTGCGGTCGATGCTGCGCGAGGAGGTCACCGTCCGGCTGTCGCCCGCCGGGATGCGGATCCTGCGGTACGCGGTCGAGCCGTACGCGGCGCGGCGGGCGGAGGAGGAGGCCGGTGAGCCCGACGCGAAGGGATGGGCGGTGACCACGCTTCCCGTCGAGTCGATGGTGGTCGCGGCGTCGGAGCTGATGCGGCTCGGGCCGGAGGTCGAGGTCCTCGCGCCCCCGGAGCTGCGGAAGCGGATGGCGGACGCCGCCGCCCGGTTCGCGGAGCTGTACGCGCCCCGCTGAACGCCCCGCACGCACCTCGGCGACCGTCTAGCCCCGCTTGCGGGCGATGGCCTTGGCCAGCTCCTCCTTGGTCATCTTCGAGCGGCCGTGGACGTCGAGGTCGGCGGCCCGGTCGTAGAGCTCCTTCTTGGTGTTGCCCTCGACGTCCACGCCGCCGAACGTCCTCCCGTGGTCCCGGCGGGCCCGCGGGCTCTTGGCCCGCTCGTCGGACGGGCCCCGCCCGGCCTTCCGGATCCACCGGTCGCCGTGCTTCTCCCACCTGCGCTTGAGCGCCGCGTAGGCGGTGCGGTGCGCCCGCTCCCCCTCCCCGTAGGTCTCGACCGCGGAGTCGTGGGCCTTGGCGAAGGTCTCCTGGGCCTCCTTCGGGGAGCGCTGGAGCGTGCTCGGGAGCTCCTGCATCCGCAGCTTGCCGCTCCTGGTCATCATCGGCATGGCTCCTCCTTCCACACCGATTGCCATTACCGCCTCAAATCATCTGAAACAGGCGCAAACCGCACGCCAGCGGCGTCAGCGGTACCCGGTGACGTCGGCGGGCAGCCCCCGGTCCTGCACTTCGACGAGGTAGCGCCAGGCGTCCGGGCGGCTGCCGTCGGCGTCGGTGAACCCGTACTCCTTGGCGAGCCCGCCGCTGGACAGCGACGCGCCGTTCCAGCGGGCCCGGTCCGGGTCGGCGGCGAGCGCCGCGACGGCGCGGCCCACGTACGCCGGGGACTCCGAGATCGCGAAGTGCGGGACGTTCTTCGCGGCGTCGCGCCAGTTCGCCTCGGTGACGCCGAAGTTGTCGAGCATCGCCTCCGAGCGCAGCCACCCGGGCGTCAGCGCCAGCGCCGTCGCCCCGTACTCCGCGATCTCCTCGGACTGCGCGAGCGCCATCCTGATCACGGCGCTCTTGACCAGGTCGTAGAAGTAGCCGACGTCCTTGCGGTACGCCGCGTTGTAGTCGGCGGTCCCGTCGGTCATCTCGATCACGAGCCCGCCGGGCTCGCGGATCAGCAGGGGCAGGGCGCGGTGGCTGGTGATGGCGTGGGTCTCGATACCGAGCCGCAGCATCCGCAGCCCGTCGTCGAGGGACTGCTCCCACAGCGCCTTGCCGAACTCGAAGTAGCGGTCCGAGCCCCAGACGTCGTTGACGAGGACGTCCAGCCGCCCCTGTTCGGCGTCGATGCGCGCCACGAGCGCGCCGACCTGCTCCGGGTCGAGGTGGTCGACCCGGACGGCGATGCCCTCGCCGCCCGCGGCCGTCACCAGCTCCGCGGTCTCCTCGATGGTCTCGGGACGGTCCATCTCCGACCGGTTCGACCGGGTGGACCGTCCTGTCACGTACACGGTCGCGCCGGCGGCGCCGAGCTCGACGGCGATGCCGCGGCCCGCGCCGCGCGTCCCGCCCGCGACCAGGGCGATCGTTCCCGCCAGCGGGGTGTTCTGTGTGGTGGCACTGCTCATGCGAACGATGCTGGCACCGAAACCTGACAACCTGTGTCAGCGTTCCGTCCCGGCGTGCCGCCGAGAACGAGGGGCGGGTGGCGAAGGGGTCAGGTGAAGATGCTCACCCCTCCCGGGCCGACGAGCAGCCCGACCACGATGAGGACGATGCCCCAGATCAGTTCGCGGCGGGCGAGGATCACATAGACCCCGGCGATCACCAGGATCACGGCGATGAGCCACAGAAGAGTCATCATGGCGAGCGGGATCCCCGCGGAGAGCGCCAGGAAACGGGCCCCTTATTACGGATAGTCCGAAACAGGGGTTATCTGCACCGTCGCACGACCCCGGTGCGGAGAGGGGATCGCTCCCCTCTCCGCCGGGATAACGGCGATCACTGCGTCGCGGAAGGGCGGCGCTGTGGCCGGTCACCAAGTCTTCCGGCGAGCGCTGGGCCGCGATAGGACCCTCAGGACCATTTCGGTCGACCGGCCCTCCTGCTATGGGACTAGGGACGGCTCAACCTGAGGACGTTGGCCACGATCCGGTGCCCGGCCCCGCCCGCCGCTGTCAGGATGGACTCCGGGTGGAACTGCACGGCCCACCGCCGCCGCTCCGGATCCTCGATCGCCATCACGACGTCGCCGGTCAGCGCCGTCACCCGGAACCCCTTCACCCGGTCGGGCGTCGCGTGCAGCGAGTGGTAGCGGGCCGCGGTGAACTCGTCCGGGAGGCCCTCGAACAGCGGTCCCCCGGTCACCTTGACCTGGCCGGGCTTTCCGTGGGACGGCTCGGGCAGCAGCGTCAGCTCGCCGCCCGCGTGCTCCACCATCGCCTGCAGGCCGAGGCAGACGCCGAAGACCGGGAGGTTCCGCTCGTCCAGGGCGTCCAGGAGGTCGCGGGTCGCGAAGTCCCCGGGACGGCCCGGCCCCGGCGACAGGACGACCAGGCCGGGCGCGTGCTCGTCCAGCATCCGCGCCGGGAACCCGTGCCGGAGGGTCACGACGTCGGCGCCCTGCTGGCGGAAGTAGTCGGCGAGGGTGTTGACGAACGAGTCCTCATGGTCGACGAGCAGCACCTTCAGCCCGTCGCCGGGCCGCTCCGCCCGCGGCTCCGCCCGGGACTCGGCGTCCGCACCGCCCTCCTGGGACTCGGCGAGCGCGCCCATCAGCGCGCTGGCCTTGAGGTGCGTCTCGCGCTCCTCCTCGTCGGGGTCGGAGTCGTACAGCAGCGTCGCCCCGGCCCGGACGGTCGCGATGCCGTCGCGGATCTGCGCCGTCCGCAGCGTCAGGCCCGTGTTCATCGACCCGTCGAACCCGATGCACCCGACGGCGCCGCCGTACCAGCGGCGCGGCGACTCCTCGTGGTCCTCGATGAACTGCATCGCCCACGTCTTCGGCGCGCCGGTGACGGTGACCGCCCACATGTGGGTGAGGAACGCGTCGAGCGCGTCGAACCCGGGGCGCAGCCGCCCCTCGATGTGGTCGACGGTGTGGATCAGCCGGGAGTAGATCTCGATCTGCCGGCGGCCGAGAACGCGCACGCTGCCCGGCACGCAGATCCGCGACTTGTCGTTGCGGTCCACGTCGGTGCACATGGTCAGCTCCGACTCGTCCTTGGCGGACGACAGGATCGCGCGGATCTGCTCGGCGTCCTCCAGCGCGTCGGCGCCGCGCTTGATCGTCCCGGCGATCGGGCACGTCTCGACCCGGTCACCGCCGACCCGGACGAACATCTCCGGCGACGCGCCGACCAGGTACTCGCCGTCGCCCAGGTTGAACATGAACTCGTACGGCGCCGGGTTGGTCTCGCGGAGGCGCTCGAAGAACGCGGCGGGCGCGTCGCACCGCCCGTACATGGCGTGCCCGGGCGTCACCTCGAACAGGTCGCCGCGGATGAACTTCTCCTTCGCGTCCCGCACCACCTGCGCGTACACGCCCGGCACTGGCTGCGGCGGGAGCTCCGCCCGCACCGGGACGGGCGTCGGCTCGGTGGCGCGCGGGAGGCCCGCCGTGCTCTTCCCTTCGACCTCGAACTCGTACGACAGCCGGTGCGAGGTCTCGCGCTTGCGGTCCACGACGACCAGCTCGTCGGGCAGGTGCAGGACGAGGTCGCGCTGGTCGTCCGGGCGCTCCAGCCGCGTCCGCAGCGGCTCGAACTGCAGCGACAGGTCGTACCCGAACGCCCCGTACAGGCCGAGGTGCGGGTCGTCGCAGCCGAACAGGCCGACGACGGCGCGCAGGGCGGTGAAGACGGTCGGCTGGCGGCTGCGCTCCTCCTCGGTGAAGAACCCCTCCGCCGGCGGGACGAACACCTCGAAGACGCCGGGCCCGTCCGCCCGGACCTCGCCGACGTCGCGGAGCACCGCGGCGATGGCGGGCAGGACGACGCGTCCCCGCTCGTTGAGGGCCCGCACGGCGACCGTCCGGCCGCGGGCGACGATCTCCGCGCAGGGGTCGGTGTAGGCCATGTGCCAGCGGCTGTAGCGGCCCGGGTACTCCATGCCGGAGCTGAGGACGCCGCCGCGCCGCTCCCCCACGGCGGCGACGAGGGCGTTCAGCACATCGGACTTGCGCTCGGGGTCGACCGGCGTGGCCGTACGGCTCACCCGTACGCCCCCGGTCGTGACGAACTCGCTGGTCAGCGGCTGTCGTGAGACGGTCTCCACCGCGGTGGCCCCTCATGTCGGGCCCTCACCAGGCGGGGAACACGAAAAAGACCGCCGGTGAGGGCGGTCGCCTGATCTGAACACGCACGAACCGGCACCGCCTCAGCGGCGCCACCACCACTGGGAGGCTGCGGTTCGCATGCGGCGAGGCTACCATGGGCACCGTCAAAAGGGATCACTTACTTCGCGGGCGGGGCTCCCATGACCAGGAAGAACACCGAGTTCGAACTGCGCGGCGTCAACCATCTCGCGCTCGTCTGCAGCGACATGGAGCGGACGGTGGGCTTCTACCGGGACGTGCTCGGCATGCCGCTGATCAAGACGATCGAGCTGCCGATGGGCTGGGGGCAGCACTTCTTCTTCGACTGCGGCGGCGGGAACGCCCTCGCCTTCTTCTGGTTCCCCGACGCGCCCGGGCCCGTTCCCGGCGTGTCCGCGCCGAAGACCCTGCCCGACCGGGGCGAGCTGCTGTCGGCCGTGGGCTCGATGAACCACGTCGCGTTCGACGTCCCGCCCGAGCGGATCGAGGAGTACCGCGACCGGCTGATCGCCAAGGGCGTCGACGTCGGGGTGCTGCTCAACCACGACGACAGCGAGTTCGGCGTCGCGCCGGAGCACCACGAGGGCGTGTTCGTGCGCTCCATCTACTTCAAGGACCCCGACGGGATCCTGCTGGAGTTCGCCGCGTGGACCCGGGAGCTGGACCGGCCGGAGGACGTCCGGCACGAGCCCAGGACCGCCGCCGACCGCACCGTCTGACCCGCGCCCGGCCCTCACGGGACGGGTCCGGCCCGTCGCCCCTCCCCGGCAGAAGGCTCGTGGAACGATCCATCCAGTCGTGCCGTGACCGAGATCACACCGTGATCATGAGGCGTGTACCCTCGCCCGGCCCGCACTCTCCGGCACGGTGCCGTCACGCGATCCGGACGGCCCGCGCCCGGCACGCACGACGAGGAGGACCCCTTGGCTCCCGAGAACCCGAAGGACCCTGAGTCGAACGACGCTCACCCACCACCGCCCTCTGGCGGACGCTCCGACCGCAGCCCCTGGAACTGGCTGCTGATCGTTCCGGTCGCGGTGCCGCTGATGACGTTCCTCTACAACAGCGACGAGCCCCGCCTGGGCGGCTTCCCCGCCTTCTACTGGATCCAGCTCGCCTTCATCATGCTCGGCGTGAGCACCACGGTCGTCGTCTACCGGATGACCAGGAAGCGGGGCTGAGTCATGGCGAGCGACCACGTCACCGAGATCGTCATCTTCTCGCTCTTCTTCCTGGTGGTCAGCGGGATGGGCTTCGTCGCGGCGCGGTGGCGCCGGGCCGAGACCCTCGACAACCTGGACGAGTGGGGCCTCGGCGGCCGCAGCTTCGGCGGCTGGGTCACCTGGTTCCTGATCGGCGGCGACATCTACACCGCCTACACGTTCGTGGCCGTCCCCGCGCTGGTGTTCGGGGCGGGCGCGGCGGGGTTCTTCGCCGTCCCGTACACGGTCATCATGTACCCGCTGGTGTTCCTGTTCCTCATCCGCCTGTGGTCGGTGTCGCACGTGCACGGGTTCGTGACCCCGGCCGACTTCGTCCGGGCGCGGTTCGGGTCGCCGACGCTGGCCCTGCTGGTCGCGATCACCGGCATCGTCGCCACGATGCCCTACATCGCGCTGCAGCTGGTCGGCATCGAGGCGGTGCTGAAGGCGATGGGCGTGCACGGCCACTGGCCGATCATCATCGCGTTCGTGATCCTCGCGGCCTACACCTACCAGTCCGGGCTGCGGGCGCCGGCGCTGATCGCCTTCGTCAAGGACGCGCTGATCTACCTGGTGATCATCGTGGCGGTGCTGTACATCCCGGCGAAGCTCGGCGGCTGGGGCGACGTCTTCGGCGCGGCGAAGGCCAAGTTCGACGCGACGCCCGCACCCGGCGACGGGATCACGATCGCCGGCAGCGGCCAGCTGAACTACGCGATGCTGGCGCTGGGCTCGGCGATGGCGCTGTTCCTGTACCCGCACAGCGTCACCGGCGTGCTCGCCGCCCGCAACCGGGACACCATCAAGCGGAACATGGCGGCGCTGCCCGTCTACAGCCTCGTCCTCGGCCTCATCGCGCTGCTCGGCTACATGGCCATCGCCGCGGAGGTGAAGCCGGTCACCACCGACGGCAAGCCCGACGCCAACACGGCGGTCCCGGTGCTGTTCGACCAGATGTTCCCCGACTGGTTCGCGGGGGTGGCGTTCGCGGCCGTGGGCATCGGCGCGCTGGTCCCGGCGGCGATCATGTCGATCGCCGCGGCCAACCTGTTCACCCGCAACATCTACCGGGAGTACATCCGGCGGGACGCCACGGAGAAGCAGGAGGCCACGGTCAGCAAGCTGGTGTCGCTGATCGTCAAGGCCGGGGCGGTGGCGTGCATCCTCGCGCTGGACCCGGAGTTCTCCATCGACCTCCAGCTCATCGGCGGCGTGATCATCCTGCAGACGCTGCCGTCGGTGGCGCTCGGCCTGATGACGCGCTGGTTCCACCGGGGCGCGCTCATCGCCGGGTGGGCCGGCGGCATGGCCGCGGGGCTGTGGATGCTCTACCAGATCCCGAACCCCGCGAAGGGCAAGGAGCACTTCGGCAGCGCGGCCTACCCGCTGAACGACCTCGGCTTCGACACCGACATGACGATGTACGCCGGGATGCTGGCGCTCGCCGTGAACGTCGCGGTCGCGGTGATCGGCACCGTGGTCTGCAGGGCCGCGAAGCTGGCGGACGGCGCGGACGCGACCCGCACGTCCGACTACGTCGCGGACGAGGGCGACCCGAGGGTCAAGGACCTGGACCTGGCCTCCAGTACCTGAGCCTCCCGCGCCCGGCCAGAGCCGCGCGTTTTCGCGCCGCCGCATTTTCGTTCCGGCGCCGCATTTCACTTCCGGGTGCCCGAAATCCGTTTCGGGCACCCGGAGTTGTGATCACGTTCGTCACCTGGGATTCCGGCATTGGCTGACCGGTGATCGAACACTCCGGAGATCGTCCCCGTCAAGATCCCATGCTTGTCCGGAGGCGGCCACCGGCACTGCCTGCGGGTTCATAAATGACCTGGTCAGAGGCCGGGATCTCGACAATCTATTAGGATAGTTTCCTATTTATGCCGAAAAGACCAGCGGCCGTGCTGACGGCCGCCGCGCTCACCGCGGCCCTACTTGTGGCCGTCCCGTCGAGTGCGGCGTCGGCGGCCTGCAACCCGGACCCCCGCGACCTCATGGTCACCTACCAACCGATCGACCACACCGTCGCCGACGCGAGTTACCACCTCGCGCGGCTCACCATCGACAACAACGACAGCAGTTGCACCCTGGGCAGCGCCGGATGGGCGCTGTACTTCAACGGGGTGCGCCAGCCGACCGCCGTCCTCGCGGGCGAGGTCGGCGACATCGGCCGCAAGCAGCTCGCGGCCCAGGGCCTCGCCGTGGCCCGCGCGGACGCCGCGCAGAGCGGCGACTTCTACGCGCTCAAACCCGCGGACGGATTCAAGGCGATCGCCCCCGGCGAGCGCCGGGAGATCGACATCTACTTCGAGGTGTGGGCCGTCCACAAGTCGGACGCCCCCAGCGGCTGGACGATCGCCTACGACGGCGGAAAGCCCGCGTGGGTGCCGGCCAAGTCCCTCCTCGACCCGAACGACCCGAAGCAGACGAAGGCGTTCTCCGGCGACAAGCGCCCCGTGGAGACGGCGGCGACCCGGTACGCCGAGAACACCTCGCCGAAGCTCGACCTCACGCTCCAGCAGAGCCTCGTCCCGCAGCCGCTGTCGGCGAAGTCGTCCGGCGGCACGATCGACATCGGCGGCAAGTCGGCCGTCACGGCGCCGACCGAGCTGAGCCGGGAGGCGGGCTACCTGCGCTCCGCGCTGAGCGACGTCGCCCGCGGGCGGGGCGCGCCGATCTCGCTGAGCGTCGACCCGAAGCTGGACGTCGACGGCGACGGCAAGGCCGACGCCGAGGGCTACAAGCTGAGCGCGACCGCGGGCGGCGTCCAGATCGTGGGCACCGACCGGGCCGGGGTGCTGTACGGCATCCAGACGCTGCGGCAGCTCATCCCGGCCGGCGGCTACAAGGCCGCGGCGCGCGGCCACCGCGCGTTGACCGTGGGCGTCCCGCAGGCCGAGATCGCCGACGCGCCGCTGTTCGGGTACCGCGGCCTGCACATCGACGTGGGCCGCCACTTCGAGAGCAAGCAGACCATCCTGAAGTTCCTCGACCTGATGAGCTTCACCAAGCTCAACAGGCTGCACCTCGGGGTCACCAACGACGAGGGCTGGCGGCTGGAGATCCCTGGCCTGCCCGAGCTGACGGACTTCGGCTCCAAGCGGGCGCACGACCTGCAGGAGAAGGACGCGCTGCACCAGGGCATGGGGTCGGTGAACGACCTCGGCGGCGGTGACGGCGTCACCGGCAAGGCCCGCAACGAGACCGAGGCCAACCTCGGGCAGCGGCCCGCCTACCAGGGCTACGAGAACAACACCCTGAACTTCGTCGGCAAGGGCAGCGGCCACTACACCGTCCGGGACTTCGAGGAGATCCTGCGGTTCGCGGCCGAGCGGCACATCGAGGTCATCCCCGAGCTCAACTTCCCCGCGCACGCCCGCGCGGCGGTCCAGTCGATGGAGCGCCGCTACCAGAAGACGAACGACGCCACCTACCGGCTGCTCGACCCTGAGGACACCAGCAAGCACACGAGCGTCCAGTACTACACCGACAACCTGGCGAACCCGTGCCTCGGCAGCACGTACACGTTCCTGAACAAGGTCGTGTCCGAGGTGGCGAAGATGTACGGGCGGGCGGGCGTCCCGTTCAACCGGCTCAACCTGGGCGGCGACGAGCCGCCGGGACCGCCGGCCGGATGGTGGTCCGGATCGCCGGCGTGCAAGAAGAACCCCGACACCACGGGCAAGTCCGGCGAGCAGCTGAAGGAGCTTTTCTTCAGCCGCTACAACGACATCGCGCAGAAGCACGCGAAGACCACCGCCGGGTGGGAGGACATCACCGACCCGACGCACGAGTTCCGCCTCAAGGGCTTCGCCGCGCTGCCGTGGCAGAACGTCTGGGGCTGGGGACGTGAGGACTGGGCGTACCGGTTCGCCAACGAGGGCAACCCGGTGATCCTCGCCCACGCCACGAACCTGTACATGGACCTCGCCTACAACAAGGACCCGGACGAGCCCGGCTACTACTGGGCCGCCCTGGTGGACGAGCAGAGCACGTTCACCTACCAGCCGTACAACGTGTACGCGAACGCGACCGAAGACCGCTGGGGCAACCCCGTGACGCCGAACCCGAACTGGACGAAGCTCACCCCCGAGGGCAAGAAGAACATCCTCGGCATCGAGGCCCAGCTGTGGGCCGAGAACGGCAAGACCCCCGGGATCCGCGAGTACCAGGCGTTCCCCAAGCTCCTCGGCGTGGCCGAGCGGGCCTGGAACCGCAACACGCCGACCCCGGAGAAGATGGGCGAGGCCTGGAACGTCTTCAACAACACGCTCGGCCAGAAGACGTTCCCGCTGCTGTCGTTCTACAAGCCGGTCGGGACCTACGGCGCCGGCGTGAACTACCGCATCCCGCTGCCTGGGGCGAAGATCTCCGACGGGACGCTGACGGCGAACGTTCGCAACCCGGGCCTGGCGATCGAGTACTCGACCGACGGCCGGACCTGGCAGCCCTACAGCGGGCCGGTGAAGGTCGGCGCCGCCGCGCTGACCCGTACCCGCAGCGCGGACGGCCGCACCAGCCGCATCTCGCCGGTCGGCGTCACCGGCTGGCAGAGCGGTGATTCCTACCGGCCCGGCGACCTGGTCCGGCACCAGGGCGAGCTGTTCCGGGCGACGCGGGCGCGCAGCGGCAAGGAGCCCGGCCGCACCGACGGCTACTGGGCGCTGCTCCAGTAGTCCGCACGATTCCGCATGGCAAAGGCCCGGTCGTCCGCTCGCTCGGACGGCCGGGCCGTTCTCCGTCCGCCCCTTGCCGGTCGGAGGGCGGGCCGCCGGTCGAAAGCGGCTGCCGTCGGAAGCGGGCCGCCGGGCGGGAAGCGGGCCGGATGGGTCAGGCGCGCCCGTACTCGTCTTCGAGGCGCTCGATGTCGTCCTCGTCGAAGTGCCCGAACGCGATCTCCATGACGCGCACCGCCGGGCCGTCCGAGCCGAGCCGGTGCGTGTCGCCGGCGCGGATCAGGACCCGCTCCCCCACCTCGGGCAGGATGCGGCGCCCGGCCACCTCGAACACCGCGCCGGGGTCGAGCGCCACCCACAGCTCGTCGCGGTCGCGGTGCCGCTGCAGGCTGAGCCGCTGTCCCGGCGCCACGTGGATGATCTTCACGGTGGACGGCTCGTTGAGCGTGAAGCGCTCGAAGCTCCCCCAGGGCCGCCGCTCGGTCTCCACCGCGGGCTCCGGCCGCGCGGCCCGCTCCGATCGCACGTCAGGCTCGGGGCGCGCGTCGGGCACGGGGGGCGCGTCGGTCTGGGGGCGGGCGTCGGTCTGCACAGTCACCTCGGGGATCGTGGTTCGTCGGACGGCTGCGGGCCGCGGGCGCCGGACGCGGCGGCCGGAAGCCCGCCGAGGACGAGGTCGGCGAGGCCGTCCACGACGGCCTCGCGCGGCACGTCCGCGTCGTGGTCGAGCCACCAGTCGCCGGCCGTCTGCACCATGCCGACGATCGCGTGGCCCCACACGTAGGCGCGGGTCCGGTCCGCTATCTCGCCCTCGGCGATCATCACCTCGGCCAGTTCCCGGCTGACGTCGCGGATCATCGTGCTCATCGCGCTGTGCGTCGCCGTGTCCTCGGCGCTGGCCCGGTGCATCAGGAAACGATAGAGGTTGAGGTTCTTGGAGATCGTCGCGAGGTAGGTGTCGATGGTGGAGCGGGTGCGCGCCCCGATCGGGTCGTCGCGGGAGAACTCCTCCCGGATGCCGTCGATCAGCTTGCGGGTGTGCCGCTCGGCCAGCGCCTGGTACAGGCCGCTCTTGTCGCCGAAATGGCGGTAGAGGATCGGCTTGCTGATCCCCGCCTCCGCGGCGATCGCGGCCATGGACGCCTCCGGGCCCTCCCGCTGGATGACCCGGTCGGCGGCCTCCAGGAGAGCGCGCCGGCGCCCGGGATCGCGTCTGGCCCCCGGCGCCGCCCCGTCCCCCGGTCTCGTCATGGACAGCACGGTATCGGCGGTGTTACCCGGTGACAACACCGCCTGGCCTGCGCGAAAGAGGAGCCTTAACGCGACTCTCGGTGACGGATGCCCGGTTTGTCAGGAATTGCGGGTGTGGCCGGGGCGCGCCCGGGGACGTCCAAGGTCATCACCGAGGAGGTTCCCGATGCCGTCCCCCAAGCGTTCCCTCTTGATCTCCGCGGGTCTCGTCGCGCTGGTCGCCGGGCTGTCCGGCTCGCAGCTCGCCGCGGGCGCCACGGCCGTTCCCGGCGAGGCCCCGCCGCCGGGTCCAGGCGTGCGCGGCGTCGTCCTCGCCGTGCACGGCGGCGCGGGCTCGCTGCCGCGCGGAAGCCTGACGCCCGAGCAGGAGAGGGCCTACCGCGACGGGCTCACCAAGGCGCTCCGGACCGGCTACGAGCTGGTCAAGGACGGGAAACCCGCGCTCGACGCGGTCGAGAGGGCCGTCAACGTCCTGGAGGACGACCCGAACTTCAACGCGGGCAAGGGCGCGGTGTTCAACACCGACGCCGAGCACGAGCTGGACGCGTCGATCATGAACGGGAAGGACCGCAGGTCGGGCGCGGTGGCGGGCGTCCACCACACCAAGAACCCGATCTCCCTCGCCCGGCTGGTGATGGAGAAGTCGCCGCACGTCTTCATGGCGGGGAAGGGAGCCGACGACTTCGCGCTCCGCAACGGCGTGCCGTTCACACCCCAGGACTACTTCTGGACGCAGCGCCGCTGGGACCAGCTCATGGCCGCCAAGGGCAACCCGCCCGCGGCGGCGGGCGCGAAGGCCGGGCGGTCCGAGGCCGGCGGGACGGTCGGCGCGATCGCCCTGGACGGCGAGCGCGGCATCGCCGCGGCGACCTCCACCGGCGGCCTGACCAACAAGCAGGTCGGACGCGTGGGCGACTCCCCCGTCGTCGGCGCCGGGACCTACGCCGACAACCGCACCGTGGCCGTCTCGTGCACCGGCACCGGCGAGGTCTTCATCCGCGGGGTCGCCGCGCACGACATCTCCGCCCTCATGGAGTACGCGCGCATGCCCGTGACCAAGGCGGCGGCGACGGTCGTCAACCAGAAGATCCCGGCGCTCGGCGCGACCGGCGGCGCGATCGCGCTGGACGCCAGGGGCACCCTGGCCGCGCCGCACAGCACCAAGGGGATCATCAACGGCTACGTGACCAGGGACGGCGAGATCAAGACGAGGCTCTACGACGACGAGACCCCGCCCGAGTAGCCCTGGGAACAGGAGCGAGCCCGCCCGACCGGGGTCAGGTGCTCCGCGCGGTGATCCAGGTGGCGATCTGCGCGCGCGAGGAGAAGCCGAGCTCGGCGAGGATGTGCTCGACGTGCGAGTCGGCGGTGCGTTTCGCGATCGTCAGCCGCTCGGCGATGGCGCGGTTGGACAGGCCCTCGGCCACCAGGGACGCGACCTCCAGCTCGCGGCCGGTCAGCGGGCCGCCGACCTGCGCCCCGCCGGACTTGCCGGATCCGCCGGACGGGGCCTCGCCGAGCGCGTCCTCGATCGCGTCCGCGAGGGGTAGGCGCCCGCCCTCCTCATGGGCGGTGCGGTACCGCTCCTCTCCGAGCGCCTCCATGGCCTTGCCGGTGTGAATCTCCCGCAGCAGCGCGGGCCCGAACCAGGACGTCTGCGTGAACTCGCGCAGCCGGTCGGCGGCCCCCAGGAGCCGGACGGCGCGGGTGGGCTCGCCATGGCTGGAGATGCACGCGGCGGTCGCCTCCAGCGCCAGCGTCATGCCGAGGCCGTCGTCCAGGTCGCGTTTGATCCGCAGCGACCGGCGGAGCCGCTCCAGCGAGGCGTCGAGGTCGCCGGCGAGCCACAGCGCGAGGCCGCCGACGAGCATGCCGTACGAGCGGACCCACAGCTCACCGCGTTCCTCGCCGGTGCGCTCCACGCGGTCGGCGTGGTCGACGGACGCGGCGAAGTCGCCCTTGAACAGGCACGCCACGCCGCGGAAGACGTCGATGAGCAGGAAGAGCACGTCGTCGTGGCCGCTGTCGCGGAACAGGTCGCCGGCCGTCGTGAGCAGCCGCAGCGCGAGATCGAAGTCGCCCGTGAACAGGGCCGTGATGCCCTGGCCCGCGAGGGCGAGCGCGATGCCGGCCTGGTCGTCGTCGGCCCGGCCCTGGGCCAGCGCCCGTTCCAGCAGCTCACCGGCCTCGTCCAGGTCGTTCTGGAGGGTCAATTACCAGGGCGGCCGTCGCGAGGCTGCCCGACCAGCCCCGGCCCGTGGTGTCGCGGGTCGCCAGCACCCTGTCGGCCCACTGGCGGCCTTCGCCCAGCGTCCCGCGCAGCGCCCAGAACCGGCCGAGGGCCTCCAGCGCGTCGCGGAGCTGGTCCGGCTCGGCCGACGCGACGGCCTCGCCCAGCAGCGCGCGGATGTTCCCGCGCTCGCAGTCGAACCAGTCGAGCCAGCGGGACTGGGACGCGCTCGGCAGCTCCCGGCAGGCGCGGCGGAGCAGCCCGGCGTACCAGGCGAAGCAGCGGCGGCGGAGCCGGTCGGCCCCGCCGAGCTCGATGAGGCGTTCGGCGCCGTACTCGCGCAGGGTGTCGAGCATCCGGTAGCGGGCCTGGCCGCCGCGGTCGGCGCGCTGCGCGATCGACTTCTCGACCAGACCCGTCAGGGCCCCGGGGACGGCAGGCCGTCCCCGGCGCAGACGATCTCGGCGGCGTCGAGGTCGAAGCCGTCGGCGAACACCGAGAGCCGCGCCCACAGCAGCCGCTCCTCGGCGGAGCAGAGCTCGTGGCTCCAGTCGACCGCGGCCCGCAGCGTCTGGTGGCGCCGGACGTTCGTGCGCCTGCCGCGGACCTGGAAGAGGGGGGTGCCGAGGCGGCCCAGCACCTGGTCCAGCGAGAACGCCCGAAGCTGGACGGCGGCGAGCTCGATGGCCAGCGGGATGCCGTCGAGCCGGTCGCACAGCCGGGTGGCGGCGTCACGGTTTGCCGTGCGTGAGCGTCCAGCCCTGGACGGCGGCGGCGGCGCGCTCGGCGAACAGCCTGACGGCGTAGCATTCCGCGCCGTCCGGGGAGTCGTACGGGAGGTCGCCCGCGGCCGGACCCGGCCGTCCCAGCGGCGTGACGACGACGGTGTGCTCGCCCATCACGTCCAGCGCCTGGCGGCTGGTCGCGAGGACGTGGAGCCCGGCGGCGGTGCGCAGCAGTTCCTCCGTCAGGATGGCGCACTCGTCCAGCAGGTGTTCACAGGTGTCCAGGACGAGCAGGGCCCGGCGGTCGGCGAGGTGCTCGGCGAGCCGGGCGGCCGCGTCTCCGTCCTGCTCGGTCAGCCCGAGCGCGTCGCAGACCGCCTGCGCCAGCAGCGACGGCTCGGTGAGCCCCGAGAGCCCGACGAAGTACACCCCCGTCGTCGAAGGCTTCCCGGACCAGGGTCGCGGCGCGCACCGCGACCCGGGTCTTGCCGACGCGGGCGGGCCCGATCAGCGTGATCAGCCGGTGCTCGTCGACCAGCCGCCGGAGCCGGCTCAGCTCCGCGTCCCGGCCGATGAAGCTCGGTAGCCGGCATCGGTTCATTGACCGATGCGCGCTGGAGCGCGGCCCCATCAGGATGGGCGCCGTCCGCGGGGCATGGGCCGTCCTTTTGTCCGGATGGCACAAAGGCCGTTCGGAAGGCCAGGCCCTTCGGTAGGCACGAGGCCGCCTATCCCGGACGCGAGTACCGCTCGAATGTGCGGACCCATGTCCCGAGAGGACCTGTGAGCGGCGTTCCCCGCGCGGTCCGCCGATCCGGTGGGCTCGGGGGCGGGGGCCCCGGCCCGCCGGAGCCGACGGGCAAACCACACGGCCTCAGGGGGAAGGACGGCACGGCCGAAAGACGGCGTGACCGGAAGGGAGCGGGCCCGATGGCGGCCAGAACGGGCGGCACGAGCGGGGATCTCTACAGCTGGGACGTCCGGTGCCAGGACGCGAGACGCGCCGGCCCCGGAGGGATCAGCACCGATCGGCAGAGGGCGGTGGACGCCCTGGCCGAAGCCTTATCGAGCGAGCGGAAGGGCGCCTCGGGGGCGGTGTGGGCCGTCCGCGTCAAACTGGGCCGCCATCCCGAGTACTTCTACGACGGCCTCGTCGCCAACGGCTACTACGACCCTCGGTCCGGCGCGGTCACCGTCGAGGCGGCCCGCTAGGGCCCTCCAGGGCAGGGGGAGCCGGGCCGCGCCGCGTCTTCGCAGGACGCGGACGCGGCCCGGTCGCCACGGGTCAGCTCGCGGGGCACTTCTTCCAGGCGAACTGGTAGACGGTCCGCACGCTTCCGTCGGCGGAGTCGAAGGACATGAAGCTGGTCTCGTCGTCGGAGGCGTTCTCCACGCGCAGCTCGGTGTTGATGTTGAAGTTGCGGTTCTCACCGCACGGCTTGAAGACGAGCTCGGCCACCGGGGTCCGGTCGGTGAACTGCCAGTTGCTGGAGTACTTGCCCTTGATGGTGTGGCTGATGGGCGTCGTCTGTGACATGCCCTGGTGGTAGTAGTTCGCGCGCTCCGTCCCGGTCGCGCCGGCGCCCAGGTGCGCGAAGCCGCGGTAGTCGGCGCTGGCGATCGCGTAGGTGAAGCCCTGCGGGATGTGCACGGCCAGGCTGAGCTGGCAGTTCTTGCGGAAGTCGGTGGGCTTGGAGTCGCCGCCGGCCTGCGCCATGTAGTCGCTGTAGGTGACGGTGAACGCGGTGTTGTCGCTCGACGGGGCGACGGCGGCGGTCCCGGCGGGGCAGCCGGAGCCGTTCACCGTGAGGACCTGCATGGTGATCTTGCCGGGGGGCGGCGGGTCGTCCGACGCCGACGCCGCCGGGGCCGCGGCCACGGACAGTGCGAGGGCGGACAGGCATGCTGCCGAGGCGGTCAGACCTTTGCGCATGGTCGTTCTCCTTCTGAGTGGGGGTGACACGGGGTTAAGGGGCAGCTTCACAACTCGGTATTCGATGTCGAATTTCCGCTCCTTGGCGCACGCCTCCCACTGGCGTGCTGTCGGTGAAGCCATTCGCCGTCGGGAGGGCCGTGGGCGACGGACCCAGTGATGCCGCGGTCGAGGCGCACGCACCGGCGGTCGCAACAGAACCCGCGAGGCCCTCACACATGCGATTCCTTTTCGCTGGAATTCGATGCACTCCGGCGCCAAGCAGGCGACGCCCGGCAATTTTTCCGATCCGGCACCTGCCAAAAAGGCGTGCGAGCCAGGAACCGGTTTGAGCCTAACCAGCACCCCCGGGAATCTCAATCACCAGTCTTTAACTTCGCTATACTTGAATAGAATTGGAGACGAAGCCATGAACCGTTCCATTTGATCAATGAAAATCGAACGTGCAGTAAATTTCCACTAGGGAACGTTCCATCTGCCCGCGCGGCCTCAACGGCCCACGAACGACGCACCGCCCGGGCATGATCGAGGGGGCCGACGAGACCCCGTCGCCGGGGCCGCGGGGCGTCAGCAGGCAGGAACGGGGCCATCAGCGCGGACGGGCAAGCGGATGACGTGGGGCGCCAGCGGACGGGCAGGCCGGTGCCAGCGCGGCCGATGACCATGCACTGGATCTCCGAAATGCCGTCGAAGACGGCGAAGATCTCCGAAAGCGAGCGCGTGACCTGCATTTTCCAGCTCACCCGCGAAAAGGCCTCGTTCTCGACATCCATCGCCGAGATGGAACGGACTGCCGCGCAGCTCCGCGCACTGGAATGACTCACCCGCCGACCCCTCGGCCGACTACCGCTCATGGTGTGGTGCGCACACGATGACGGCGGCCTCGTCGACTCCCCGACCGACAACTCACCCGCCGAGGTCCGGCGCACGTTCGCCGAGCAGCGCGCATACCTCTAGCTCGACCCCCACCGCCACAGCACCGCAGCGGCCTCACCCGCCTACGTGCGCAGCGCCGGGCCGAAGGCATGCGGGTCGGCGGGCTGAAGGGTGACGGCCGTAGAGCGGCCCAACCAGCGTTGGAAGCACCACCGGTGAATCCAATGAGGAAGGCCCTTCCGTTGGAACTCTTCAGCCGAAGCGAGCGCAGGATTCGTGAGCATCCTCGCGCGGTCGAACCACACACCGTCGAGATGGGGCTGTTCGCCGCCTCAGCCGGCCAGCGGCCGTGGTCGGCGCGGACGGCCATGATGAACTCGCCGAGCATGTTCGTGCCGGGCACCGCGTCGCGCTTCGGGCAGTCGCACGAGCCCCCAATACTGGTCGTGCCAGCGGTTCGTCTCGACAAGCTTCAGGCCCGCGGTGGCCACGAGCTTCTCGAGCAGGGCGGATCCCGGGGCCAACTTCGCCATAAAGCCCCCACTGCATCGCCCAGACACGGACTTCTGCGTCCCAGTCGGGCGCAGCGTCACTCGATGGCTGCGGCTCTCGGCCTCCCCCGGCGTGCCGGGATGACCCGCCGGGCCCTCAGATGATCGGGATCCACTCCGCCGGATCGCGGTCGTGCTCGCGTGATCGACAAGGACATGCTGACCATCACCTCGGGCAAGAACGCGGCCGGGCGTCCTCGGTGGCGTCGCTGTACCGCGCCGTGGCCGGCGCCGACCGGCGCGGTAAGTGGGAGGGCGCCGCGTCTGGGTGACCGGCACCCATACGGGGCGGTGGGCCGGGCTTGAGTGCCCGATCCTGCGCTTGAGATCCAGTGCGACTGTGTGCGACCTCAGACGTCCCGGGTCGGCGGTGGTCGTTATGTCCGTCACTGGTCGGGCGTGTTTTCCGCGGGTGGGCGGGGGTACCGGGCTGTACCCCGACGGAGGTGATCGGTGTGACCGACGATGCTGGACGGTGGTCGCCGTCGGCGCCTGGGGCGCGGTTGAGGGTGCACGCCGAGCCGCACCCAGGCGGTCGCATCGTGGTGGTGCACGTCGACGGGGAGATCGACAACGCCACCGCCGGGCTGCTGCGCGAGCAGGCGATCGCGGCCGCAGGGCCGCCCTGCCCGCCCCGGCTGGTGCTGGATATGGACCTGGTGACCTTCTGCGACGCCTCCGGGCTGGGCGCACTGGTGGCGATCCGCAACGCGGTCCGCGCCGCCGACGGCGACCTGGTCATCGCCCGGGCACCGGAGATGTGCCGCCGGATTCTGCACCGCACCGGCCTGGACCAGTACATCACCGTCACCGCCACCCTGGGCCGCGCCGTCACCCACCTCACCGACCTCACCCGCTGAAACCGCTCGCCACGCCCGGGACACCCGAGGCCCAGCGCGCCTACGCACCGGCGACAGACAACCGCAGCAGCCGATCCCCGAAAATCTGCGCCGAACGAGGTAGATATTCGCGGCGGGGTGGGGTACTGTTCCTGTCATCGAAGAGGAACAAGTCCATGAGGCGTGGCAGATGACGAACTGCCCGCACAGATGGATGACGCGGGCCGGGCGTGCCGGGGTCAACGCAGTGAAAGGGACCTCGGCAGTCGGCCGCGCGCCCAGCGGCCAACGGGCCGCCTGCGGCACGAAGGTAAGTGGCAACAACGCAAGAAACACAGGTAACGCAGGTAGGAAGAACACGGAAGGAGGGTCTCGGCACCATCGGGATCGCCCGCAGCGGGCTGCAGTTTCGCCGCGCGGGTACCGCAGCTCCACAGATTGGACGGTGGTCTACGGTCACGCATCCGCGATCCCCGCGCCCCCGCCCCAGGCGGCTGGCGCGGAAGTCAACCGGCCACAGCGCCGGATAGATGGTGTTGTACCTCAATGGCCCCGGCGCCGCCCTTTGGCGCCGGGGCCCTGTCGTTCGTCCCAGAACGCGTCCCGTCTGCGTCCGGCGCCTACATCCCACGATTGGCAACCCGCGACAGTACAGAAGGTTTTGTGAGAGCATCCCAGCCGGCCCGGCCCGGCACCCACCCAGCACACCACGACCCGCAGCCCGCTCAACCCGGTCCGGTTCAAGACGACCCCGGCGCCGGGCTGGACGACAAGCTGGACGATGAGGACTACCCCGCCTACAGCATGGGCCGGGCCGCCGAAATCCTCGGCGTCACCCCCGGGTTCCTGCGCAGCCTGGACGCCCCTCGACTGTTCGTCCCACAGCGCTCGGCCGGTGGCCACCGCCGCTACTCCCGCTACCAGCTGCGCCTGGCGCAGCGCGCCCGCGACTTGGTCGACCAGGGCACCGCGCTGGACGCGGCCTGCCGCATCATCATCTTGGAAGACCAGCTCACCGAAGCCATGCGCATCAACGCCCAACTCCAAAGGCGCATCGACACCGACACCGAACGGGACTGACCCGCCATGGCCCTAGCAGCGGCGCCGACACCGGCACCGCTGCTGGTGGTGGGCTCCGGGACGTCGACCAGCACGCAGCGTGCCCCCGGGCCGGAAACCCGGCCGGGGCGGCTGTGGTGAGCGGGACCACTGCGGCAGAGCCCCCGAGGGCATCGAGGCGAAGGTCACCACACTGAGGGCGGTGTCCGCCTCCCGCCGGCGGCTGCGGGCCGACTGGTGGTGGCCATCTGGGAAGCGGTCACCAACGCCATGCCCCACGGCCGCACCCCCGCGCCCACCGTGGACATCTGCCTGTCTCCGGCTGGTGACGAGGTCATTGCGACCATCGCCGACCACGCGCCCCGGCTTCGACCCCGGCGCCGCGCCCGACCCGCTGGCACCGCCGCACCAGCTGCGGCCCGGTGGCCGGGGTCTGTTCCTCCTCCATCGCTACACCGACGGCGTCGTCTACACCTTCCCCCCAAGGCGGAACGATTACCACCCGGAGGTGATGACCATGGCGCCCGACGCCGCACCGCCCGGGCCCCGGCGCACAATGACGAGCCTCGGAGGTCGGGGCCTCCCCTGCGGACGTGCGATGGCCTCCCGGCTCCGGCCGGAGGGACAGGTTGGTGGCGAATCCGACCGCAAGAGCTCCGACCATGGGGAAGAGGGCGGGTCGGTCGTCGGCGGTCACCAGGGTGCCCGGCTCGGCGGGCGTCGAGGAACCGGTTCACGGTCAGCGGTCCGGCGATGCCCGCGGCCGATCACTGCGGGGGTGGGCGGCTAGGGCCGCTGGCGGGATCGGCCAGCGGTTGTAGCCCGCAGGCCTCCAGGTTCGGGGAGCATGCGGGAGACGTCGTCTGGTCCCGGACGGGGAGGCGAGGGTGGGGCTGCTGTCGGCGATCGACGCGCACCCTGTTCATCGCTTGTCACCAAAGACACAGTTCTCGCCTTCGTACCGTGCGTGCGGCGCCTTGCAGTAATACTGATGTCTGCGGGGTCAATGTGATCAAGTGTGCCGAGGGTATTCTTGAATGGACACTGATTAGAACGTTCCAAAAATTGGCGAATGGTTGGGACGGCCCCGATATTGTCGGTGGTGAGAGCCTTCATTTGGCGTCGAGGCGCGCGACGGCGTGTTTGCGTCAGTGGCGTCGTATGTTTCAATCGTGTGATGCCGGGAAGTCTCCGTGATCGTCTCGAAGGAAGGAGAAGTCGTGACCGTTCAAGGCGCGAAACCAGGACAGATGCTCCCGTACCTAAGGAGCCCAACCGGGTGCTGACACACACCCCAAGGCGGCTGTGGTCCGTGATCGGGGGCCGGAGCCATCCAGTGATCCGAGCGGGGGATCACTAAGGCCGCTTCCAGCACACGAAGGATCGTGTTCACCAAGGTGCGGAGGCAGGTCGCAATTGCAATAGGAGAACTCACGGCCGGACAGAACCATGCGTGTACTAGTTGTGAATGAGGACCACGCCGTCGCCGATTCCATCACCACGGGTCTGCGGCGGCACGGATACGACGCCGAGAGTGTGGAGACGGGGACCGAGGCCCTGCGGAACTACGACCAAGCCGACCTGGTGCTCCTTGACCTGGAGCTCTCCGACGTGGACGGGCTTGAGGTGTGCCGGGCCATCCGGAGCGAGGCGGACACCCCCATCATCGTCATCACCGACAGCGACGACCGGGGCCATCGGGTCCTCGGTTTGAAGGCCGGATCGGACGACTGCCTGGACAAACGCGAATGCCTGGAGATTCCGCTCGGGTTCCATGAACTCGTCGCCCGCATCGAGGCGGTCATGCGGCGCGCCCGGCCGGACCGCCGCCGCAAGCGGCAGATCTCCCGCGGTTCCCTCCGCCTCGACGCGGATCTGCGTGAGGTACGGGTGGACGGGCGCCGGGTCACCCTGACCCGCAAGGAATTCGATCTCCTTCATCTGCTCGCCCGGTACCCCGAAAAGATCATCACGCGCAGGCAGATCATGGCCGAGGTCTGGGACGACCATTATGTGGCGTCGAGCCGGACACTCGACATGCACGTCAGCAGCCTGCGCGGCAAGCTCGGCGCGGGCTCGTGGATTGAGACGGCGCGCGGCGTCGGGTTCCGGCTCGGCCACGGCTGAATGCCGGCCGGGCGGCCGTCCTCAAATCATCTTACGTAATCTTACATCGATCTTACAACTCGCCCATTGACATCGCGTGCGCCCGTGCGTTGACTTGTTTGGGCTTCTTTTCTGATTGACCCACCACCGGAGCAAGGACAAGGAGCGAACATGGCCGATCTCAAAGACAAGACCGCGCTGGTGACCGGCGCCAGCCGGGGAATCGGAAAGGCCGTCGCCGAGCGTCTGGCCCGTGACGGGGCTACGGTGGCCGTGCATTATTCGACCAACAAGGACGCCGCGCAGGAAACGGTATCCGCGATACAGAAGGCGGGCGGCCAGGCCTTTTCAGTCCAGGCCGAGTTCGGAACGCCCGGGGATGTGGACGACCTGTTCGCGGGCCTGACCGATGGACTGGAAAGGTACGCCGGACAGGCCCGGCTGGATATTCTGGTCAACAATGCCGGCATCATGGGCGGCGTTCCGCCCGAGAAGATCACGCCGGAGCTGTTCGACCGGCTGGTCGCCGTCAACGCCAAGGCGCCGCTGTTCATCGTCCAGCGGGCGCTGGAGATCATGCCCGACGGCGGCCGCATCATCAACATCTCCTCCGGCCTGACCCGGGTCGCCAACCCCGACGAGATCGCGTACGCGATGACCAAGGGCGCGGTCGAGATGATCAGCCTGCACTACGCCCGCCACCTGGGACCCCGGAAGATCACCATCAACAGCGTGGCGCCCGGGCTCACCGACAACGGCAGCCCCGTCTTCGACGTGCCCGAGGCCGTCGAGCAGATGGCGCAACTGTCGGCGTTCGGCCGCGTGGGACGCCCGGAGGACGTCGCCGATGTGGTCGCCTTCCTCGCCTCCCCCGACGGGCGCTGGGTCACCGGAGCCTTCCTCGACGCCACCGGCGGCACCCTGCTGGGCTAGCGGCCGACGACCCCACCAAATCGACGACCTCGTCCATCGCCTCATAGCGAGAGCACGCCTGAATCATGCGGACCGCCACGACAGTGCCATCCCCCACGACGTGGAGCCCGGCAGGCCGGGGGCTGCTGTTCGTTCTGTCGGGCACCATGCTGCTCGACGCGCTCGAAGTGTCGACGGCGGCCGTGACGCTGCCTCCGATCAGCGATGACCTCGGGCTGCCACCGGTCTCTTCCCACTGGCTCATCAGCGGCTTCGCCCTCGCGTTCGGAGGGCTGATCCCGGTCGCGGGAAGGGTCGTCGCCCGGGTGGGCAGCCGCCGCCCGTATCTGACGGCGCTGCTGGTGTTCGCGGCGGCCTCGGTGGCGGGCGGCCTGGCGGGCGACGGCCCGCTGCTGATGGCCACCCGCGTCGTCAAGGGAGCGTGCGCCGCCTTCACCGCGCCGATCGGGCTGGCCATCATCGCGGCCGCCTTCCGGGAGGGAACGGCTCGCGGACGGGCCATGTCCGTCTACGCGCTGTTCGGGGCCGGCGGGTTCACCTGCGGGCTGGTGGTGTCCGGCGTGCTCACCACCGTGCTCGGCTGGCGCTGGACGCTCGCGGCGCCCGCGCCGGCGGCGCTCGCGCTGTTCCTGGCCGGCCTCCGCCTGGTCCCCCGCGACGCGGGCGCCCCCGGCGGCGTGATGGCCGAGAAGACCGGTACGGCAGGACGCGAGGAAGGGCCGGCGGCCGTGCTCGCCCGGGGCCGGCTGCTCCGGTCGTGCCTGGGAGCCGCCACGCTCAACGGGTCGTTCTGGGGGTTGCTGCTCGTGGGCAGCCTGCACCTGCAGGTGGTCGCGGGCTGGACCGCGCTGCAGACGGCGCTGGCGTTCGTGCCCGCCACCGTGCTCCTGCTGGTGTCGGTCCCGTACAGCGGTCGCCTGGCGGAGCGGTACGGGCCGGCGCGGCTCATCGCCGTAGGGGCCGCGGCCCCTCCGATCGGGTACGCCCTGCTCCTGCGGCTGGACGGGACCCCTTCGTACACGGTGGACATCCTGCCCACCGTCCTGCTGGTCGGGGCCGGATACGTGCTGTGTTTCGCCGCACTGCACATCCAGGCCACGACAGGGGTGCCCGATTCCCGCAAGGGACTGGTCAGCGGCGTCTACCAGAGCTCGGTCCAGCTCGGGGGCGCGTTGGCCGTCTGGCTGACCGCCTTGGCTGCCCCCGCGGACCCCGTCCCCGGCCATCACGCGGCGGTCGGCCTCATCACCGGCGTCGGGACGCTGGGGTTCCTCGTCGCGCTCGCCGGCGTCATCAGTCACCGGCCCGGCCGATCCGAAAGGAGCGCAAGCAACGATGAAGGTTCTGATCACGACCATGCCGGCGGCGGCACATCTCTATCCCTACGTCCCTCTGGCGTGGGCACTGCAGAGCGCGGGACACGAGGTCCGCGTCGCCAGCCATCCCGACATGGCCGGCACGATCGTCAAGGCCGGGCTCACCGCGGTGGCGGTGGGTGAGAAGGAGGATCTGGCCGGGGCGGTACGAGCCGCCGGTGAGGACGAGCGGCTGCAGCGCATCGTCGACGCGCTGCCGGTCGGCCCCGGCGACACCAACTTCCAGACCGCGATCCGGCACTACGTGCTGGCCGCGTTCGGGTTGTACTACCCCGAGGGCCCGC
>NZ_VCKW01000128.1 GCF_005889715.1 Actinomadura soli
CGTCGGCTGGTCTCCGACGGCGGGGCCGGTCAGCGCGGGGGCCGGTCAGCGCGGCGGGGCCGGGATCTTGCCGATGCCGAGCGTGTTCTGGGCGGGCATCAGGCCGGTCTCCAGGACCTTGACCAGCAGCGGCATCGTGAGTTCCGCGAGGCGGCCGGACTTGCCGGCGCCGAGCGTCCGCCACGGCCCGTAGGCCAGGTCGTCGGTGGTCCGTTCGACGGACTCGCGCAGCTCACGGCCCCGGCCGGTGGCGGTGCCGTCCGGGTGGACGAGACCGCGGGACGCGAGACGATCGCGGGCGGCGGACCATTCGGCGTCCGTCCAGCCCCGGCTCGCGAACGTCGCCACGGGCGCGGCGCCGACCGCGGCGAACGAGACGAGCGCCTCGACCGGGTCGAGCCCGGCGGTGAGCAGCGCGGCCACGTGCCCGTCGCCGCGCTGCTCGCGCAGGACGCCGATGGCGTGCCAGAGGACGAGGTGCGGCTCGTCCGGCCAGGGCAGGGCGGCGTTGGCGGCGGCGAGCGGGCGTCCGGCGGTGCTCGCGGCCTCGGCGGCGGTGCGGGCCAGGTCGGCGGCCTCCGCGAGGTCGGGCGCCCGGACACCGGTGTCACCGAGCAGCGCGCGGTACATCCGGTCGACGGCGCGGGTGCGCGCCTCCAGGACGCGGCCGGGCGCCGCGATCGTCCAGGCCGCGGGGATGTGCTCGGCGACCATCCGCGGGCTGAAGCTGTAGAAGGCGGACGCGACCGGCTCGGGGCCCGCCGCGCCGAGCGGTGCGGCACGCCAGGCGAAATAGCTCGGCCAGCGGTCGTCCACCTTGTAGCCGAGGGCCTCGGCTTCGGCGAACACCTCGGGCGAATACCAGAACAGGGCGTGCACGGCTTCGAGCTGGTGCCACATCTGCCGTGCCAGCCCGGGATCGTCCGCCATCGGGATCTCCTTCCCCCTCACCAATCTTGACACTGTCTAGACTAGTCGAAGGGGAAGCCCGCCGGATTGTCAGAAGGCTCACATCCCGCCGCCGCACGATGTGCAACTTTTCCCGCCGGGCAGCATTTGAAGCTTGGGTACGCTGGTCCGACCATGGCGACGACCGGCGGGCTGCGCGAGCGCAAGAAGGAGACGACGCGCCGCGCCCTGCACGACGCCGCGATGCGCCTGGCCGCCGAGCACGGCCTGGACGGCGTCACCGTCGAGGCCATCGCCGATGCCGCGGGCGTCTCCCGCCGCACCTTCTCCAACTATTTCGGCGGCAAGGAGGAAGCGCTCCTCTACGGCGCCGAGCGGCGGATGCGCGCCCTGCTGGACGCGTTCGCGTCACGCCCGCGCGGCGAGCCGTCCTGGACCGCCCTCCGCGCCGCGCTCGACGAGCAGGCCGACGACGAGACGACGACGTGCGCCACACTCGGCGCCGCCCAGGCCCGCCTTGCCCGCGAGCACCCGTCGGTCCTGGCCCGGCTGCTCGCCCACTACGCCGAATTCGAGCGCGACTTGGCCGACCTGATCGCCGTGCGCGAGGGCCTGCCGCCCGGCGGCGTCCGTCCCCGCGTCCTGGCCGGGGCCTTCATGACGGCGCTCCGCATCGCCACGCTGGCCGAGATCGATGAATGCCCCGCCCGTCCCCTGGCCAAGGCCGCCGACGAGACCCTCGCCGAAATGGCCCGCCCCTTCCACTAGGGCGCCCGGGCGAGGTCCTTCGGAGCGACAAGCTGGTCGCCTAGCGGGCTGCGGTGGTACAGGACGCGCCGTCCCTGGCGGGCACGCGTGACCAGCCCGGCCCTGTGCAGGACGCCCAAGTGCTGCGACACCGCACTCGGCGTCACCCTCAGCCGATGGGCGAGTTCCACCGTCGCGAGCGGCTCGTCCAGGAGGCGGAGCAGCCTGGCCTTCGATTCGCCGACCAGCGCGGCCAGCGCGGTCACGTCGGGGACCGGCGCCCGGGCCCACAGCGTCGCGACCGCGCGGCAGGGGTAGGAGTGGATGCGCGAGCAGGGGATGCGGCATCACACCATGCAGGAGATCTGGGAGCGCGGGATCAGGGACGTGATGGACGACGCCATCGCCGAGGCGAGCGACGGCACCGACGGGATCTACCTCTCGATCGACATCGACGTCCTCGACCCCGGCTTCGCGCCCGGCACCGGAACGCCCGAGCCCGGCGGCCTCGCACCGGCCGACCTGCTCCGGGCCGTCCGCCAGGTGGCGTTGCGGACCAACGTCGTGGCGCTGGACGTGACCGAGGTCTGCCCCCCGTACGACCACGCGGATCTCACGGTCAACAACGCCCACCGCCTGATCTGGGAAACCCTCGCCGGCCTGGCCTACAAGCGGTGCCACTGAGCCAGAGCCTGGGATCGAGTCAGGGCCTGGGGAGGTTGCGGAGGTTGCTTCGGGCCAGGTCGAGCATCTTGCCGACGCCGCCCGTCAGGACGGTCTTTCCGGCGGCCAGGGCAAAGCCCTTCACCTGCTGCGGGGTGATGTGCGGCGGGATGGAGAGCGCGTTCGGGTCGGTGACGACGTCCAGGAGGTAGGGGCCTGGGGCGGCCAGGGCGCGTTCCATGACGGTGCGGACGTCGGTGGGTCGTTCCACGCGGGCCGATTCGATGCCGATCGCTTCGGCGACGGCGGCGTAGTCGACGGGTTCGTGGTCGGTCTCGTAGGACGGGAGGCCGTCCACCATCATCTCCAGCTTCACCATGCCCAGCGACGCGTTGTTGAACACGATGATTTTCACGGGAACGCGGTGCAGTTTGACCGTGAGGAGTTCGCCGAGCAGCATTCCCAGGCCGCCGTCGCCGGAGACGGAGATGACCTGACGTCCGGGTGCGCCGTACTGGGCGCCGATGGCGTGCGGGAGCGCGTTCGCCATGGAGCCGTGGACGAACGAGCCCATCACGCGACGGCGTCCATTGGGGGTGATGTAGCGGGCGACCCACACGTTGCCCATTCCGGTGTCCACGGTGAATATCGCGTCGTCGGCGGCGACGTCGTCCAGGACGCTCGCGACGTATTCGGGGTGGATCGGGACGTGCTTCTCGATGTCGCGCGTATAGGCGGAGACGACGTTCTCCAAGGCGCGGGCGTGGCGGTGCAGCATCTCGTCCAGGTACGACTGGTCGCGCTTCTGCTGCACCTTGTCCAGGACGAGCCGAAGCGTTTCGCCGATGTCGCCATGGACGGCCAGGTCGAGAGGAGTGCGTCGCCCCAGTTTGGACGGGTCGTCGTCGATCTGGATGGTGTTCTTGCCCGGCAGGAACGGGTCGTACGGGAAGTCGGTGCCGAGGAGGAGAACGAGGTCTGCCTCCTGCATGGACTCGTAACAGGCGCCGTAGCCGAGCAGTCCGCTCATGCCCACGTCGAATGGGTTGTCGAACTGGATCCATTCCTTGCCGCGCAGGGCGTGGCCTATGGGTGAGAGCAGTTTGTGGGCGAGCTGCATCACCTCGGAGTGGGCGTCCCTGACGCCGTGGCCGCAGAACAGCATGACCTTGCGCGCCCGGTTGAGCGCGCCGGCGAGCTGCTCCACCTGGTCGGGCGGCGGCAGGACGATCCCCTTCCGGACGAGGAAGTCGTGCTCGCCGGTCGGGTTCGCGGTGTCCTTGCTGGCGATGTCGCCCGGCAGGGTGAGGACGGCGACGCCGCCGAGCCCGACCGCGTGCTGGATCGCCGTCCGGAGGATGCGCGGCATCTGGGCGGGCGTGGTGATCGCCTCGCAGTAGTGGCTGCAGTCGACGAAGACCCGCTCGGGATGCGTCTCCTGGAAGTAGCCGCTGCCGACCTGGACGCTCGGGATCTGCGACGCCAGCGCCAGCACGGGCGCCCCCGAGCGGTGCGCGTCGTACAGGCCCTGGATGAGGTGGGTGTTGCCGGGGCCGCAACTGCCCGCGCACACGGCGAGCCGTCCGGTCGTCTGAGCCTCGGCCGCCGCGGCGAACGCGCCCGCCTCCTCGTTGCGGACGTGCACCCAGTCGATGCCGCCCGTGCGGCGGACGGCGTCCACGACCGGGTTCAGGCTGTCGCCCACCACCCCGTAGATCCGCCGGACGCCGGCCTGCCGCAACACCTCGATGAACTGGTCGGCGACCGTCGCCATCGTCCCTCCCCCTGCGCGCTTCCTGTGGAGATTCCCGATGATCTCCGGCTGACACCCGGGCGCTCCGGCCGACACCCGGGCGCTCCGGCCGACACCCGGGCGCTCCGGCCGACGCCCCGGGCCGCTCCGGCTGACATCCGGGCTCCGACCGGGTTAAATGGTCAAACCATGAATCACATCGGGGAGGTCGCGGGGGTGGACGGCAACGGCGGGGCGCTCGACTTCTGGTCGTTCGTCGACCTCGCGGGGCGCCGGCTGTCGGACGAGTTCGGCTTCCCCCACCGGGTCGCGACCCGGCTGCTGCTGACGCTCAACCGGGCGTCGGCGATCGTCACCTACGACCTGGAGTCCACCGTGCACCGGCCGCGCGGGCACTCGTGGGCGGCGTTCCGGCTGCTGTTCGTCACCTGGCTGGCGGGTCCGCTGGAGCCCGGCCGGGCCGCGACGCTCGCCGGGATGAGCAGGGCCGCGGTGTCGAACCTGGCGAAGACGCTCGTCGCGGACGGGATGCTCGCCCGCACGCCCGGTGAGCGCGACGGCCGGTCGGTCATCCTGTCGCTGACCGAGCACGGGCACCGGGCCATGCTGGAGATCTTCACCGCGCAGAACGAGCGCGAGCGGCAGTGGGCGGACGTGCTCACCGAGACCGAGCAGCAAATGCTGATCATGCTGCTGGACAAGCTCATCGAGGGCCGCGAGCACGTCGACGCCCGCGAGCGGAGCTGACGCGGAACGCACCGGGACGCACGGAACGCACCGGGAGCCGCGACGACGTTAGGCCCTTCCCTCCTCCGGAGAAGAGTCGTAGTGTCGGCAGAAACTAGTTAACACGTTAATCATCGGAGGCGATGGAGCATGGCCCACTACCGACGGGTCGGCCACGTGCCGCCGAAGCGCCACACCCAGCACAGGGACGGCGAAGAGCGGCTCTACTTCGAGGAACTGATGGGCGAGGAGGGGTTCTCGGCCGACTCCTCCCTCCTGTACCACCGGGAGATCCCGTCCGCGATCGTCGACTCGCAGGTCTGGGAGACCCCCGACGGGACGACGACCCCCAACCACCCGCTCAAACCGCGGCACCTCAAGCTGCACGAGCTGTTCCCCAAGGAGACGTGGGCCGAGACCGACGTCGTCACCGGGCGGCGCCTCATTCTGGGCAACGCCGACGTCCGGCTGTCGTACGTCGTGTCCGCCGCCGACTCGCCGCTGTACCGCAACGCGACCGGCGACGAGATCGTCTACGTCGAGTCCGGCACCGCCACGGTCGAGACGATCTTCGGGTCGCTGGCGGCGAAGCAGGGCGACTACGTCATCATCCCGACGTCCACCACGCACCGCTGGCTCCCCACCGGCGACCAGCCGCTCCGCGCGTACGCCATCGAGGCCAGGGGCCACATCGCGCCGCCGAAGCGCTACCTGTCGCGCTACGGGCAGTTCCTGGAGAACGCCCCCTACTGCGAGCGCGACCTGCACGGCCCGTCCGAGCCGCTCCAGTCGGACGCGACCGGCGTCGAGGTCCTCGTCAAGCACCGCGGCTCGCGCGGCATCACCGGCACGCGGATGACCTACGCCCGGCACCCGTTCGACGTCGTCGGCTGGGACGGCTGCCTCTACCCGTTCACGTTCAGCGTCCACGACTTCGAGCCGATCACGGGCCGCGTGCACCAGCCGCCGCCCGTCCACCAGGTGTTCGAGGGCCACAACTTCGTCGTGTGCAACTTCGTCCCGCGCAAGGTGGACTACCACCCGCTGTCGATCCCGGTGCCCTACTACCACTCCAACGTGGACTCCGACGAGATCATGTTCTACTGCGGCGGCGACTACGAGGCGCGCAAGGGCTCCGGCATCGGGCCGGGGTCCGTGTCTGTTCATCCAGGTGGGCTGGCGCACGGCCCGCAGCCCGGCGCGTACGAGCGCAGCATCGGCGCCGAGTTCTTCGACGAGCTGGCCGTCATGGTCGACACCTTCCACCCGCTGGAACTCGGTGAGGGCGGCCTGGCCTGCGAGGACGAGGCGTACGCCTGGACCTGGGCGAGGCGGCAATGACCGCCTTCCCCGCCTTCGCCACCGGGCTCTGCGACGACGCGGCCGTGTTCCCGCCCGGGCTCGCGCCGCTCGACGTCGCCGTCCCGGCCCACCGCGCCCACCGCTCCGCCCCGTACGCGGAACTCGTCGGCCCGCTCATCCTCCCGGCGAGCGCCCTCGACGCCCTGGACCCGCTCCTCCACGACGCGGGCGGCCCGCCGCTCGACCTGTCGATCACGGCGCCGAACGGCCCGTGCGAGGCCGCCAAGGCCCTCGCCGCGGCCGCCGAACTGCCCGTCGACCTGCGCGGCCTTGAGGTCGCCGTCCCCGCCGGGATGGAGGCGGACGAGTTCTTCCGCGTGCTCGGCACCGTCGACGTGCCCGTCTACGTCGAGGTGCCACGGGACGAGCGCCGCCCGTCGATCATCGCCGCCGTCGCCGAACTCGGGCACCGCGCGAAGTTCCGCACCGGCGGCGTGAAGCCGCACCTCTACCCGAGCCCGGACGAGCTGGCCGCCGCGATCAAGGCCGTGGTGGACGCCGCGGTCCCCTTCAAGGCGACCGCCGGGCTGCACCACCCGGTCCGCAACACCGACCCGGAAACCGGCTTCCACCAGCACGGATTCCTCAACCTGCTGCTCGCGACCGACGCCGCCGCCGAGGGCCGTCCGGTGGACGGGCTGGCCGCCGTCCTGGCCGACCGGGACGCGCCGTCCATCGCCTCCCGCGTCGCCGCGCTCGGCGACGAGCGGGCGGCCGCCGCCCGCGCCCGGTTCCTCTCGTTCGGGACGTGCAGCATCACCGACCCGCTGAACGAACTCGCCGCCCTGGGGCTGCTCAAGCCCGTCTTTCAGGAGATCACCCGATGACCCGGATCGCGATACCGGACGACTCGCCCTTCGGGCTCGCCAACCTCCCCTACGGCGTGTTCTCCACACCGGGCCTGACGCCGCGCGTGGGCGTGCGCGTGGCCGATCACGTGGTCGACCTCACGATCGTCGACGACGTGTTCGCCGCGCCGTCCCTGAACCCGTTCATGGCGCAGGGCCACGCGCGCTGGGTGGAGGTCCGCGAGCGGATCATCGACCTGGTCTCGGGCGACATCGACGGCGCGGCCGTCCACCCGGTCGGCGCGGTGACGACGCACATGCCGTTCGAGGTGGCCGACTACGTCGACTTCTACGCGTCCGAGCACCACGCGTCCAACCTCGGGCGCCTCTTCCGGCCCGGCTCCGAGCCGCTCATGCCGAACTGGAAGCATCTCCCGGTCGGCTACCACGGCCGCGCCGGGACGGTCGTGCCGTCGGGGACGGACATCGTCCGGCCCAGCGGCCAGCGCAAGGCCCCGGCCGACGCCGCGCCCGCGTACGGGGCGAGCCGCCGCCTGGACATCGAGGCCGAGGTCGGCTTCGTCGTCGGCGCGGGCTCACCGATCGGCGCCCAGATCGGCGTGGACGATTTCGACCAGCACGTTTTCGGCGTCGTCCTCGTCAACGACTGGTCGGCACGCGACATCCAGGCTTGGGAGTACGTGCCGCTGGGCCCGTTCCTAGGGAAGAGTTTCGCGACGTCCATCTCGCCTTGGGTCGTCCCACTGCTCGCCTTGGAATCGGCCCGCGTCGCCACCCCGCCCCAAGACCCGGAGCCTCTCCCGTACCTGCGGGAGAAGAATCCTTGGGGGCTGGACCTCGATCTGACCGTCTCCTGGAACGGGCAGGTCGTGTCCCGTCCGCCCTACCGGGAGATGTACTGGTCGCCTGCGCAGATGCTCGCGCACATGACGGTGAACGGCGCGTCGTCCCGTACGGGCGACCTGTTCGCGTCCGGGACGGTCTCCGGCCCGGACAGGGACCAGCGCGGCGCGTTCATCGAACTCACCTGGGGCGGCAAGGAACCGATCGAGGTCAACGGCGCGCCCCGCACCTTCCTGGAGGACGGGGACGAGGTCGTCATCACCGCCACCGCCCCGGGCCCGTCCGGCGCCCGCATCGGATTCGGCGAGGTCAGCGGCCGGGTCCTGCCCGCCCGCTGACCGGGCCGCCCGGAGCGTCCGCACGAACCAGACGGCGCTGGACCGCGTCCGAACCTTGGGGGACCCGGGGGACCTAGGGGGAGGGCGCACTTGACCGCTCTGATCGTGTTCATGCTCGTCATGGCCGCCGTGATGTTCGTCTTCGGCTGCGTTGACCAGCGGAGGCTCTACTGGAAGGCCGATGCCTGGCAATACCGGAACCCGGGGGCGAACGAGCCCTCCGACGCCGCGCTCGGCGTGCGCCGCGCCAGCTTCTTCATCGGCGCCGTCGTGCTGCTCGCGGGCGCGGGCATCCTGAAGGCCGCCGACGCGTCGGCGGTCTACTCGACGGCGGACGTCCACTCGGTGGCGCAGGCGGCGGCGTCCAAGCTGGACCGGGACTCGACGTCGGGGATCGGGTCGTCGTTCAGCGCGACGTCCGGCATCTACGACGCCGTGAACGAGGAGGGCAACGGCAACGTGGAGATCCGCTCCGCGGGCGGCGACAAGTACGAGCTGACGAACCGCAAGGGCAGGAACCCCGTCTGCCTCACCGTCTCGGTCGAGAACGACCTGGATCTCGGTGGGGACGAGCCGTGGAGCCACTCGGTCACCACGTCCGTCGACGACGGGCGCTGCTGACGGACCGGCGGCGGTCACCCTCGCGGGTGGCCGCCGCCAGTTCGTGAGGCATCAGGAAGTTTGGGGGCATTAGAGTCGGATCTTGTGACGCCCGTGAGCCCCACTTTCCGTATCGCGACGCAGGCCGACGTGCCCGAGCTCGTCGCGCTGATCGAGTCCGCCTACCGCGGCGACGCGAGCCGCGCCGGCTGGACGACCGAAGCCGACCTCCTCGGCGGCCAGCGCACGGACGCCGGCATGGTCGCGGCGGTGGTGAACGACACCGCCGGCCGGATGCTCATCGCCGAGACGGGCGGCGTCCTGGCCGCGTGCTGCCAGCTGGAGCACCGCGACGGCCACGCCTACTTCGGCACGTTCGCGGTGCGCCCGGACATGCAGGGCGGCGGTCTCGGCAAGCAGGTCCTCGCCGAGGCCGAACGGCTGGCCCGCGACGAGTGGGGCGCGCCGGAGATGCGCATGACGGTGATCACCGTCCGCGAGGAGCTGATCGCCTGGTACGTCCGGCGCGGCTACGTCCGCACGGGCGAGCTGTCGCCGTTCCCGTACGGTGACGAGCGCTTCGGCCTGCCCAAGAGCGACGAACTGGAATTCGAGGTCCTCGCCAAGAAGCTCCGCTGAGCGCGTCCGCTACTCGCCGGTGGCGCCGTCGGCCAGCTCGCGGACGACGTCGAGCTGCCCCACGTGGCGGGCGTACTCCTGCAGGACGTGGAACAGGATCCAGATCAGGGCCGGGTGGTGTTCCGGCGGGTTGAAGGCGCCGCCGGTGCGCGCCACGTCCTGGAGATCGGCCGACGCGACGATCTCGCGGGTGCGGGCGCACTCGTCCAGGAAGAGGGCCCTGATCTCCTCCGGCGACTCGTCGGGACGGACGTGGAAGGTGCGCTTGTCCGGGGTCCGGTCGCTCCAGAGGTCGTCCACCCGCTCGGCGGCGAAGCCCCAGCGGAACCAGCGGCGCTCCACGAACGCCAGGTGCTTGAGCAGCCCGAGCGGCGTCCAGCCGGACGGGAGCCTGGTGGCGCGCAGCTCGTCCTCCGGCAGGCCGTCCAGCTTCCGCAGCGCGGCGGCGCGGTAGTAGTCGAGGTAGCCGAGCAGGAGTTCGCGGGAGCCGGTCAGCGTGTCCGGCGGCTCTTCGATCATGCCCCGGACGCTAACCCGGACCGGCCCGCCTCCACGACCGGTTTTCGTCTCCCTTTGACGAAATTACGTAGTTACGTAGTATCGGAGCCATGGAGGAGCAGGCTCTGCCGGAACGGGTCGCGCGGCTGGAGGAGCGCGTGGTCCGGCTCGAACGCGCGCATCCCGGCGAGGACGCCGAACGCCCGCGCCGGGCCGACGACACGTTCTGGGCCCTCGACGCGCTGAAAGACCGCGCCGACGACCCCGGCGCGGTGCTGTTCACCGGCTCGGTGACCCTGCCGGGCGGCGAGCACTACGAGTGGCAGCAGGCGCATCCGGTGGACGACCTCCTGGCGGACGACTGGTCGCAGTCGGCCGAGAGGCTGGCGGCGCTGGCGCATCCCGTGCGGCTGCTGCTGCTCCGGGAGATCCTCCACGGCGCCCGCACCACCGCCGAGCTGGCCTCCCACGAGCGGCTCGGCACGACCGGGCAGCTCTACCACCATCTGCGCCAGCTGGTCGCCGCCGGCTGGCTCCGCACCACCGCGCGGGGACGGTACAGCGTCCCCGGCGAACGGGTGGTACCGATTCTCACGATGCTCGCGGCCACCCGCCGCTGAGCGGCTCCCATCGGAGGCGGAAATGCACCGGAAACTGGCACGCTTCAGAACGCTCTTCGTCTTCATCGGACTGGCGATGGCACTGAGCGCGCCGCTGCACGGCATGGGCGCGCTGTCGGTGGCGGGGTTCGTCCTGATCGTCTGCGGGGTCGGGCTGATATTCGTGCCCGGCGGTGTCCCCGGGCTGGAGCCCGTCGTCCTGCGGTGCCCGGTGGACGGACGGTGGGTGCCGGTCAACAGCCCCGCCGACAAGGTCCCCAGCCACGGGACGCACGAGCTGGGCCAGACGTACGCGATCGACCTCGTCCACGCGCCCGATCCGGCGCGGGAATGGCGGCCGCTGCGGAAATGGCCGCTCGCGTCACGGCCGGAGACGTTTCCCGGGTTCGGACGTGACGTCGCCGCCCCCGCCGACGGCGTCGTCGTCCAGGCGGGCGGCCGGCAGCGCGACCACTGGAGCCGCGACTCCTGGCCCGCGTTCGGCTACCTGCTGGTCGAGGGGATGCTGTTCCGGCAGGTGCTGTCCCTGCTGACCCTGTCGGCGGGACGGTTCATCATCGGCAACTCCATCGTGCTCGACCTCGGCGACGGCGTGTACGCGGTGTTCGCGCACCTGCGGCGCGGATCGGTGCGGGTCAGGAAGGGCGACCGGGTGCGGGCCGGTGACGTGATCGGCCAGGTCGGAAACTCGGGGAACTCGTCCGAGCCGCACCTGCACTTCCATCTCATGGACCGGCCGCGCCCGCTGGCAGCCGCCGGGCTGCCGTTCGCCTTCCACTACGAGAGCGACGGCGAGACCTGGACGGGCGTGCCGGGCGGGCGCAAGCCGTTCATCCCCCTAACGGACGAACCGGCCTCAGATGAACCGGCCTCGGACGAACCGGCCTCCGACGAACCGGCGTCGGCCTCCTAGCCGGGCCTGCGCCAATCCGGGTCGCGGCCAGACGAGGCCAGGGCACGGCCGAACGGCGGCGCGCCCTCACCGGACGGGACGGCATCTCCGAAACCGTCGTACTGGCGGTACATCTCCGCGTACTGCTCGACGACCTGGAGGACGAACCGTCCCGTCTCCGGCGAGACGCGGTAGTCCTGGCCGGTGGCCTTCGCGACGTCCCAGCCGTGCAGGGCCATCTCCAGGATCAGCATCGCGGCGGTGTCGGGGGCGGGCATGCCGTTGATGTCGCCGTCCCACACGGCCGGGTCGGCCCAGGCGGCCACCCCACGGTCGAGCTGGGCCGCGTACTCGTCCGGCCAGGCGTCGCCGGCGGTGAAGTCGCGTCCGGTCAGCTCGTCCGGAAGCTCCTTGCGCAGCGCGCGGTGCTCCAGCCCGTGGGACGTGTAGAGCACCAGGTGGTTCACCAGCGTCCGGAGGTCGAACTCCTCGCACGGGGTCGGGTCCGACCACCGGTCCTGCGGGACGGCCCGTGCCACTCGGGCGGCCTCGGCGGCGCATTCCTTCATGAACGCATGCTGTTCGTGCATGGACCTCACGCTACGGACGCCCGCCGATCCGGTTCTTGGACAAACGCGCCAAGTACCCTGGTCAGGTGGTCGACTTCGGACGCGGAGTGCTGTATCCCCACGAGCACGCGGCCATCGCGCACCTGGACCGGCGAGCCCCCTCCACGGCCATGGCGCGCTTCGTGGAGTTCTACTGGCACGTCCGGTGGCGGACGGACGAACCGTACGAGACGAAGGTGCTCTCGCACCCGAACGTCCACCTCGTCTTCGAGGAGCCCGCCCCGCTGGTGTACGGGGTGGACCGCAGCCTCTTCGTCCGCCGTCTCGAAGGCCGGGGGCAGGTCCTCGGCGTCAAGTTCCGGCCCGGCTGCTTCCGCCCGTTCGCGGACGGGCCCGTCATCGATCTCGCCGACCGCCGGGTCCCCGCCGCGACCGTGTTCCCCCGGCGGGTCGACGAGGTCGGCCGCGCCATCCTCCAGAGCACCGGCCTGGACGCGATGGTGCGCCTGGCCGAGGAGTTCCTCCTGGACGACGACGTCCTTCCGGCGCCGGATCCCGTGGCCGAGGAGGTGGCGGCCATGGTCGAGACGATCACCGCCGACCCGGCCCTGTTCCGCGTCGACCAGGCCGCCGGAACCCTGCACGTCTCCGCCCGCACGCTCCAGCGGCTTTTCGCCGAGTACGTGGGCGCGAGCCCCAAATGGGTGCTGCGCCGGGCGCGCCTGCACGAGGCCGCGTCCCGCGCGGACGAGGGCGTCCGCGTCGACTGGGCGGCCCTGGCCGATGACCTCGGCTATTTCGACCAGTCGCACCTGACCCGCGACTTCACGGCGACGGTCGGCGTCTCCCCCGCCAAATACGCCGGTCTAAGCTCGTGACGCTGAAACTCGTGACGCTAAAAAGGGCGACCGTGGAGGTGCAGGGCGTGAAGTTCATCCTTGAGGTCGACATGGCCGCGGGCGTGGTGGCCCGTCAGCGAAGCGTCGCCCATACGACCTTCCCGCCCTCGTTGAGGGGACGGACGCCCCAGTCGTGGACGAGCTCGGCCACGAGCATCAGCCCCCGGCCGGAGAGGGCGCCGCCGTCTTCGGGCTGGACCTCCGGCTGCGCCTCCCCGGCGTCCCACACCTCCACCACGGGACGCCCGTCGCGCTCGTCCCGGAACACCCGGACGACGATCTGCCCCTTACCGTGCAGGTAGCTGTTGGTGACCAGCTCACAGACCACGAGCCGCCCGGCGTGGTCGTCCTCGATCCCCCACTCGGCGAACCACTCGGCGAGACACCGCCGCGCGAGACCAGGCGCCTGACCAGTGGGTTCGAGGACGAGCGGCGGCGGCACCTCAAGAGCAAACGCTGCTGACGACATGGGTTGCGACCTTCTCCGAATTCTCTCCGGCTGGACGCCCCTATTGAGCCATCGGTCAGGTGCACAGCGTCACGAAGCGCAGGTGACAGCCTGAGAACTGTTCCTGACCAACTTTCTGAACTTGGTGGCGGCTTGTGTCAGGGTTGGGAGAACATGCGCCCATGGCACCACGACGATCGAGAGCGAAGGTCAGCCCGAGCCTGGTCGCGTTCGGGCGCAGGTTCCGCCGGTTCCGCGAGGCGAAGGGGTGGAGTCAGGAGAACGTCGCACGCCGAGCCCGCGACGGGGAGGGCGTCACGCCCCAGTACATCGGCCAGATCGAGACCGGCCGGACGCGCTGCACCCGCGAGTTCGCCGAGACCATGGACCGCGAGTTCGAGACGAACGGCGAGCTGGTCGAGCTGTGGGAGGACCTCGTCAAGGGCGCCGAGTTCCCGACCTGGTACGAGTGGCTCCCCATCGAGGAGACGGCGGAGGAGCTGACCTGCTACAGCCTCTCGCTCGTTCACGGTCTGCTCCAGACGCCCGGTTACGCCGAAGCACAGCTGATGGGCGACAAGAAGAAGACCGAGGACCGCCTAGCCCGACAGGGCATCCTCACCAGAGAGAGTCCACCGCCGCCCGGGTGCACGTTCCTGGTGGACGAAGGTGTCCTACTGCGTGAGGTCGGGAACCCGCAGATCATGCGCGAACAGTGCGATCACCTCATCGGGGCGCCGGAGGCCCTCGGGGTGTCGCTGCACATCGTGACCATGCGGGGCGAGCACGGCGGGAACATCAGTTCCTTTACGATCGCCACCATGGAGGACATGCGGGAGGTCGCGTACTTCGAGTGCCCGGCACGCGGATTCACGCTGGAGGCGGCAGACGAGTTGGCTGCCACCCGCAAGGCGCTCAGAGAGGTGCGCGCCCAGGCCCTCCCGGTAAATCAGTCCCTCGATGTCATCCGAAAGGTGCAGGCAGAACGATGGACCTGAACACGGCAACCTGGCGCAAGAGCAGTCACAGCGGCAACACCGGAGGCGAATGCGTCGAACTGGCGTCCGGCCCCGGGGTCATCGCCATCCGCGACAGCAAGAACCCGGACGGCCCCAAGCTCCTCATCGGACGCGACGACTTCGCGGCCCTAGTAGCAACCCTGAAGCACTGACACGCCCCAACAAGGTGGGAGCGCTATGGACCTGGACACCACCACCTGGCGCAAGAGCAGTCGCAGTACCAGCACCGGAGGCGAGTGCGTCGAGATGGCGTCGGCCCCCGGCGTCATTGCCGTCCGCGACTCCAAGGACCCCGACGGCCCCAAGCTGCTGGTTGACCGGCACGAGTTCGCGGCCCTGGTGGCATCCCTAAAGCACTGACACTCCCCGACCGACATGGGAGCCCCGGTCCTTGGAATCCCTCCAGGTCCGGGGCTCTCGCGCGTTCTCAGCTTCCTGGCCGGTCGATTCGATGCTCCTCGGTGTCGAGCCAGACGTGTTGAGCCTCGGGAGTGACGGTCAGCCCCCAACGGTCGCTGGTGGGACGGTCGAGCCCGTCCCACCAGCGATAGGCGTCCTCCACTTCCTGCCACAGATCCCGCTCGCCCGACTGCCGGACCGGGAACTTCTCCGCTCCCGGCTCGACGTCTAGCGCGGCCCACGAACCCGACCATGGATCGACCAGCCACACCGTGTATGCACCGCCGTCGTGGTGGGTGACGATCAGCTTGCAGCGCGGCACCCTCAACCCGATCGCCAAGGACGCGTCATACTCGCCCAACACGGGATAAGGATGCGTCTGGGTGAACGACCTACGCGCCCCGGCCACCTCCTTCACATCCCGGTCCAGCGAGGCCCGCTTGCCCCGCTGGGCGCGCAGCCGCATGAACGCCACGTTCCCCATGATCCGGCCCCGCATAGTGGCGTCCGACGCGACCGTGAATGCCACCAGCGCGCCGTTGTGGAAGTCGGTCGTCCACGGCACGAGCACCCGGCCACCCGGACGGGTCTGCTCGGCCCACGCGTGCGGCACCCGATCCGCGGCGACGGTAGCGATCACCCGATCGAACGGCCCGGATTCCGGGTAGCCCGACGCGCCGTCCCCGGCTGCGACCGTGAGCTTGTAACCCGCGTCCCACAGCACACGGCGGGCACGGTCGGCCACCGCGGGATCGACCTCCACCGAGGTCACACTGTCCGAGCCGAGCCGTTCGGCCAGCAGCGCGGCGTTCCACCCGGTCCCCGTGCCGATCTCCAGCACGTTCATGCCCGGCTCGGCTCCCAAGGCCGCCAACATCCCTGCCACGACATCGGGACGGCTGGCCGAACTGGTGATCTCCCGGCCGACCCGTCCCGGCAAGGACGGGACACCGTCGTCCACCTGCGTGATCACTGCCTTATTGGCGTAGCACAGCTCCAGCCACGCGGCCTCGTCGTCGGCACGGTCGACCGGCACCAGCCGGTCAGCGTCCTCGACCCACACCGTGTCGGGGATGAACCGATGCCTGGCCGCCGCTTCGAACGAGTCACGCCAATCCGGCGTCAGGTCACCCGCCTCGGTGAGTTCGCAGATCAGCCGGGCGGACAGCGCCGCAGCCTCGGGCACCTAATTGCCGCCCTTCTCGTGCTTCCCGCCGCCTTTGGGATCACCCTTCGCGGGAGGGATCGTCCGACCTCACGCGGCCGACCCAACGACCCGTCCGAACCTAGCGCCGAAAATGACGCACTGTACATTGCCCGGCACGTTAGGTTCGCGGCATCCACGGACTCTGTGAGTGGCGGGCGGCCTGGACCTCTGAGGGGCGGCACGGCATGAACGCTAGGCGGGGGCCGCCTTCCATGTGAATCCATCCGGGTCGGTGAAGGGGCCTGCGGAACTGCAGATCACGAGCCGGTGTGATCCGGTGCCGTCGGGGGAGACGCCGACGTCCTTGGCGAGGGCGCGGCGCCTGAACAGCGCCAGCTTGACGGGGCTCGACCCCGCGGCGAACTCGACGTACATGCGGCCGAAGCTCTTGGCCACGGCAAGGCCGCGGCCGGTGTAGAACCGCTTGCTCGCGGCCACGTCCGTGACTCCCAGCAGGAGCACGATGTCGTCGATCCGCCGGGTGGCCGGGGCGGTGTCCTTCTTCGCCGAGGTCGCGACCTTCCAGATCGTCCCGTCCGGGGCTTGGACGACGCCGCCGCAGCCCCAGAGCGACTTGGTGACCGGCTTCAGCGGCGTGGCGCCGGCGTCGAGAGCCGCGTCAATAAGGGCATTGACGTTGGCCGGCTGAGACACCGTGAGCGACAGCGTGAACCCACGGAATCCGGTCGTCGGCGCCTCGGCGGCCCGCACGCGCACCTGCGTGTGCAAACCGAAGGCGGTGGCGTAGAAGTGGTTGGCGGCCGTGGGGTCGGCCACCTCGAGAGTGACAGAGTCGATGGAAGTCAAGGTGGAAGTGGCGGTCATGGTCGCTCCTAACGGTCGCGGGTCACGATCGACCCGGAGTGCGGTGTCGTGCTGCCGGTTCCGCAGGGGAGTGCCTCAACTCACCGCCTGCTTCACCAGCGCGGCGATCTGCTTCTCCACCTCGGTCGTCACCTCGGTCAGGGCGAAACCGGCCGCCCACATCGAGCCCTGGTCCAGCTTCGCCTGGTCGCTGAAACCGAGCGTTGCGTAGCGCGCCTTGAACTTCTCCGCGCTCTGAAAGAAGCAGACGATCTTGCCGTCCAGGGCGTAGGCGGGCATCCCGTACCAGAGCTTCGGCGCGAGGACCGGGGCGCTGGCCGTGATGACGGCGTGGACGCGCTCGGCCATGGTCCGGTCCGAGTCCCGCATCTCGGCGATCTTCGCGAGCACGTCCCGCTCCGCGGCCGCCGCCTTCTCCGCCGCCTTGCCTGCGCGCGGGTCGCGGCGCGCGGCCGTCCGCTGCTCCTGGACGTGGTCTCTCATCGCGGCCCGCTCCTCGGCCGTGAACCCCTGGTACGTGCTGCTTTCGGTGCCGCTCATGGCAGCTCCCCCTTGCGGAACTCGATGTGGCGCGATCGTGGGTGGTGACACGTCATCACACACCATCGGCACGGACCGTGCCGATCGCAGTCCAATATTGCTGGCTGCCTCGATGTTTGTCAACGGCACGCCTCGTGCCGATAGAGTGGTGCCATGACCGGCACCCCTGCGACACCGCGTCGCCGAGGCGCTGCGCGCACTGAAGAGCTGCTGCGAGTCACCCTCGATCTGGCCGCGGAGGTCGGTCACGCTGGCCTGAGCATCGAGGCGGTCGCCAGACGCGCCGGGGTCGGAAAGCACACGATCTACCGGCGCTGGCCGTCCCTGGCGGCGCTGCTGCTCGACGCGCTCAGCCTCGTGTGGACCAGCGACCTGGACTACCGCTACACCGGAGACGTCCGCGCGGATCTGCGCGAACAGTTCCTGCGTTCAAGCTTCGCCCTTGCCAACCCGCCGCTTGGCCCCGTCTACCGTGCGGTCATCGCCGAGGCGCAGGCCGATTCCACGCTGCGGGCCACGCTGGACGAAAGATTCCTGGTCACCGTCGAGCAGTCGACCCTCGACCGGATCACCCACGCCCAGCGCACCGGTGAACTGGCCGCAGAAGCAAACCTGGAATTCGCCGCCGAGGTGCTGTGCGGCACTCTGTACTACCGCGGCCTGCTGACAACCCGTCCCATCGACGAGAACGCGGTCGACGGTCTACTGGACATGTTCATGGCCGCGTACGAATCGAATGAAAAAACAAACTGAATGCTCCAGTGGTTAGTCGTGCGATTTCATCCTGACTGAGGCTGCCTTGAGCGACGGGCCATCAGGGGCGTAGTTCGTTGCGGCGCCTACCGGAGGCGATCAGCGTTTGACTCGGTTGCGGATGGCCAGCGCGGCCAGACCCACGAACAACGGGCCGGCGATCCGGAGTATGACGCGGAAGACCTGTCCCCAGCGGGTGACCTCCTCTGGGACCGCTGCGCTTTTGACGTCGACGGCAACAGTGGAGCGCAGGCTGTAGAGCAGGGCATCCAGGTACGGGACGGGCTTTCCTGGGAATCCGGCGTACTTCATTCCGGCGGCCAGCACGGCGATGAGCACGGCCAGGGTGGCGAGTGCGCGTCCGGCTCGCAGCCCGTACCCGGAGGTCAACCAATACAGCCGCAGCAGGATTCTCTCGATGCCATGGGTGCTGGCGCGGTGCATCTCCATCTCGCCGTAGTAGAAGTCGGCCGCGCCCGGCTCGTTCTTGGCGTCCTCCAGCGCTTTGCGCAGTTGCCGATACAGCACCTCCAAACGCGCCGGGCCCATCACCTCCGCGGGCTCGGGCAGCCGTCGCCACCCGCCCGTCCCCGGCGGCCGGCCACTGGCCTGGGTTGCTCGCCAGTGATGCTCTTCGGCCAGCACCCGCCGTCGCCCGCGCGGCCCGTCGGCGAACGCGCACCGGCCGTCCAGCACGATCTGATCGGCACGCTGCAACCCGGCGAAACGGCACTGCGTCAGGTCCACTAAGGCTAACCACCTTCGCAGCCGCCTCCACCTGCGATTCGCCCGACACAACCACGGCCGCAAGGGAAACGGGCTCGGTAAAGGTCACTCCGTCGAACTTGGCGGTCCCGGTGAAGCACGTGCCTTCAAACCATGCGTCCCAAATGAACAGGCGCCACTGAACCAGGCGTCCCCGGTGAAGGCCGCTTCGTTGAAGTGGGCGGTCCCTATCTGGAGTTGGCCCTGCGGACCACGGAGCGCGTCCAGCAGCTCGGCAAGCAGATCTCCGGTGAAGCCGACGCCGCGGGCGTCAATGTCGGATCCAGGACCCAAGGTGGCAAGGTAAGCGGTTCTCGTGTCCGGAGCCAGGTGAGCCAGGCACCGCTGATCGGTGGCGACGGCGGCCCCGCACACTGCTGATGGAGCGTCAGGGTCGGGACGCTGGCAGGCGCTTTCGTCCTGGGCGGCAGTGACCATGCATCGATCCCCATCGGATTTCATCCTTACCGAGACCGCCTTGGGCGACGGGCCGTTACGGGAGAAGTTCGTCGCGTTGGGCTTTGGTCAGGCGGGTGACGACCAAATCGTAGGAGTGGTCTATCAGCTCTAGAAGCTCTTCTTCGGGGACGGAGCCGTCGAGAATGATGGTGTTCCAGTGACGCTTGTTGAGGTGGTAGCCCGCGGTTATCGCGGCATAGCGGCCGCGGAGATCGACCGCCAGATCGGGATCGCATTTGAGGCTGATGCTTGCCGGGGGTGAACCCAGCGGGACGAGTGCGAACATCCGTCCCGCGACTTTGAAGACGGCGACCTCGTCGCCGAACGGATAGTCCTCGACCGATCCCTGCTTGGCCAGGCATTCCGCTATCACGCGGTCGCGCTGCGAGCCGTCCGCCATCACATGGCCCCCTGTCCGTCCCCGGCCGTCGAGGACATTCTGCCCCGTGACCGGGGCAGGCCGGGCCCCTTTGGCGCTCCCGCCGCACTTGGAGGTCTCGGTCTGATCGAGGCCGGGACGTGAGACGGCCACCGCTCTGATCGTGTGGCGTGTGGAACCAGACGATCGGCGGTGGCCGTGCCGCCCACTGGGGACGATGTCGACCCGCCGGGCGGGCCGTCGGGTTCGATCCGCCGCCTGCGGCGGGAGTATCAGTCGAGTCTGAGGTTGAGGGTCCTTTCCTCTCCGGCGCGCGTGATGGTGATGGGTACGATGCTGCCGGCGCGGCGGCCTTCAAGTGCCGCGTTGAGTTCCTTGCCGTTGGCGATCGGCTTGCCGTCCACGGCGGTGATGCGGTCGTCGGTCTTGAGCCCGGACCTTTCGGCGTTGCTGTCTTCCATGACGAACCGGACGCGGACGCCGCCCCTGCCGGGCTCGTCGGTGGGGAACATCGACACCGAGCCCTGAGTGCCCGGGAGGATGTTCACCGTCAGCGGCTGGGTGACGCCCTCGGTGCTCGTGGTGCCGCTGAACCGGCCGCCTTCCAGGGGCGCGTCGGCATTGGCTGCGACCCGTACCTGCAGCGGAGCACTCCACGTGTAACCCGACGCCGTGACGTCGAGTGTCGCGGTGCGGCCGCCCGAGCCGATCCTGGCCGTGCATCCGACGTTGCAGTTGGTGGGCACCTCGACGATGCGGGTGTAGTTCGGGGCGACGAACGTCACCCGGGTCGGGTGGTGCCGGACCTGATGGTCAGGCGGGTACGACACGGTCTGTGCCCCACCGGGTGCGCTCAGGTTCGGCACGTTCGACTGCGGTTGGAGCGACCGCGGGGCCACGACCGGGGCCTGTGTCGCGGCCACCGCGGCTGTTCCCGTGCAGGCGAGCGCGGCGACGCCGATCGTCGCGGCGGCGAGGACGGTGACGGATCCAGATTTCACGAATCATCCTTTTCGGGTACCGGAGGACGACTTTCTTCACTGTGCGTCCCCAAACGAATACTGAGAGTCACCATTCCCAGATAGGCGTATGTTCGAACCTGCCGACGGACACCACCGCGACGCCCCTGTTTCGGGGCTCTCCGGAAGCTGGCCGGGGTCGTGGTTCGCGGAGAATCTCCACTCTGGCCGACGCGGCCACTGCGTGGTCTTCAGCCCAGGTACGCCTGAAGCCACCCAGCGGCAAGCCGTCATCACATACCTGCGGGCGAATGCCCATAAGTCGCGTCCGGCGGCAGCGCCCAGCCGACGACGACCACCAAGACCGCGATCTGCGGCTGGAGTATCAGCCCAGGGCGCTTTAGGGCGGCCTTAGATGAGGCCCTGGGCGAGCATCGCGTCGGCTACGCGTTCGAAACCGGCGATGTTGGCGCCGACCACGTAGTCGCCGGGGGCGCCGTAGCGTTCGGCGGTCTCGTAGCAGGTGTCGTGGATGGCGCTCATGATCCCGGCGAGCTCCTCCTCGACGCGGGAGAACGTCCAGGACGCGCGGCCCGCGTTCTGCCGCATCTCGAGCGCGCTCACGGCGACGCCGCCCGCGTTGGCGGCCTTGCCGGGGCCGAACGCGACGCCCGCCTCCTGGAAGACGTGGACGGCCTCGGGCGTCGCCGGCATGTTCGCGCCCTCGGAGACGGCCTTGACGCCGTTGCGGACGAGGATCGCCGCCGCCTCCGCGTCCAGTTCGTTCTGCGTCGCGGACGGCAGCGCGATGTCGGCCGGGACGTCCCAGACCCGGCCGCCCGGCACGAACCGCGCGGACGCGCCGCGCAGGGAGGCGTAGTCGGACACGCGGCCCCGGTCGACCTCCTTGACGTGCTTGAGGAGGTCGAGGTCGATGCCCTTCTCGTCCACCACGTAGCCGCCCGAGTCGGACACGGTGATCACGTTCGCGCCGAGCTGCTGCGCCTTCTCGATCGTGTAGATCGCGACGTTCCCGGACCCGGACACGACGATCTGCTGGCCGTCCAGGTCCTCGCCGCGCCGCCGGAGCATCTCGGCCGTGAACAGGACGTTCCCGTACCCGGTGGCCTCCGTCCGGCCCGCGGAGCCGCCCCACAGCAGGCCCTTGCCGGTCAGGACGCCCGCCTCCCACCGGTTCGTCACCCGCCGGTACTGGCCGAACAGGTAGCCGATCTCGCGGCCGCCGACGCCGATGTCACCGGCCGGGACGTCGGTGTGCTCGCCGACGTGCCGGTACAGCTCGGTCATGAACGACTGGCAGAACCGCATGACCTCCTCGTCCGACCGGCCGTGCGGGTCGAAGTCGCTGCCGCCCTTGCCGCCGCCGATGCCGAGCCCGGTCAGCGCGTTCTTGAAGATCTGCTCGAAGCCGAGGAACTTCACGATGCCGAGGTTGACGGTGGGATGAAAGCGCAGCCCGCCCTTGTACGGGCCCAGCGCGCCGTTGAACTCCACGCGGAACCCGCGGTTGACGTGGACGCGGCCCTCGTCGTCCTGCCACGGCACCCGGAACATGATCTGCCGCTCGGGCTCGATCAGCCGCTCGACCAGCTTCGCGGCGCCCAGCCCGGGCCGTGCCGCGAGGACCGGGCCGAGGGACTCCAGCACCTCGTGGACGGCCTGGTGGAACTCCGCCTCGCCCGGGTCACGCCGCAGGACCTTCTCGTACGACTCCTCCAGCACGGCCAAGATCTCGGGCGGGGCCGGGAAGCGAGGGGCCAACGGCATGGTAAGGATCCCTTCCTCGGAGACCCTCCACTCTAAATCCCGTCTCTCATCGCCTTTGACGCGACTCGCCAGGTCACGGCCGTCGTCCCGGCCGGTCCGCCCCGGGCACGGAACGATCAGGTTCCGGGCACGGGAACGATCCAGCCGGGACGGCGGGGCGCAGGCTGATGGGGGTATACCCGCGGTGAACACGCGGGTACGAAGACCGGGCCACGTCCTCCCTGGGTGAGGACGCGGCCCGGCGAACTCGACGTCCGATATCAAGCGTCAGACGTCAGGCTCAGGCTTCGCACTTCTTCCAGGAGAGGTGGTAGGTCGTCTTGACGCTACCGTCGGTGGAGTCGAAGGCCATGAAGCTGGTGTCCTTCGAGGAGCCCTTCATCACGCGGAGCTCGGTGTTGACGTTGAAGTTGCGGTCCTCGCCGCAGGGCTTCCAGACGAGCTCGGCGACGTCCGTCCGGTCGGAGAACTGCCAGTTGTCGGAGTACGAGCCCTTGAGCGTGTGAGACGACTGGCTCGTCTGCGACAGGCCCTGGTGGTAGTAGCTCGCACGCTGCAGGCCGGTCGCACCTTCCTCAAGGTGCGCGAAGCCGCGGTAGTCGGCTCCGGCGACCGCGTACGTGAAGCCTTGCGGCACGTGAACGCGGAGGGCCAGCTGGCAGTTCTTGCGGAAGGCGGTCGGGTTGGAGTCGCCGCCGGCCTGAGCGAGGTAGTCGCTGTAGGTGACGGTGAAGCCCGTGTTGTCGCTCGCCGGGGCGACCGCGGTGGTGCCGGCGGGGCAGCCGGACCCGTTCACGGTCAGCACGTCGATGGTGATCTTCTCGTCGGGCGGGGGGTCGTTGACGTCCGCGGACGCGGCCGGGGCCGCGGCCAGCGCCAGCGCCAGGGCGGGGATGGCCGCCGCTGCCGCAGTCAGGCTTTTACGCATTGTTCCTACTCCTTCACCACGCGGGGGGGCACTTCATCCACTCGAAGCGGTAGATGGTCTTGATGCTGCCGTCGGCGGAGTCCATCGCCATGAAGGCCAGCTCCGACGGGTCCGAGCCCTTGGTCACGCGAAGCTCGGTGTTGATGTTGAAGTTGCGTTCCTCGCCGCACGGCTTCCACACGAGCTGACCGACGTCGTTGGTGTCGGTGAACTGGAAGTTGTCGGCGTACTCCCCCCGAAGCGTGTGCGTCTTCGCAGCGGTCTGCTGCTGGCCTTGGAAGTAGTAGCTGGCCTTCTGCACACCGGTCGCACCGGCCGGCAGGGACGCGAAGCCCCGGTAGTCGGTGTTCGAGATCGCGTAGGTGAATCCCTGCGGGACATGCACCTTCATGCTGATCTGGCAGTTCTTGCGGAAGTCGGTCGCAGCCGCGCCGCCGCCCGCCTGCACCAGGTAGTCGCTGTAGGTGACCGTGAAGGCCTCCTTGTCGTCCGACACTGCGACGGCGGCCGTTCCCGCCGGGCAGCCGGACCCGTTGACGGTCGCGATCTCGATCGTGACACCGTCAGGACCCGGGACCAGGTACGACCCGGGCGATGCGGCCGCCGCCGGCCCCGCTGTCGCGGCGGCCATGGCGATTGCAGCGACCGCCGAGAAAACGATCCCTTTACGCATGCGATTCCTCCTTGCTGGAGCCTGCGCAAAGGGAGCGTAAAGCTGGCCCTTTAGAACGGTCAATCACCAACTTTCAACACGCGAAAACCCGGGCTTGACCTCGGTACACCTGCAGTGATCAGCAAGAATGGAGCGTCCAACGGGATTCATTGTGAAAGGAACGTTCCATCAAGTTGATGGATAGAATTCAAATGGCCTTACAGACCGCATAGAAAGCGTTCCAGAACCCGTGTGACGTGGGGCGGGACGCGGCGCCCGATGGCATCTTTATGCCGTGGCACATTCTGGCCATCCCAATGACGTTTACCCACCGTGTCGCAGGACCTCCGCCAGGACGGCGGCCTGGCTGTGATCGACGTCCCTGGTCGCGGTAAGCAGGGTGACCGGCCCCTGCTCGGAGAGCTCCCGCAGGCGGCTCAGCGCCGCCGCGCGTTCGGGATCGTCAAGTTCGGCCTTGTATCGACGGGCGAACTCGTCGAACTTATCAACACAGTGGCCGTACCACTTGCGAAGCTCGGTGGACGGGGCGACGTCCTTCGCCCACTCGTCCAGCCGGGCCTTCTCTTTGGACAGTCCCCTCGGCCACACACGGTCGACGAGTATCCGCTTTCCGTCACCGGACGAGACCGGCTCATACACCCTGCGCAGTCGTACCCCCATGCTCCTCCCATCCCCACCGCTCCCCCGAAAATGCCGAACTCGAAGAATGCC